>CAMMYM010000021.1 GCA_946527725.1 uncultured Clostridia bacterium
GTCCGCCGAAGCCCATAAACGCGATGGACATCAGGGCGGCGGCGATCATCACGATAGGCGCTCCCCGCAGCGGTGCCGGAAGGTCCTTTTCGTTGATCCTGCTGCGAATACCCGCCAGCAGGATGATGGCGATAGTGTAGCCCAGGGCAGTCCCGAATCCGCTGGCGACACACTCAATGAAATTGAATCCGTCCTGCACATTCGTCAGGGCAACGCCCAGCACCGCGCAGTTGGTGGTAATCAGCGGCAGGTAAATACCCAGCGCTTTGTAAACTGCCGGGGATTTCTTTTTCAGGAACATCTCGACAATCTGCACCAGCGCAGCGATTACGAGGATGAAGATAATAGTCTTCATGAAATCCATTCCAAGGGGCTTCAGCACATAATCATAAAGCAGGCTCGCCACAGCGGAGGCGATTGTAATCACGAAGATGACCGCGCCGCCCAGGCTGATGGAAGCTTTCATCTGCTTACTGACGCCGAGGAAAGAGCAGATGCCCAGGAACTGGTTCAGGACGACGTTGTTGATCAGTGCGCCGGCAATAATGATCATAATCAGGCTCTTCATTTCTGCTCTCCTCCTTTCGCATCAGCCTTGTCGGCTTTTTCGGTTTCTTTTCCCTTTTGTTCCTCCGGCTTTGTCTCGCAGCTACCCGCGGAAACGCACAGGCTGCAGTTTCCGTCGCATCCGCTCTCCACCAGCTTCCGCTGCCGCGTCTTGATACCGATTGCGTTCATAATCGCGATAATCAGCGCAAACACCAGGAAAGCTCCCGGAGGCTGAATGAAGATCGTCATGCCGAATCCTTCCGGCAGCAGCTGCGCTCCAAAGACTTTGCCGGTCCCCAGGATCTCGCGGATCGCACCGGCAATTGTCAGCGCCACCGTGAATCCGAGTCCCATGCCGATACCGTCCATCACGGAAAGCAGCGGCGTATGCTTGTTGGCATAGGCTTCCGCCCGGCCCAGGATGATGCAGTTCACAACGATCAGGGGAATGTAAATGCCAAGCTCCTCATACAGCGAGGGCAGGTACGCTTTAATCAGAAGCTCCGTCACCGTCACCAGGCTGGCAACAATGACAATGTAGGCGGGAAGCCGGACCTGGTCCGGAATAACCTTCCGCAGGCAGCTGATCACCAGGTTGCTCAGCACCAGCACTGCCAGCGTGCTCAGGCCCATGCCGATACCGTTGGCTGCCTGGGTCGATACCGCCAGTGCCGGGCACATGCCCAGCATCAGCACAAGCACCGGGTTTTCCTTGATCAGGCCGTTCCAGAGGCGCTCCATATATTTCTTCATATCAGTTGCCTCCCTTCAGCACGGTCGCGTACAGGTCAAGGCCGGCATTCACCGCGCTAATGACGGCATTGGAGGTTACCGATGCACCGGTGATGGCGCTGATCTCCTGTTCTCCGCCGGCTTCACCCTTCACCAGGCTGAGCTTGCCGCCTTTTCCGGCGAACTGTTCCTTAAATGCGGGTTCGTCCGCCTTCATCCCCAGGCCGGCTGTCTCGCTCAGTTCCGTAAATGAAATGCCGGTGATCTTTCCGTCTGCCGTCAGGCCCATGGCCAAGGTCACATTTCCGCCGAATCCCTTGGAAGTCACGTTCAGTGCGTAGCCGATCGTGTTCCCGTTCGCATCCTTGGCGGCATATGCCTTGTTAACCCGTGTTGTATTTCCTTCCATCGCCGCAATCGTGCCTTGCGCCTCTTCCGCGACAGCGAAGGAGGCCGCGTCAGGATAAACCGCCTTGTAGGCTTCCGTTTCCTTGGTCAGTTCCTGTTCCTCGATCGTGGATTTGGTCACGGAATAAACACCGCTCAGCGCCAATCCTGCCAAAGCTGCGATAATCGTCAGGGCGATCACCGGCCTCGGAATCCGGAACGGTTCGCGCTTCACGCGGCGGGTTTTTCCGATCTTCCGGTAGGCAAGCGGTTTCTGGACGATGTAAGTGTCGATCAGCGGAGTGCATACATTGCCGATGATGATCGCGTAGCTGAAAGAGTCCGCTGTGTTGCCCCACAGGCGGAAAACACCGCCCAGCACGCCGATCAGGCAGCCGTAGATGAACTGCCCCAGCCGGCTTACCGGACTGGTCACATAGTCTGTCGCCATGAAGAATGCGCCCATCACCACCCCGCCGCCGCACAGGTGTGCAAGCAGGAAGCGGGGTTCAAATCCTTCCCCGCCGAACAGGCCGATCAGCAGTGTAAACCCGATCAGTACGGAGAAGCAGATCTGCCCGTGGATAATGTCCAGGCTCCACAGCAGCAGGCCGCCTACAAGCAGGGCCAGGATGGAACCGCCGATGACGCCGTCCGCTGTACCCAGGAACATTTTTGTGATATCAACCTGTTCAAATGCTTTCAGCGCGCCTACCGGCGTGGCCGAAGCCACTGCATCAACGGCAGGTTTGATCGCCATGGCATTGGCAAATGAAATCAGCAGGAAACACCTTGCTGCCAGCGCCGGGTTGATGAAGTTCTTGCCCAGGCCGCCGAAGCATCCCTTGCATACCACGATTGCGAAAACAGATCCGATAACAGGGATATACAGGGGCGTCTGCGGTCCAAGCGACAGGGCCAGCAGCAGGCCGGTAACCGCCGCGCTGCCGTCCCAAATGGTATCCGGTTTATGGCAGATCTTGTTAAATACCCATTCACAGGCAACCGCGGAAACGACCGCGAGCGCCACAATCCCGAAAGCATTCCATCCATTCACCAGGATGCCGACGGTGGTAGCCGGCAGCAGGCTCAGCAATACCATCCGCATGATATACGGTGTTGTCCATCTGTCCCGTGTATGGGGGGCGGAAGAGATATTCAGCATTCCGTTCATTTCTGGCCGCCTCCTTCACGTTTTTTCTTTTCCTGGATCTCGGCCTTGGCCTGTTTGAAGGTCTGCATCAGCGGGCGTTTTGCCGGGCACGCCACCGTGCAGCTGCCGCACTGGATGCATTCCAGGCCATACAGTTTCTTTTCATACCGTTCGAGATCCCCCGCGATCGCAGCATCCGCCATCAGCTGCGGCATGAGGCCTACCGGGCAAACGGTTGTGCACCGCCCGCAGTGCAGGCAGGCAGTCATCAGTTTTTCCGCCTGTTCCACAGGGTCTTCTGCCAGCAATGTCAGTCCGTTGTTCTGTTTCTGGACAGGCACTTCCAGGCTGCCCATGGCAACGCCCATCATCGGGCCGCCTGCCAGCGCCTTTGCGACCGTCATGCCGGGTTTCACGCCGCCGCAGGCTTCCAGCAGTTCCGCGTAGGACGTGCCGACCCGTACGAAAAAGTTTGCCGGTTCGCTTACCGCCTCACCGGTCACCGTAAAGCACTGGCTGAACAGCGGTTCATGGTACAGTACCGCGCGCTGGATTGCGTACAGGGTGCCGACGTTCTGCACGATGCATCCGACATCCGCCGGCAGCTTGCTGATCGGAAAGTCAATCCCCGTCACTGCCTGGATCAGGCTGCGCTCGCCGCCCTGTGGATACTTGGTGATCATCGTTTGAACGCTGATCCGCTGCTTCCCCGACGCAGCAATCTCCATCGCGTGGATCGCTTCGGGTTTATTGTCTTCGATACAGATAACGCCTTCTGCGTTCGGGAACAGGTGAAGCACCAGTTCCAGCCCTTCCACAATGGCCGGTGCATGGGTACGCATCAGCTGGTCGTTGCAGGTCAGGTACGGTTCACATTCCGCGCCGTTCGCAATCACATACTCAATGGCGTCCGGATCTTTCGGCTTAAGCTTGACATGTGTGGGAAATCCGGCGCCGCCCAGTCCGACGACACCCGCTTCCTGCACCCGCTGGACAATCTCGTTGGCGGAAAGGTTCCCTTCACTGTCACGGACGGAATAATCAGCAGCCGGGGTGAAAAGCCCGTCATTGTCGATCACAATGCATTCAGCAAAACCGCCGGAGAGGACCCTCCTTTTTTCAATCGCTTTCACCTTTCCGGAGCAGCTTGAATAAATATGCGCAGAAACAAATCCGTCTGCTTCCGCGATCTTCTGGCCGACAAGTACCGGGTCTCCCTTCTGGACGATGGCTTTTGCGGGTTTCCCGATGTGCTGCTGCAGCGGGAATACCATTTCCCCCTTCGGATCATACAGGCGCAGGCGGGCGTCCCGGCTCAGTTCCTTGCGTTCCGCCGGATGAACGCCGCCGCGAAAAGTGTTTCTCACAGTCTTCCCGACTCCTTTCCCGATCCTGCCGCTATGCGGCTATTTTGCTGGTTTTTATCCTGCATACCGGCAGGCTATCCCTTCATTATTCTATCAGACAACAATTGGAAAGTAAAGGCACATTCCGCTGCCAGAAAGCAAAGGCGCATTCCGCTGTCATGATTTGACAATAAACGCGGAAGCACGTAAAATGGTATAAAATTTTGATTCGTTGAAAAAGGGGCCTTATTTGTGGCAGGAAGAATGTACAAGATCGCATATTTCGCTGTCGACTGGAATTACGAACTTGTCGATCAGACGCTTCATGGCCTGAAACAGTATACGGATACCCACAGGAATGTCCTGCTCCGTATTTTTGACTGTTTCGGAAAGGACCTGGGCAATTCCAAGGACAAGAGTGAATACCGCATCTTTACGCTTCCGGACCTGAGCGGATTTGACGGCGCGGTGATCCTCGGCAACCAGATTATCTATCCGCCTGTCCGCGAAGAGCTTGTACGCAGGATCGACCAGGCCGGTATACCTGCCGTTTCCATCGGCTGCCCCCTTCCCGGCTGTGTGCTTATCAACCACGACAACCGTACAGCGCAGCGCGATATTGCAAGTCACGTGATCCGGGAACATCACGCCAGGCGGCTGGTTTACCTGACAGGCAATCTTCAGAATGATTGTCCGGAAGCGAAGGATCGCCTTGACGGTTTTCTTGACGCCTGCCGGGAAAACGATATTCCTTCTGAAAACATCCAGATCCTTGAAAAAACCTGGCGAACGTCAGAGGGTTCGGAAACTGCCAGGCAATGGCTCCAGGATGAGCTTCCCCTGCCGGATGCTTTCATCTGTGCCAACGATGAAATGGCGCTGGGCATGCTGGAAACTCTGCAGGAATCCGGCATACAGGTGCCCGCGGATGTCATCGTTACAGGCTATGACAACCTGGACAGTGCACAGTTGTCCTGTCCCCGCCTTTCCACTGTTTTCTGCGATTACCGCCGCGTCAATTACAGTGCAATGGAAACGCTCATCGAAATGATAGATGGCAAACGTGTCCCCTCCACTGTCCAGATCAGCGCAGAAATCGTTGCCTCCGCTTCCTGCGGCTGCAATGACGATACAGAATCCGGTGCCATCCGTGAACGGACTTTCCAGCAGACCCGTTTTCTCCGCTCCTTTTATCTTTTGCAGGGACAGCTGGCTGAAGAGCTTTTCGAAGCGAGCAATTTGCGTGATCTGACCACTGCCGTTCTCCACAACCGGGCTATTTTCGGATGCCATGATATCTTCCTGTGTTTCAACGATTACTATTTTGATAATTATGAAAAAGCCGAATGGACGCAGGATTCCGAAAGCTACGGCGCTGAAATGGTGCTTGCCAGCCGCAACTACATCCGTTTCCCGACCCGGCAGCTCCTTCCGGAACCTTACCTGTCCAAGGAGCGTTTCCTGATCTTTTATCCCCTGCATTACAATACTTATTCCATCGGCTATATCGCACTGGACGGGATCAGTGAAGCTGCGAAGATGAACCTGCACGAAAGCATCTTCAACTTTCTCGAAATTGCCATTGAAAACATCCGGAAAAAAGAGCTCCTCCGCCGTTTCAATGAAATGCTCAGTGACCTCTATGTCCACGATGGGCTGACCGGACTGTATAACCGTTTCGGCTATGAGCGCTATGCCAATGAAACCTATACCCGCCTGATGCGGAAATACGGCAGTGTGCTCGTACTCTTTACGGATATGGATGATATGAAGGTCATCAACGATGAGTACGGCCATGACGCCGGCGATACCGCGCTGAAAGCCGTTGCGCAGATTCTGAACGAGAATTGCGATGAAGATGACTTTATCATGCGTTACGGCGGGGACGAATTCGTTGTGATCGCAGGCGGCGACAAGCCTGACCTGGACGACCAGATCCTTGCCTCTGCCGATAAGTATAACAATGTATCCGGCAAGCCCTTCAGGCTCGGTCTTTCCATTGGATGCGTCCTGTCAAAGCGGCAGGACAAGCGTCCCCTGGACGATTGCGTCCGGGAGGCGGATATCCTGATGTACGAAACGAAAACTGCCCGGAAGGTCGGCCGCTGAAGCATTCCCCGCCGGCGGTCCCCGCTGCGCCGCCGTGCGGCACAAACGGAGCGGTTCAGCTCGGAAATGCACGGACGGAAAAATGGCCGGAGCGCATGTGAAGCGCCCCGGCCATTCGCTTTATTTCCTCAGATCATAACGGAACGTTACTTCCAGTGTCCTGATTTTTTGCATTTCCGGTGCTTCGGGATCCAGGAGCATCGATGAAATCCCGGTAAAGTCCCCGACGAGTACCCTGGCGCGTTCCCGCTCGCTCACCATGTCCGTAACCCACTGGTTATACAGGTTTGTCCGGGTACATATCCCGTTGTCCGAACAGGTATAATTCCTGCCGTTCAGCTTCACGTTTTCCCCGTTCACTTTCAGGCTGGTGATCATGATGCAGTAACCGGGGAAATTGATTTCGCCGTTGGAAATGCCGATCGCGCAGAAGGCTGTACTGTTCGCAAAGCCCGCCTCCATACCGGTAAAATCCAGCGCCACTGTATAGGTACCGGGGCCTTTGATCTCCGCATCCGTCGGAACAATTCCGGCAGTAATGCTGTCAGGTGTATAAACGTCACCGACGCTGTAGCTTGCACCCCAGTCTCCGCCGCTGAACATAATCCACGCGACGCTGTCCCCTTCCGCCACCTGCAGGGCGTATTCCGAAAGCGTTTCGGGAGCAGCCTCCGCCGCAGCGTCAAAAGCTGCTTTCCCTGCGGCCGCGATCTCTGCATAATCCTTTCCGGTCTCAGATGCGGCATTCCTGCCGGAATACACCGCTGCCATTTCTTCCTCTGCGATTTTCAGTTCCCTGCGGATAAAGAACCCGCTGCAATCCCACAGGCAGCTGGTCAGGTCCAGCGCGTCACAGCAATCAAGGAAGGCTTTATGGTATGCAGGCGCGTTTTTCTTCATCACGCCGTCACTTCCCGGCAATGCTCCATATTCACCAATCACGACACCGTAGCCTGCTGCTGTGAACTTCTTCAGTTTGCTCAGTGTTGCATACATGCCTGCGAAATCCTTCTGGTTTCCCCAGAGGGATGCGCCCTTTGCGGAAGACGCGCCGCAGTAGCTCCAGGGATCATAATAATGTACGGATACCATCAGTTTGTTTTCTGCGGTGTCCTTTGGCATTTTAAAGCGATTGTCAAAAGTGTAATCGATATTCGTATTGTACCCGGCGATCAGCAGAAAGCGTTCGGTGTTGTGTCCGCCGCAGGCGCGCACTGTGTCCACAAAAGACTGGTTAATCAGGTTTGCCAGCTCGTAGCGTTCGTTGGCCGTCAGCTTGTGTGTGGTGGAATCCTGGCAGTAGAGCGCGGAATTCTGGTCGAGGCTGTCCCCCAGTTCTTCATTGGCGCTCTCAAAAATCAGGCGGGCGTCATAGTCTGCGAAGTGCTCCGCGATCTGCTTCCACATCCCGGTATACGCTTCCATGGCCAGGCTTCTGGTCGACTCCGTATCCGATCCGAACATGCCCCACCATCCGCCGTCCCAGTGGTCGTTCACGATAACAAACAAGCCGGCATCCAGCGCGTAGTTTACGATCTCCTCCACACGGCTGATATACTTCGCGGAAATCGTGTAATCGCCCTTGTTCAGGTGGGTCGCGTTTGTCATCCAGGCCACCGGGATCCGGATTGTATCGAACCCGGCCGCCTTCATTGCCCTCAGCATCTCCCCGGAGGTTACCGGTTGTCCCCACAGCGTTTCGTAATGGCCGGGATCGTCTGTCGTGTTTCCTCCCCTGTTGGAGTTGTCGCATGCTTCCATCGTGTTTCCAAGGTTGATGCCGTTTCCCATCAGGCGGGTCATCTCCACCGCGGTCAGTGCTGTCAGGTCAGCCGGCAGCTGATTGTCCGTGCCCGCCGGTGCAGTTTCCGCCAGGGCGGTCATTCCGCAGAGCAGCATGACGGCGGCAGCCAGAATGCATGTGATTTTCTTCATATATTGGTTTCCTCCATCTCCTTTGAAATGGTCCCCTGTATCGGAAGGGGACCATTTCATATCGGGCCTGAAAGAGCTTACTTGCCCAGCTGTTCCTGCTGTGCGGCCCAGCACTTGGCAGCTTCTTCCTCGCACCACTTCACATAATCGTCGTAACGGTTAGCCTTGCATTCTTTGATCATGGTATTCACATGGAAATCGAATTCGGCATCCGCCTTGGCATAAATTGCCCGCCAGCTGTATGTCTTCACAGAGGTCATAATCATCTTGCTCTTGGCCTTCAGCTCGGAATCCATCTCGCCGGGTGCATAATTGCCCCTGGAAAGCATCAGCTTGTAAGGATGGTGGTCCATATACTGCTGCAGGGTGTCATACCCGGACCAGGCGCACCAGTCCTCCTGTATAGGCGTCAGCGCGCTGTTGACTTCGCTGACCCAGCCTTCCCGGTCAAAAGTTTCCTGTTTTTTGCTGTCGGGATTCAGCTGGCTGCTGGTCAGGGTCGTATTGTTGATCTGCAAAGCGCCGTCATTGTATGTGCCGGACTGCGGATATTCTTTTCCGGTGCGCGGACCGATCAGCGTAGTGCCCGTCATGTCGTGTTTCGGATCCTTGTTGGTCAGTTTCCCGAGCTCTGTGAAATATGTGCCGCCTTCCTCGTCATAATCCCAGGTCAGCCCTTTCGGTCCGTACCACATGGTCAGGCTGCCTTCCGGGGTCGCAAGGTAGTCGATGACTGCCAGGCAAAGCTCCGGGTATTCTGCGTCCGCTCCGATTGTCCAGAGGCGGTTGCCGCCGGCTGTGGATGAGCCATAGCAAATCGGGGTTGCTTCTTCGGGCACCATCGTGCCCATGAACTTCCCATCCGCCATGTGCTCGGTTGTGTTGTACGTGGAGGATCCTGCAAAGTTGAAGATGCTCCAGAAGGTGCCGCCGGCTTTTACCTTTTCGCTCATTTTATCATAGGTATTGCTGATGGAATCGGGATCCAGCAGGCCTTCGCGGTAAAGCCGGTTGAAGAACTTCAGCATCTGCAGATACATGCCGTCCGGTTCCAGGCACCCCTGGAATTCACCGGTCTCCGTGCTGATCAGGCCCTGTTCAAACTCATCCCATCCGAAATAAGCCGTCGCAAGGGATTTAACGTACATGACCATATTGCCGTCCCAGTCCGGCCATAGGGAAACGGCATAGGTCGGGTTTCCCTGTTCGTCTTTCGGGCAGATTTCCTTCATCTGCTTGAAAAGGTCAATCAGTCCATCCAGGTCCTTGACCTGGGGATAACCCAGTTCCTTATACAGGTCCCACCGCAGGTCCCAGGTGTAGAAGAAGGTTTCATGGCTGCCCGCAGTCAGCGCAACATTGTGGCCGAAGCCGTGGATTTTGCCGTCCCCGCTCTTGGCACGGTTGGAATTCAGCGCCGTCTGGTAATGCTCCCAGACGTAAGGCGCATATTCTTCGCACAGGCCGTCTTCTTCCCAGTCCAGCAGCAAGCCTGCTTCAACCGCCTTTTTATAGTCCTCTCCGTCCGCGCCCCACACGACGATATCACCGAGGTTCTTGCTCTCCATCCGGGTCGCGTAAGTACCGTCGGAATCAGGGATAATATTGATCTTTACATTGAACATGTCCAGCAGCAGGTCCGCGCTCCAGTGGGCCTGCAGGCCGCTGTAGTTTGCCAGCTGGCTGTAGACATTGATGGTAATCGGTTCCCCGTCATATACACCGATCTCCGCAAGTTTGTCATAGATGGTTTCGTCTTCAGCTGCTGCGGAAATCCACCCGCCCATCGCAGAAACGGCCAGCAACAATGCCAGCAGGGTCGCCAGAACCTTTTTCATGTGTAAAATCCTCCTTGCTGTTTTTTTCCGCGGAATGCCGGCAGCTGCGTCATCCTTTGACCGCGCCCAGCATGATGCCCTTTACAAAATAGCGCTGCATGAACGGGTAAACCATCAGGATCGGTATGATGCTGACCATGGAAACCGTATACTGGATGACGCGCTGGTTCAGCATGCTCTGTGCCGCCTGTTCGCTGATGGTTCCGCCCTGGCTCATCATCGCGCCAAGGTTGCTTGATGAATTCAGATAGATGTACAGCCTGTGCTGCAGCGTGTACAAATCCGGCCGGTTATTCATCAGCAGCAGGGAATCCTGGAAGGAATTCCAGTTTCCTACCGCGCCGAAAATCGCAATCGTAGCCAGGATCGGAATGGAAAGCGGCAGGATGATCTTCCGCCAGACGGTCACGGTAGATGCTCCGTCTATCACCGCGCTTTCCTCCAGGGAAGACGGTATGGATTCGATATATGTTTTCACCAGGATAATGTTGTAAGGAGCAACCATGCCGGGAATAATATACGCCAGGAAATTATCCGTCAGCCCCATCATCAGCATATTCATGTACCATGGAACCAGCCCCGCGTTGAAATACATGGTCACCACCAGGAAGCGGTACCAGAAGGAGCGCTTCCACATTTTTTGTTTGGTAACAAGGTATCCGGCCCAGGCTGACGTAATCACCATCAGCGCTGTACCGAGGATGGTCCGCGCAACCGTAACAAACACGCTGCTTCCCAGGTCCTGTACATTCCGCAGCGCGGAATAATTGCTGAAATGCGCGCCGAAAACAGCCTGCCCCGCCGCGTCCTTGACCAGCGGAAAGAAGTTGACCCGTCCGCTGGTTACAAGATCGTTATCTGAAATCGTATTGATCAGCAGGTAGTAGAACGGGAAAACACAGATGAATGTAAACACGCAGAAGAATACCACCACTGCTGTATCAAAAATCCAGTCTCCTGCCGTACGCCTGATATGGAGGGAAGCCGCTTTTTCTTTCTTTTTCACAGCACATTCCTCCTTATATGATGCTCTCGCCGCGAATGGCTTTGGAAATGCCGTTGGCGGTGAAGAGCAAGGCAATGCCGACCAGTGACTTGGACACGCCGACGACTGTACTCAGGGAAATCTGGTTCTGCCCGATGCCGATGTTATACACGTACAGGTCCAGGACTTCGATAACATCCTTGTTCATGGCATTGGAAAAAACCAGGTACTGCTCCATGCCGTTGCTGAGGATTCCGCCGATACTCATCAGGAGCATAACCATATATGTCGGCATCAGCCCCGGAATTGTAATATGCCAGATACAGCGGAAACGGTTCGCACCGTCCACGCGTGCCGCCTCATACAGCTGCTGGTCAATACCGGCAATCCCGGCAATATAGATAATCGCGCTCCAGCCGATTCCTTTCCAGGTGCCCCACAGCAGCATTTTCAGCCAGGTGTGGTCTGCGATCTGCAGGTAGTTGGTATTGGCGCCGGATACGTGCATCACATTCGTCAGGAAACTGTTGATGAATCCGTCCGTGGAAAAAATGCAGATCGCAATGGCATAAACCAGTACCCACGAAATAAAGTTCGGGATCGTGGTGAATGTCTGGACAAAGCGCTGGAACTTGGTGCTGCGCACCTCTGCCAGCAGGACGGCAAACGCGATCGGCAGCCATGATGTCGCGATGCCGAGGCCGCTCATGACCAGTGTGTTCCGCAGGACCCGAACCAGGTCCTTTGCGTTCGCCGGATCGTTGAACAGGAAGGAAAACCACCTGAATCCGACATAATTCTCCGGTCCGATATTCCCGCCCGGTGTATAGTCGAAGAATGCGAAACGCCAGCCCCAGATCGGCAGGTAGCTGAACACAAACGACAGCAGGATCACCGGCAGCATCATCAGGAAAAGGCGGTACTTCTCGTCCATTTCCATCTGGGCGGCTTTGTCCGTCTCGCGGCCGGATGCCAGGAACGCCGTCAATGCAGTCAAAAACAGGAAGCCGGCAAAAACACAGAAAACCGTGAATCCGCCGGGAAGGATAATCCTGATGGTCTCCAGCTTCCCGATTTCTTCCCCGTGGGCCAGCATACCAGCATAAGTCCGGTGAATCAGGAATAAACCCGCACCCATCACCGGTGCCCCGGCCAGCGGGAGCAGCAGTCCTCTGCGGCGCATCTTCCTGTTCCCCAGGCTCATGCACGCACCGGCTGCGCACAGGATCACGCCCGCCATCACCACGCAGCAGGCGATCATCAGCATGGTTATATCGGCATTCCGGATCCACTGGGAACGAAGGATACGCCCCATACTGTTGGTGATGGTCCCATAACTGATGCCTGTCGTAAACAGGCTGGCGGATTCATTGATCTTCTCGCTGATTCTTCCCGGATTCATCGGCGGAAAAAAGACAGCCATCACCGCAACAAGCGCCGCGATCCGGTACAGCCACAGCGATATCCGCTGAACCGGGGGCAGTTGCTCCGCCCGTGTCTTCCGCTGAACAGTTGCTTCCACGAATGTGTCACTCTCCCTGCTTTGCTTGCCCGGGGCCCTGAAGACAAATGCCGTCCGTCCGGCGTCTGTCCCCAGGGTTCCGGGATAACCAGGGGAGCGCCCGGAACGGACGCTCCCCCGGTTAAAAGCTCAATTACCAGCCGCTGACCGTAAAGGTGATTTCAATGGTTTCATTCGGGCCGGGAACAGTGTATCCGAACGGATCTTCGGCCTGCGCATATGTATTGATCACATCGATCCTGACATAGTCGCCCTCTTCCGTATTGACGGTAGCACCTGCCTGCGTGGCGCCGCTGCCGATCTTGGTCTTGACATCGCTGATGGTCAGGAAACCGCTGTTCATCAGCTTGTTGGGGATATCTGTTGAAACGAACAGCAGGTTGAACGCGGTTGTTTCGCCTTCCAGGGAAGTGAATCCCCTCTCGCCGGTTGTCAGGCTGACTGTGTATTCGCCGTTACCCTTGATTTCAACATCAGTGAAAGTGCCGCCAAGGTTGTCGCTTTTATCTTCCGTATCCGGATTTCCCCAGCCTGTCAGGTGATCAAAGTAGTTATGTTCTGCGTCATTCAGCGCATAGCTGTCATACCAGGCATTGCGGAAAACGTATGTATCCTTTCCCTGCACGCCGATGAAGGCATGGAAACCGGCTTCTTTCAGTGCCTTGGCATCTTCCTCGGTCATGGTTTCGGATTCTTCAGCCGGGGGTTCGCCGTAGATAAAGTCGAAGGTTGCCTCAATACTCTTGATTCCTTCGATCGTATTGTCAATGATGGTGGGGGAAGCCCCTTCCAGGTTTCCGTCCGCGCGGCGCGCGTCTGCGGGAAGATCAGTAACCCATTCATTATACAGGTTGTAACGCATTTCAACTTTGTCGTCGGAAGAGGTATATCCCTTTTTCAGTTCGATGGCTTCGCCGTTGACTTTTACTTCTTTCACATCAATGAAGTACCCGGGATAAGCAACGTTGCCGTTATTGATTTTCACCGCGGCAAAAGCAAGCCCGTTGAATCCTTCCGGGAATTCAACACCGACGGTATAGGTTCCTTCGCCTTTGATGTCTGCATTTTTCGCGGCAACCGGGCTCTCGGCTCCGTCATTCCAGTAGGAAACTGCCCAGTCCGAGCTGGCAAAAACAATTGCCGCGTCCACTTTCAGGGTAACTACGTCAAAGTCGACTTCCATCGTCTTGACGCCGGTGAAAACATCCTTTGCCACCATAATTGCGGAAGCGTCGGATGTGTCACCGTCCCAGGAACGTCCGTCAGCAGGCACGCCGGTAACCCATTCATTGTAAATATTCATGCGGGTCGCGCCGTCTTCGTCATTCGTGTAGCCTTTGGCAAACTCGATCGGTTCACCGTTGATGCGGATGGCGGTAATTTTCAGGCACATCTTGGGGAAGGCTTCGATCGCGCCCTTCACACCCAGCGCGTTGAAAGCGGTATCGACGCCGTTTTCGGCAGCGGCTGTAAAATCAAGGCCTACCGTGTAGCTTCCGTCCCCGGTAATTGTGGCCTTTGTCGCAACAACAGGCGTCTCTGCACCGTCGTTCCAGTAAGAAACGCTCCAGTCGCCGCTCGCATACATAATGTATGCTTCAACGGGAGCCGCTTCTTCGGCAGAAGCGGGAATGACGCCCATCAGGCTGACCAGCAGCGCCAGGCCCAGGATAACAGACAGGATTTTCTTCATGGTTTTTCCTCCTTCATATTTGTTCCTTTATTGAAACCTTTTCTATCGCTTCCGCTTTTCAGCGGGAAAGCTCTCCCAGTGTATCCCCCTCCAGCAGCATGCCTTCCACTGTAATCTGGCGGGGTTTGTGTTTTTCAGGCGTCTCGATCGCCTCCGTCAGCAGGTTGATTGCTTCCCGGGCAATTGCCTCCGTGTTCTGCCTGTAAGTGGTCAGCATCGGCTGGATCATCCTCGTCATCCGGATACCGTCATAGCCAATAAGGCTCAGCTCATCGGGAATCCTGGTTCCTTCTGCTTTCAGGGCCCACAAGGCGCCGAGGCAGCTGTAATCGTCCGGGCACAGGATGCATGTGGGCTTCTCGTCGCCCTTCAGCAGTTCCCGGACAATCCTGATGCATCCCTCCGGGTCGTGGAATCTTCCTTCGCGCACAAAGCCTTCCGGTACGCGGATTCCCAGCTCCGCGCAGGTTTTATAAAACCCGGCCAGCCTTTCCTGGCTGACAGCTCCCGGCTGTCCCGTGATAAACGCAATGTTCCGGTGCCCGTGTGCGGCGACATGCCTGACAATCCGTTCCATGCTTGCACGGTTATCGCTGCTGACACAGTCGCAGCCTTCATATACATGGTCAATCACGACAGAGGGCATATCGCTGCTGGCCAGGCGAATGACGTTTGCGGAATCGAAATCCGCCTGGATGACAACAACCCCGTCCAGGTTCCGCCTTCTCGCATGGTCATAGTAACTTTCAGTACCCTTCCCGCCGCTCCTGCCAATCAGTGTCAGGTCATATCCGCAATCCTCTGCTGCCGAACGAAGCTCATCCATTAATGAACTGAAATACTCATGGTTCATCCGGTCTTCATAAAGAATGCCGATATTGCTTGACCGGCTGGTTTTCAGGGTGCGCGCTGCCGCGTTCGGATAGTATCCCATTTCACGGGCAGCCTGGCAGATCAGCGCTGTGCGCTCCTTGTTCTCGTTGGTCAAGCCGTTCAGCGCCCTGGATACCGTCGCTACCGATACGCCGCAGGCTTCTGCGATATCTTTGAGTCTGACCATTCCTACCACCCGGTTTCACTAATTTGCAAATTATGCAATCGTTTGCGAAATGATGATAACGCAGCAGAAAACGAATGTCAATATGAAAATTTGTATTATTTGTTCATTTTCTTTCCAGAAGTCACACCAATTTTGTCCGTACAACGTTTTTTGAACCGCGGGTATTTTGGGTCCGGCAGCATGTATAAGCATATTGCAAACCTTTGCAATTATTTCTCCGCCGAACGGCGCGGTTTGCATTTGCAACCCGATTCGCATATAATACGTGGTGGTTCGGATTGCCATATGAATGTGAGGTGCAGCCATGAAGCATTTCCTGTCCATTCTGCTTGCCGTGCTGTTTCTGTTTCTGCTGTCCATTCCCGCCTGTTCTGAATCCGCATTCCCGGAAGGCATCGAAATTGAGGATGTCGATATGAACGGCGGCGGGGACGCCGGGGTTGCCCCTTCCGTAAGCGTCGAGATCTCCCCCCGTGCTTCTTTCATTGACGACATCATTGCCCTGGGCAGGCAGCTGTACGAGAAAGCGGACGGAAAATACCAGCGAGCCTACCTGAAAAGCGATATCTATGTATGCAAGAATTTCACCGTTTACCTTTTCCGGCAGAACCGGGCCAAATACAGGATGGCGGAGTTTCCGGATGTTGAACTCAGGATCCCCAACAATCTTCCGGAAAAGCAATGCAGGCCGTATGCCTACGGCTATTGCTGGGAAGAGATTCCCGCTTCCAGGGGCAATCCCTTTGAACTGGCAGCCCAGTTTCTCTATGATTCAAACCAGACCAAAGAAGAGAACCGTGCCCGGGCGCTGGATTTCATGAAGCAGGTCAGGCGCGGTGATTACTTTCAGATGACAGGTGATTATTCCGGCGGAAAAGGCGCCCACAGCGCAATCTTTATTTCAGATTACGATCCGGCGGACAATACCGTGCATTCCATGGACAGCAACCGCGTCGGCAAACGGATTAACGGGCAGCGCTACGGAAAAGTACTGTTTGATTCCGTCATGCAGATCGACGAATGGGTTGATTTCTTCTGCCTGAAAAAATGCGGTGCGACGCTGTATCGCCTGCGGGACGATATCATTTTTGCGGATCAGATTGACTGATCCGTTTTTCTTTCCTGTCCAATCCTTCACAGCATTGTTTTTTCAGGGGTTTTTTGTGGCGAAACCCCTTCGTTTTATGGTATAGTTGCATGCAGTATTCTGAAGGATGTGACCGTATGCACGATGAATTCCTGATGGGCAACGAGGCCATCGCGCTTGGGGCGCTGGCCGCCGGTGTCAACGTTGTCTGCGGCTACCCCGGCACGCCGTCTACCGAAGTGCTGGAAACCGTGGCGAAGCGCCGCGATGGCAGCGTATACGTTGAATGGTCCGTAAATGAAAAGGTCGCAATGGAACTGGCCGGCGGCGCCTCGTATGCCGGTGCGCGCGCCCTTGTCACAATGAAGCAGATGGGCCTGAACGTAGCGTCCGATCCGCTGATGTGCCTTGAGTATATCGGTGTAAAAGGCGGCCTTGTCGTACTGGTGGCCGACGATCCGGGGCCTATCTCCTCCCAGACTGAACAGGACACCCGCTCATTCGCCGCTTTTTCCAAAGTTCCGCTGTTCGATCCTTCCTCCGCCGAAGAGGCTTACAGGATGGTACAGGAAGCTTTCGATTTCTCGGAAAAATACCGGACCCCCGTATTTCTCCGCCCGACCACCCGGGTGTCCCATGGTTATGCTTCCATCCGGATCAGGGATCCGGAAGAATATACGGTGCACAAACCCGAAGGCTTTGAGAAGGACAGCAGCCGCTGGGTGATCTTCCCCCGGCTTTCCTTCGCGAATCACCGCAGGATCGAAGAACGCAATGCCCTGCTGCATGATGTTTTCTCCGATTCTCCCCTGAACCGGATCGAGCAGGAAACCGGCCTTCCCAAGGACATCCGCAAGGGGATCGCTGCCGGCGGCTTCAGTTATACATACGTGATGGAAGCCCGCGCCTCATTGGGCGCCCTTCGTACGCTGAAAGTCTCCACGCCCTTCCCTTTCCCCGAAAAGCTGGCCGTCACCTTCCTTTCCGGGCTGGATGAAGTACTCTGTGTGGAAGAGCTTGATCCCTATATTGAAAAAGAACTTATTTATATCTGCGGTAAATATGGCCTGAAAACACGGATCCTCGGCAAAATGACGGGTCATATGCCCCTCTCCGGCGAAAACAGCCGGGACAGTGTACAGGCTGCTGTCGCTGCCTTTATGAATATTCACCTCCCGGCCGAGCCGGCGGAAGAACCCCCGCCCCTTCCGGTGCGGCCGCCGGTACTGTGCGCAGGTTGTCCGCACCGCGCGTCATTCTATGCGGTCAAGCAGGCCATGAAAGGGCAGAAAACTGCTTTCTGCGGCGATATCGGCTGCTATACGCTTGGCAACGCCATGCCGCTCGACATGGTCGATACCTGCCTTTGCATGGGTGCCGGTCTCGGTATCGCCCAGAGCCTGAACCGTCTTGAAAAAGACCGCTCCTGTTTTGCGTTTGTCGGTGATTCCACTTTCTTCGCGTCTGCCCTGCCCGGAGTGGTCAATGCCGTATATAACCAGGCTGAGTTTACCCTGGTTGTCCTGGACAACTCCACCACGGCAATGACAGGGCATCAGCCTCACCCGGGCACAGGGCACACTATGATGGGTGAAGTCGTGGAGAAAATCAGCATTGAAAGTATCCTCCGGGGTATCGGTGTTTCTGCCGTGGAGACCGTTGATCCCCTGGATCACGCCCTTGCCGTGGAAACTGTGCGGAAAACTGCTGCCCTGCCCGGTGTCAAAGCAATCATTTTCCGCTCACCCTGCGTGGCACTGTTCCGTTCCTCCGCACAGGTAACGATTGATCCCGCCGCCTGTATCGGCTGCAAAAAATGCATCCGTGAAATCGGATGCCCTGCTCTGAGTTTCAGGGACGGAAAAGCGGTTGTGGATGCAGGCCAGTGCAACGGCTGTACGCTCTGCAAACAGCTCTGCCCTGTGAAAGCAATCACGGGAGGTGAATCGCATGCGTAAGAATATCATCCTCTGCGGTGTAGGCGGCCAGGGAACTGTACTTGCCTCCCGTCTGATCTCCTCCGCTGCCATGGCCCGCCGGATTCCCGTCCTTTCAGCTGAAACCATAGGTATGGCGCAGCGCGGCGGCAGTGTCTTCAGCCATCTGCGGATGGGGGAAGGCCTATATTCCCCGATGATTGCCCGGCATGAGGCGGATCTGATGATTGCTTTCGAGCCCGGTGAAGCCGTTCGCCTTCTTCCTTTCCTGAAGCAGGATGGCCGGATGATCGTTTCGTCCCGCGCTGTGATGCCCGTCACTGCCGCGCTTTCCGGCACCGGATACCGGCCGGAGGAAATGCTGGCATACCTTTCTTCCCGCGTGGCCGGCCTGACTGTTGTGGACGCCGAAAAGGCCCTGCAGGAAGTCGGTTCACCGAAGGTGCTGAACCTGATCCTGCTGGGCGCCGCATTGCGGAGCGGCGCCCTGGGCCTGGATCCGGAAGACCTGAAGCAGGCTGTCCGCCGGCTGATCCCTGAAAAGTTCCATGAGCTGAATTTCCGGGCTTTGGATTACAAAGCATAAAGCAAAATGCATTTTATTATAGAGAAAGAAGGTAATCCATATGCGCATTTCTGAATCCCAGATCAGGCTGGTCAACAGCCGGATCGCCGCCCTGCTGGAAGCAGACAATTTTTACGGCAAAAAACTGAAGGATGCCGGCGTTGCCTCTGTCTCAACACCTGAGGAATTTGAAGCCCTTCCCTTCTCTGAGAAAAGCGACCTCCGCGACGCTTATCCGCTCGGGCTGATGACAGCGCCGGAAGATCAGATTGTCCGCATCCATTCATCCTCCGGTACGACAGGGCTCCCGGTCATCATCCCTTACACAAAAAAGGACGTGGAAGACTGGGCAATTATGTTTGCCCGTTGCTACGAATACGCCGGCATCACCAGCAAGGACCGGATCCAGATTACCCCCGGCTACGGCCTGTGGACGGCCGGGATCGGATTTCAGGCAGGATGTGAACGTCTCGGCGCCATGGCAATCCCGATGGGTCCCGGCAACACTGAAAAGCAGCTCCAGATGATGCAGGACATGGAATCCACTGTCCTGTGCTCCACCTCTTCCTATGCGCTTCTCCTCTCTGAAGAAATCGAAAAGCGCGGAATCAAAAACAAGATCAAGCTGAAAAAAGGCGTCATCGGTTCCGAGCGCTGGAGCGAAAAGATGCGTACCCGCATTGCCGAATCCCTGGGGATCGAATTATACGATATCTACGGCCTGACTGAAATCTATGGCCCGGGCATCGGTATTAACTGCAAGTACAACACCGGTATGCATTACTGGGATGACTACCTTTACATCGAAATCATTGATCCGAAAACGCTGAAACCTGTCCCTGACGGAGAAATGGGTGAGATCGTCATCACAACGCTCGTCAAGGAAGGTGCCCCGCTGATCCGCTACCGTACGCACGACCTTTCCCGGATTATCCCGGGTGAATGCCCCTGCGGAAGCAAGCATCCCCGCCTCGATACGATCATGGGCCGCACAGACGATATGATGAAGATCAAGGGCGTCAACGTCTTCCCCAGCCAGATTGAGGAAATCCTGCAGGCCTTCCCGGAAGTTTCCAGTGAATACCAGATCCGGATTTCCCATCTTG
>CAMMYM010000022.1 GCA_946527725.1 uncultured Clostridia bacterium
AGAGCTCCAGCCTTCCAAGCTGGTCACGTGGGTTCGATTCCCATCACCCGCTCCACAAAAAAGAAGCACGGCATGCGCCGTGCTTCTTTTTTGTGCTGCCTGTCTTACTGCCAGGGCACATAAACCCGTTCGATCGAGGTGATCTTCCGGTTCTCGTCGATGGTGACGTTCACGTTGTCCACTGCGAAGCCCGGGCCGACAGAGTCGGTGCCTTCGGACTTCACCATGGCTGCGAACTCTTCGATCGTATGCGTTGTCGGTTCTTCCAGGGACTCAAGGGATTCCGGATCGATATAGTCCAGGAAGACCACATCGGGCGCCAGTTCAAACTCCATTTCATCGTACATCGTGATCAGGACCGCTGCGTCGTCATATATGGAACGGACAATATATGTCCCGTTATCCTGCAGGGTCAGGTAATACTCGTTGTTGATCTCGATGGTATTCTCTTCTTCCTTGACGACTGTGATCTCAACGTCCCCATCTTCGCCCAGGTAAATATGCTTTTCTTCCAAGGCTGCCTCCACTTGGTCCTTTTCCATGATCAGGGGAGTCTTTATAACTGCCGTCACGGTTTTCTTTTCCGCATCGCAGGCAGTGATTCTGGCGATGCCGATGACGGAATTCGCTTCCGCCTGTGCACGCACAGCAGCTTCATCCGCCTCAATGAAATCCAGTTCCGTCAGGAAATCGACGGCCATCATCAGTTCTTCTTCAGTCAGGGTCCTGTCCTGCGCCGCTTCGGAATTCATGAGGATAAACTCGACAAAGTATCCCTTGTATATGCTCAGGAAATCGATATAATGCGGAACCTTTTCGCTCTGGCGGGCAATGAGCAGCGTCGTGCCCAGGCCGGTCGCGCCGTAGCTGATTTCGATGGAAGGATCGTTTTCAAGATAGGTTTTTTCCAGCAGGTCCAGGGCGTCCGCATCGAGGTCATTCATGCGTTCCACGTCCGCGTATGTTTCATCGAAAGCAACGGACAGGTACATGACGGGCTTCTCAGGATCCTCTGCCGTCAGGGAGGCGATAATCAGGTCGCTGGTTGCGATCAGGGGCCTGGGCGTATATCCCTCGGGGATGCCGCACTGCAGGGTGAACGCGCCGTTGATGCTCACGGTGCCAAGCGGTACCTTTGCGGGAGCTTCGGTTTCAGCGGCTTCAGCCACGGCGGAAACGCAGCCCAGCAGAAGCATCAGGCTCAGGATTATGCTCATCATTTTTTTCATGGTTGATTTCCTCCTCACTTCGTCAGCCCGGGTCACTGAATGACCAGGGTTTTCTGGATGAAGCCGACGTTGCCCGTTTCCTGGTCTTCCACCTGCAGCCAGTTGGCCAGCTCCTTGATAACCAGGAGCTTGTCGTTGGCCTTATAGGTCGCCAGGATATTCGCTTCCACGCTGGGAGCCCAATGCATGCTGACCCAGCCGGTCACGCGGGTGGGGCGGACGATGACCGCGTAATCCGCAACGTCCTTCGCGCTGCTGAATTCCTTGTTCAGCGCTTCCAGCGGATCAAGGACGGGTTCCTCTGCCTTCTTCTGCTCGGCGGCTTTCCTGTCTTCGAGGGAAGCGGGCTTTTCCTTCGTCAGGAAGCGGCGGTTGACCCATGCGGCATAGTCGCCCATGCCATAGCCGTTGTCATAGCGGAAATTGACGAGCGCCCAGTTCGCGTCCGTGAAGGCGATCACGTGGATCCGCTCGCCGTAGCGGTAGCCGCCGACCTGTTTGCCCCTGAAGCTGGGCTGATCGCGAACGATCAGGCCTTTGCCGTTTTCGGTATAGACGTAGTAGTAGCCGGGATCAACATATTCATCCTCAGCGGCTGCCAGGGACAGGAAAAGGCCTGCCAGCAGGGCGATCGCAAGGATCATGGAAAGGATGCGCTTCATTTCAATAACCTCCTATATGTCAGTTTGATCAATGAAAATTATTTCCATTCAATCTTGGGCTGCCTGCTTTCACGGATACCCTTGTTCCAGTCATTGTCGATCTGGAAGCTGGTGACCCTGATTTCGATCCAGCCGGGAACATCGTCTTCCGGCATCTGGAAATCCTTGATATTTTTACCGTTGAACTTCCACCGGCCGGAGTCTCCGGGGTACAGCGTCTTCTTGAAGGTGACGGAAACCTTGCCCGAACCGTCCTTGGTGTTCACGGGGATGTCCGCACCCTTATAGGTGAAGAAGAAAACATCGCATGTCACTGAAGTGATCGTCAGGTCGCTGCTGACGTTCTTGACCGTAAAGCCGTTCAGCATTCCCCGGATGCTGTCCACATCGATATGGGTCAGCTTCACAGACTTATCCCAGTTGCCGACATGCACTTCGATAGACGTTTCGAACCCGCCGTCCAGCAGGACGCCGCGGACCGTGGTCACGCCTTCGGATACGCCGGTGATCTTTACCTTGTTCCTGTCGCCGCTCGCGGTTGCGACAGAAGGATCGTCGCTGGTCCAGGTCATCCGCGTATCCCCTGCTTCCTTGGGCTCCAGGTCCGCCGTGCAGGTCGCGCTTTCCTTCACGTTTATATAGGCTGCCCTGCGGCGCATATGCACGCCCGTGGCATGGACGCTCACCTTGACCTTGATCTTCGCGGTGCGCTTGCTGCCGTCGGTGGAGGTTGCCGTGATCGTGGCTTCACCGCGCCGCAGGCCTGTCAGGATACCGTTCGCGTCAACGGCAACCACCTTCGGGTTGCTGCTCTTGAAGGTCAGGGAGCCGTCGGATGCGTTTGAAGGCTCGATGTGCCAGGTCAGCTGGGATGTTTCCCCGACGAAGACGCCGGGCGCCTCGTCAAAGACGATCTTGGTCACCGGCTGCTGCACAGTAACCGTCGCGCTCGCGGTCACGCCGGGTGTCGTCGCACTCTCGCAGGTAATCTCGCAGGTTCCGACGGAAACGCCGGTCACGCGGCCATGCTTGTCAACCTTCGCAACCTTCGCGTCCGAGGACGTCCAGACAACGCTCTTGTCATCCGTGTTGCTCGGCAGCACGTTGGCTTTCAGCGTCACGGTCTTCCCCACAGCCACGATCTGCTGCGCTGCCTGGAGGGAAATCTTCTCGGCCGGCTGGGTCACGCGCAGGTTGATGTTTGCGCGGATATTGCTCCCGTCTGTGGCAGTGGCATAAATCCGGACATTGCCTTTGCTCTTGCCGGTCACGACGCCGTCCTTGTCAACGGTGGCAACCGTCGGGTTCGAAGAGAGCCAGGTGATTCCCTTCACGGTGGCGTTTGCCGGCTGGACAGAAGCTTTCAGCTCCAGCTGGTAGCCGACGGCAACGCGGGGATTCTGGGGCTCCGCGTTAACACGGGTAACCGGCTGTACCACCAGCACACGGTAGCTGACGCTGACTTCCGGATTCTGTTCACTGGCAATGGTCAGCACGGTTTCCCCCGCGCTCCTGCCGGTGACCGCGCTGCCGCGCACGCTGGCAATATTCTCGTTCTTCGAAGTGATCTTCACCTTGCGGTTGGTCACGTCCATCGGTGTTGCCGATGCCTTGATCGTGACCGATTTTTTCACCGGGATCATGAGCACGGGAAGATCCTCCCCGCCCTCTTTCAGAATCCCGGCCAGCTTCGGATCGTCTGCCTTCAGGATTGACAGCTTCTGCTTGTCGACATCGATGCCCGTCGCCTTGCGGACAACCGACACGCTCAGCTGTGCCTTATATGTCTTGTTGCTGGTCTTCACAATCGCGGTGATTGTGGCTTTCCCCTTGCTGACGCCGGTGACGATACCCTCACTGTCAACCGTCACAACCCGGGGATTGTTCGACTCATAGGTCAGTGTGCCTTCGGCCGGCGCACCGGAGCGCTGCAGGATTGTCTCCAGCGTCTCACCTACTCCAACCGTGTTGGCCCTGTTGTCGAACCTCAGGGTATCCCCTGCCGCGTTTGCTGTCAGGCATACGCAAAGCAAAGCCAGCAGCAACAGGGGAGCAAGGATTCTTTTCATCCGTTTACCCTCCTCAGTCAAAAGATTTGATCCGGCCTTTTGCAAGAAAATCACCGGTTTCGTGCTATTATAGCACTGTTTCCGCCGATTTCCATACCGTTTTCACCCGAAAACTGCATTTCGGCCATTTTATATACAGATTGCGGAGCTGCCGGCGTCACGGATCCGTGGGTTCCTGGATAAACCCTTCCACCTTTGCCGGATCCCCGCCCCGTGCCAGGTAGTCCCGGATGGCTTCCTGCAGCTGTTCGGTGAATTCCTCCAGGCACAGGCCGTTTTCCATGATGTATTTTGCCGCCGGAATCCCGACATACCGGAGGTGCCACGGTTCGTAGTTGATTTCTGTAACCTCTTCCTTATCCGCCGGATATCGGATGATGAAGCCGTATTCATGGCAGTGCTCCGCCATCCAGATACATTCCTTTTCCTTTGCCATTTTGCTGTTCATGCCGCTCTTCTTGATCCAGCTCTTCGGAATCACATCGCAGCCGAGCCCTGTCTGATGGTCGCTCGCCCCGGGCTTGGAAACCCAGCCGTCGTCCTTTCCCTTGTTTTTTTTCAGCCTGTTCTGGTACATGGTGTTCTGTGTCTGCCAGGACCGGTATGCGCTTTTCAGGTACAGGTTGAAGCCGTCCTCCCGGGCCGCGTCTGACAGGCTGATCAGCGCAGCTGCGCAGTCCGCCTGCAGCTGCATCTTGCCGCTGCTGGCCTTTCGCATGCCGCCGTTGGCGTTCGTTCCGTCCTTGTTCAGCTTCAGGGTTTTGATGTCCACCAGCGGCTCCGTCACATAGCCTTTTTCCAGCAGGTAATGTTTGTTTGCCAGGACGATGAACTGCGGTTCCATATCCTCCAGTGCAACCGGAAAGTCCCAAAGGAGATCCTCCCTGATTTCCAGCATTTCCTCCAGGTCGATCTCCTCCTCGAGGAAATCCTCTTCACCCGCTGCACCGGTGCAAAGCAGAAGCAGCACCAGTACCAGGCTCGCCAGTTTTTTCACGGTCCATCCTCCTTCATCATTTCCTGCAGCACGCGCACCCGGTAACCGATCAGCCAGGTTTCGAACGGCACATTCGCGTCATGAATCTCTTTGGCCAGTTCCCTGCCGACATACCGGAAATGCCACGGTTCGTATTTATAGCCGGTAACGCTTTCCCATCCCTCGTTGTAGCGGAGGATGAAACCGAACCGCCAGCAGTTCTCCGTTGCCCATTTTCCGCCTTCCGTTTTGATGAAATTACTGCTGAGCTGGGCCTTGCCCCGCTGGCCGATGTCCATCGCCAGCCCGAGCTGGTGCTCGCTTGCGCCGGGCGGTGCAACATATTCCTGGGCTTTTTCCACGTTCCTGCCGACGCTCTTCAGTTTTTCCTGCCAGAGGCGGCTCTGTTTCGCATAATCACGGAATCCGCTGACGGCAATCAGGTCCACCCCGATCTCCGCCTTACAGGCGGCAAACATCTCTTCCAGCGCCGCTGCCGCCTCCGGGCGCAGTTCCCGGATCCTTTCCCGGCCGAGTACATCCGTCAGCACCAGGTCCTCCGGCTGATACGCGTCGGAAACCCTGTATTCGCGGTTCAGCAGGAACAGCGTTCCGTCCGCGTTATGCTGCGGTGCCGCTTCGTCCAGCGCACCGGACAGCACCATGGTGCCCGCCGCCAGCAGCGAGAGCATTTTTTCCAGCAAGCCCATTGCATCCTTCTCCTTAAAAAGCCGCAGGATCAGTTCCTGCGGCTTTATTATAGCACCGATCCCGTTTCTTTGAATACCCGGAGTACATAAGAACTCCCGGGCGGTCACAGCACCTTGTTCAGGAAATCCTGCGTCCGTTTTTCCTTCGGGCTGCTGAAGATCTCCGCAGGCGTTCCTTCCTCCACGATCCGCCCTTCATCAAAAAAGATCACCCGGTCCCCGACCTCCCGCGCAAAACCCATCTCATGGGTCACGCAGACCATGGTCATTCCGCTCTTCGCCAGCTCCTTCATAACATCCAGCACTTCGCCGACCATTTCTGGATCCAGTGCGCTGGTAGGTTCGTCAAAGAGCATGACCTGCGGTTCCATGCACAGTGCGCGGACGATTGCGATCCGCTGCTTCTGCCCGCCGGACAGCTGGCTGGGATAGGCGTCCGCCCGGTCTGCCAGGTTCACCCGTTCCAGCAGGCTCCTGGCCTTGGCTTCAGCTTCCTCCTTGCTCTTTTTGAGCAGGCTCACCGGTGCCAGCGTCATGTTTTTCAGCACCGTCATGTGGGGAAAAAGGTTAAAATGCTGGAAAACCATGCCCATCTTCTGCCGGTGGATATTGATATCCACCTCCGGATCCGTGATGTCCACGCCTTCAAAGGTGATTGTGCCTCCCGTAGGCATCTCCAGCAGGTTTAGGCAGCGCAGGAAGGTGGATTTACCGCTCCCGCTGGGGCCGATCACGACCACGACCTCCCCGCGATGGATATCGGCATCCACGCCGTTGAGCGCCCTGATTTCGCCGCCTTTGAAATGCTTTTCCAGGTTCCTGACCGAAATGATCGTCTCAGTGGTCACTGCTGCGCAGCCTCCTTTCCAGTTTCCCGACCAGCCAGGTGAAGAACATCACCAGCACCAGGTATACGAGTGCCACGGCGATCAGGGGCATAAACGCAGAATAGGTGACGCCGCGGATAATGTCCCCGCCCTTCGTCAGGTCCTTCACTGCCACATATCCGGATACGGAGGTTTCCTTCAGCAGGACAATAAACTCGTTGGCCAGCGCCGGAAGGACGCTCTTCATCGCCTGCGGCACAATGATATATCCCATCGTCTTCACATAGTTGAATCCCAGGCTGCGGCCCGCCTCAAGCTGCCCCCTGTCCACGGCCATGATGCCGCCGCGGATGATCTCTGCCACATAGGCACCGGAGTTGATGCCGAAGGCAAGCGTCGCAATCAGCACACCGTTCCTCGATGAGGCAAAGATGATATAGTACATGATCATCAGCTGGATGACCACAGGCGTACCGCGGATTACCGTCAGGTAAACTTTGCAGACCGCGTTTCCGATTCCCAGGAGGTTCTTGGCATGCCCGGGGCGCATGTTCTCGCTGTTCTGGTCCCAGGTGGAGCGGATCGCTGCCACAAGCACGCCGATCAGGATGCCCAGCAGCACCGCGAACAGGGTAATCTCCAGCGTGACCACCAGGCCGTTGAGCAGGTAAGTCCACCGGTTGTCGTCAATGAAATTCAGTTTGACATCCGCAGCGATCCCGGAAAGTTTTTTCCCGGGTTCAACCTTTGCAGCCGCACGTTCCAGCAGCTCCAGCATGGTTTCCCGGTCCCCGTTCTCCGCCCGGAGCACGATGGACGCCTCCGGGTAGGGGGATGCCATCCGGAAAGTCACGGCGCCGTCTTCCTCCAGGAGTGTGCCGGTTTTTCCGCCCAGTTCGGCCTGTTCACCGCCGGACGCGCCGTTCTCTGCGGGGCCGGCGGTCACCGTCAGGATCTCCGGATGTGCCTCCGGATCCTTGCCCCGGAAAAGGAAAAAGGATGTCAGGGGATCCCCGTCCGGATCCTTCGCCTGTTTGTCTTCCTTGTATCCCTGCGGTGTATTGACGTCAGCAATCTTGTGGTATGTTTCCTCCCCGCCTCCCGACGCGAAGCGTCCGACCAGCCAGGTGGGTTTTGCGCCTTTGATCTTGCCGTCGGCAATCTCCAGCCTGTCGGCGTTGTGGAAGGTTGCAAAATAGAGCGCCGCAACAGCTGCCAGGATAATCAGCAGGATGATCGCCAGGTTCAGGCCCTTCAGCTTCCGCGCTCTTTCAGCTTTTCTGCTCATCGGGATCCTCTCAGTCCTTCTGCATCAGAATTCATTCGTTAACAACAGCAACAGGGGGCGATTGCTCGTCCCCCTGCCGCGGTTCCGTTCAGTCCGGATCAGTCCGCATTGATATACTTGTCCAGGATCTTCTGCACGGTACCGTCTTCGATCAGTTCCTTCAGGGCAGCGTTGATCTTGTCAAGCAGTTCGGTGTTCTCCAGCGCCACTGCAATGGCGTAGTCTTCCGTCACATATTCGGTTTCAAGGATCTTCAGTCCTTCGTTCATCGCCACATAAGCCTTGGCGGGCTCGTTGTCGATGATCACGCAGTCGACCTTGCCGGTTTTCAGCGCTTCCACAGCGTCCGCGCCGACAGGGAACTTGGAAACCCGCTCCTCGCCGAAGTCGTCCGTGCAGTAGATGTCACCGGTGGTGGAATCCTGCACGCCGACCTTCCAGGTTGCGCCTTCCGCATACAGGTCGTCCACGGAAGCGATCGGGGAATCTTCCTTCACGATGATCGCCTGGATGCCCGTCGCATAGGTCTCGGAGAAATTAACGCTCTGCAGGCGTTCTTCCGTCACGGTCATGCCCGCCATGCCGAAGCTGATCTTCCCGGTTGTCACTGCAGGGATGATCGCCTTGAACTCCATGTCCGCAATCTCCAGGTCCATGCCCAGCTTTTCGGCGATCGCGGCCGCGATCTCTGCGTCGATGCCGACGATCACGCCGTTCTCATAGTACTCATAGGGCGGGAAAGATGCGTTGGTTCCCATCGTCAGCGTGTCAGCCAGCGCAGACGCGGACAGCATCATGCATACCGCCAGCAGGATTGCAAATACCTTCTTCATGTTCATTTCCTCCTCGTCTTCCTTTGGAATGGACACAGTATAACACCCGAACATACCCGTGTCAATACACAATTTGCATACTTATGCGGTTTATGAACTTATTTTATTTCAATTATTCATTTTTAATGCATATTATGCTGTATATTCTCTGTTTTTATGCATGCTCATCGCCCGCCGGGTGCACGAAGCCGATCCGCGCGAGCGTTTCCTGCCGGACACCGGGGGTCAGCCTGTAACGGGTCGGATCGAAGTCCGGCTTCCCGTCCTTCATCCGGAAGATGCCCGCCTTGATCGGCACACCCATTTCCATGTATTTCTTTTCGTGCTCGGAGATATAATTCGGCCTGAAGCCGTCCCGGTGCAGGTCGCGGGTCAGGTAAACAGTTTCGAACCCGCACAGGTCAAAATACACCAGGGAATCCTCAAAAAGCGTATCGTCGTCCGTTTTGAACCAGATTTCACCGCCGGGTTTCAGGAATTCCCTGTACTGCATCAGCTGCCTGGGATGCGTCAGCCTGCGCTTTGCATGCTTCGGATGCTCTGTCCACGGATTGCAGAAATGGATATAAATCCGTTCCGCCGCGTCTTCCGGTCCGAGCACGCGGTGGATAAAGCAGATATCCGTCCGCAGGATGACTGTGTTGTCCGGTTCCCCGCCGCACGCTTCAATGATGTTCCGCCTTGCCGTGCCCAGCACGTCCGGGCTGACGTCGCAGACCAGGTAATTGACATCCGGGTTCCCGGCGATCATCGCAGCGGTGCTTACACCCTTTCCGCATCCCATCTCCATGTGCAGCGGCCTTTCGGGATGCGCAAACTTCGCGAGCCACCTTCCCTTCTCTTCTTCCCCGCCGTTCACATAAAAGGGGCAGGCCGCAAGTTCCGGCCTGGCCCATTTCTTTGTTCGCATATGCATGGCTTAATCCCCTTAAAATCCGTGTCCGCCGCTGCTTCCGCCGCCTCCGCTGAAACCGCCGCCTCCGCCTCCGCCGAAGCCTCCGCTGTGTCCGCTGCTTGATTCGTGGTGTACAACCTTCTTCAGCTTGCTGGCGACAATCATGGTGGCAGCGCCTGCCGCTGCACCTTTGACCACCGCCGGCATCGAAACCTCCTGTTCCTTCCGGGCCCATCCGGAAATCAGCAGGTAGGCCACCAGGATGCCGGCGATCAGTGCAAGCAGCGCGTTGCTGATATACTTCATCGGCGTGGCGATCTTTTCGCCCTTCAGCACCTTCTCAATCTGCCGGAAGGCTTCCGACGCGCACTTCCCGTATTCGCTCCTGGAAGCCATCCTGTACACATTGTCCGCAATGGAGTTTTCCTCCGCCGCGGTCAGGATGCCGCTCAGCGGGCGGCTGGCGTAAATATCCAGGTGCCGCGTCGCCATGTCGATGATGAAAACCGTAAACCGCGTGCCTGGGCCGAAAGTGCTGTCGCCCCATTTCTGGGCTTTTGTCGCGCTGTTTCCGGAGCTTCCGCCGGAGGGGTTTGTGATGAACCCGACGTTGGCATACTGTGTCACCGCCCGCATCGCTTCCACGACGTCCTCCGCCTCCGCGGCGTCAACCAGGCCGGCGTCATCCCGGAACACCAGGGAGTATCCCGTCTCTTCGTTTTTCTCAACTGTGTCTCCCGCGGCGCAGGCCATCGGGAGCAGCGCAGCCAGCAGCACTGCCAGGAAGATGATGAATGCTTTACGCATTGTCCTCACCTCCCTGGTGGCTTTCGAACTGGGGCATGGCGTTGGAGCATTCCCGGTTATACAGCATCAGGAGATCCACGCACACCCAGATGACAGAAGCCAGGCACAGCAGCGCCAGGATATACATCGGCAGGTCGTCGCTGTGGAACGGATCCAGGATCAGGATGGCTGTTGCAAGCGCCATCACGATCAGCGCCGCGATGCATCCCGCCGGTGTCCGGACCTTCGTCTGTGCGCCCCACCAGACCAGGCCGCCCATCAGGGCGGTCAGCCCAAGCGCACCGAGTTTGAAGATATATGCGTCGTTAATCTTCGAAAACTGTGTCAGCAGGATCACCAGCAGGACCAGGCCGCCGAAACCGCCGGCACCCTCGATCAGTCCGGCGCTGCCGCCCTTGGCGCGGCTTGCCATGCGCTTGCGCTGCTTCAGCCGCCGCTGGAGGTTATCCCCGCCGTCCCTGGCTTCTTCTGCCTGTTCCCTGTCCGCGATGTTCCGCCGGCGCCGGTTCACAAAGAGCTGTGTTCCCACCGCCAGCAGCATCGCCGCGATCATGACCATCTCCGGCCGCAGCGTCAGCAGGCTGTTGAAGAGGAAAAACAGCGGAATCGCGGCAATCAGCGCGATCAGGCCGAAGCGCGGGATATCCATCGGGATATCCGCAGCCATTTCCCCTGTCACGCCGTTCTGGATCGCGTACAGCAGCCGTCCTTTGCTCCGGATGGACATGAACCATACCGGCACCAGTGTCTTGCCCGTGCATTTTGCGCTGGCCATTTTCACCAGTTTCTTTTCCGTATCCCCGGTGGAATAGTGGTATCCGCCTTCCAGGTCGTCCATCACGTCCTTCAGGCCGAGGCGGACCGCCTCCGCCTTGGCGAAAGGAATATACGCTTTTTCATTCGTATCCGGGATATCCGAAAAATAGCCGCTCAGGTACGCCGGGGAGAACGGGCGGAACGCATCCGGTTCGATCCGCGCGATCTTCTCGCTCATCGCGTCGGGCATCTCCCTGGAGGCGTCATGCAGGATATTGTTGAATTCGTGGTCCAGTTCCACGGTGGTATTGTAATAATATGTGTCGTTCCCTTTGGTTTCTGTCCCTTCCAGTACAGCCTCGCCCCTCACAGCTGCACTGTAGACATAGTGTGGAACATAGATGCCCCGGAAGCTTTCCGCCGTGACCTCCTTTTTCAGCCTGCGATCCGCGCAGAGGCTCTTCTTCACCATGTCCCGGTACTTGGCAAAGCATTCCTCCCGGGTTACCCGGAAGGGTGCCACCGTATCCGGTGATTCCATGTCCGACGTGCTTTGCCGGAGCATCACAGAGGAACCGCAGTAGCTGCAGAACGCAGCCTGTGCGGTATTCATCGCGCGGATCTCCGCGCCGCAGGTGGGACAGGTCAGCACGTCCACCGCGAAATTGCTTCCGGCTTGCCGCGCTTCCCGGCTGTCCGCCTCGGCGATGGACTGTGTCCTGCCGCAGCGGCCGCATTTCAGTTCCTGTCCTTGGATATCGAAGGTCATCATGGACCCACATCCGGGACAACCGTACATGTTCCTTCCTCCTCAGTTTTCCTGTCCTTATTCCGCGCTTCCCCTGGCAGCCGGGGCGGACGGTTCGTCCGGCGTTTCCGGCTCTTCGCTCACGCGCAGCACCGGCACGGAACCTGCCGACGCAGCGTAGGCGCTGTGAAAGGTCGTTGCCGCAGGATTGCTCTCCGCCGGCTCGGCCGCTTTCTCCTTGAGGTCCTTCAGCAGTTCCTCGCTGGACGGTACGCCTGTCTCTGCCCGGGCGGGCCCGGTTTCCTCCCGGGGAGCTGTCTGCCGGGCGGATGAGGCTTTGTTGATCTCATTCTGGATGGATTTCGCCGCGCCGGCCACGCCTGCCTTGACGTTCTCGGCCGCCCGGCGGATCCGCTCCTCAAGCTGCCCGTCGTCCTCCTCGCTCTCGAAGCGGAACTGGTAGCCGAGGGCCAGCGCTGCAATCGCGCCGATCACCGTCATATGCGGGGCAAAAAGCAGGCACGCCAGGCCGAAAATGCTCGAAACGTTGACAATCGGCTCGCCCCTGCGGTCCACCTTCACCCGGAAATGATACATCTTCTGCAGGAAGTTCTTCGCTTTACCGCTGTTTTCACCCATAATCATCCGTCCTCCAATGTACTGGTCTTGAAATAACAGGAACAGGATACACCCCTCCCCGCAAAAAATGAAGGGACAAAACCGGAAAAATACAGCATCCTATTCCTCCGGTTCCGCCCCTCCAGGTTTGTCCTGCGGGAATTTATGCCTTCAGTTCCCGGTAGAACGCCAGGTACTGCTTCGCGCTCTGCTCCCAGGAAACATCCTTTTCCATGTTCCGTTTGACCATCGCATCCCAGCGCGGACGGTCCGTAAAGAACACCGTCTTCGCATTGTTCACGGCCTGGAGCAGGTTCTCCGGCGTGTACCGGTCAAAGGTAAATCCGTTGCCCTCATTCTTTTCCGCGTCGTACGGCAGCACGGTATCCTTAAGGCCGCCGGTTTCGCGCACGATCGGCACGGTGCCGTAGCGCATTGCAATCAGCTGCGTCAGCCCGCATGGCTCAAAAAGGCTCGGCACCAGGAAAGCGTCCGCGCCGGCGTAAATCCGGTGTGCCAGGCCTTCGTTGTAGGAAATATAGGCGCAGACGTCGCCCTTGTATTTCTCTTCATAATAGCGGAACGCATTCTCGTAACGGGGATCGCCCGTGCCGAGCACGACGACCTGCGTGTTGCCGTCCATGATCTGCGGGAAGATCGCGTCCACCAGGTCCAGGCCCTTCTGGTCCGTCAGGCGGGATACCAGGCCCAGCACCATCTTACCTTCCCCGCAGGCGAGTCCCAGCTGTTCGCGCAGCGCTTCCTTGTTTTCCCATTTTTTCTCCAGCACGTCCGTCACGTCATAGGGTGCGGCCAGCAGCTTGTCCTTGCTGCTGTCCCAGATGTCCGTGTCGATCCCGTTGACGATGCCCTTCATCCGCACCGCATGGTACCGCAGGTGCGCATCCAGGTGCTCGCCGAACTCAGGCGTCTGGATCTCCTTCGCGTAGGTTGCGCTCACTGTCGTGATGGCGTCCGCGTAGGCAAGGCCGCCCTTGAACATGTTGGCTTCATCGTCGTTGACTTTAAACACCGGGTAATCAAACAGCCCGTCCGACAGGCCGGACCAGTATTTCAGGTGCTGGATGCCGCAGATCCCCTGGAACCGGAGGTTGTGGATCGTCAGCATGGATTTCGAATCCTTCAGCGGGCAGTTCCAGAACTTCGTCTTCAGGTACAGCGGAACGAGCGCCGCCTGCCAGTCATGGCAGTGGATCACGTCCGGATACCATTCCAGATAATTCAGGATTGCCAGGGATGCCTTGGAGAAATAGCAGTATTTCGGGATGTCCTCCCACAGCCCGGTATACGGATTGCCCCAGTCGAAGAATTCGCGGTTATCGACGAAGTCGTATGTCACGCCGTCCATCTCGGTCTCCATGATTCCGACATAGAAGGTCCTGCCCTCCATAGTCTGGTCCATCATGAAGGAGCCGACATACTTCATCTGCTTCTTGAATTTTTCGGGGATGCAATTGTACAGCGGCATGATGACACGTACGCTGCAGCCTTCACGGGTCAGGGCCCTCGGCAGCGCGTACATGACGTCTCCCAGGCCGCCTGTCTTTACAAAGGGATAGCACTCCGAACCGACAAACGCCACTTTCAAACCTTTGGTTGTCTTTCCCATTCGATTTTCCTCCCCGTATGTGCGGCTTTCGCCTGTTTTGATGTAACTGAATGGTTCCTGCAGGTTTATTCTATCATAACTCCGGGCGCTTTTCCACTCTGTTTTCAGTCAGACAATGCGCCGGCGCTTATCCTTCAGCCGGCCTTCCTTTCCGAGGGCAACCAGGCGTTCATACCGCTCCGACGCGGTTTCCAGTACCCGGCTCCACGGAATGGGAATCGTCTCCCGGGCCGCCTGCCCGACCGCGTCGCGCCTCGCCGGATTCTCCAGGATCCCGGAAATCACGCGGGCAAGGTCCTTCGGGTCGTTTTCGCACAGGTATCCGTTCTCCCCGTCCCGGATGACCTCCGCTGCTGTGCTGCCGCGGACCATGACCGACGGCGTTCCCATCACAGCGGCTTCGCGCACGACCATCGGCGCCGCGTCGTAAAGGGACGGGAAGGCAAACACCGTAGCCCGGGCATACAGCCCGTCCAGGAGCGACGTATCCGTCACGTGGCCGAGCATCTGCGCCCGGTCCTGGATCTGCAGCTCCACGATTTTTTTCCGGATCGCGTTCATATCGATGCCCTGCCCGGCCAGCAGCAGATGGAAGGCCTTCCCCTGCTGTTTCAGCTCAGCGCAGGCTTCGAGCACCGTCAGGATATTCTTTTTCCAGTCCATCTGGCCGACAAAGAGAACCACGGGATCCTTCCCGAGTTCGAACCTGCGGGAAACTTCCTCAATGTCCGAAGGATGCACGGTGCGCATCGTCGCGCCGTTGGGCATCACCTGGATCTCGCCTTCATATCCGTAGCTGTGCAGCACGTCCGCGGTATTCTTCCCGACCGCCCACACTTCGTCGCAGCGGTTGTAGAAATTGACCACAAACTTCGTCATCACCTTCGCAACAGACTCAGACTTGGTCGTCTTGAGAAAATCGTCGTAATACTTGGAATGGAAAGTCGCCACCAGCGGCAGCTTGCGCACCGCGGCAAGGCGCAGCGCTTCGGAACCGGCGGTAAAGGGGCTGTGCGCATGCACGATGTCCAGTTCGATCATGCGGATCCGACGGCGGTAATGCGCGTCGAGCATTGCCTCCCCGACCTTATACTGCTTCAGCCCGGGCACGCTCGTCCCGATAAATTCAACAAGCTGATACGGAAACCCACCCTGGAACCCGGTGTCATACATAGGAGCAACGACCGTCACATTATGCCCCATGGCCGACAGGGTTTCTGCGTATGCCTGCACCACGCGGCCCACACCGTCCACCACCGGGATAAAAGTATCGGTAAACTGTCCGATTCTCAGCATTTTTTCTCCCTCCGGTTGTTATTATCGCATGAAAGAATAAAAAAAGCAAACCGCCGGCACTCTCCCGTTCCGCTGCGGTTGCGTTTCAGCCGGCTTTGTGTTAGGATGCAGAAGCTGGAAAATACAGGCAAACACAGGTGAAGGGGAGGCAGGCCGCATGAAGCGAAAGATATGGGCAGTCTGCCTGGTCCTTGCTGCTGCGGCGGCTGCCTTCCTTGTCCTGCTGCGCCCCGGTGCGCCGTCCGGCAGCGCCGTCCTCCGCCTGGACGGAAAAGCGGCGGAAACCCCTCTTCGCCTGTCGGAGGGGGCGGATGGCCTTCGGGTCCATATTACGCTCGACGGTACGGAGATTGCAGACCTTCCCTTCGGGGAGGCGCACACCGTACAGGTCCTGCAGGGCAGCGGCGATGAAAACACTGTCCTGCTCACCGGCAGCAGCGTCCTGATGCAGCATGCCAACTGCGAAGGACAGGACTGCGTGAATATGGAAGAAATTAATCGGGACAACCTGGAAACCCGGGTGATGTCCGGCATGATTATCTGCCTGCCCCACCGGCTCTCTGTGGAGGTCCGCTGAGGCAAAATCCTCTCGCAAACAGGAGCATGACCCATGAAATCCCGCATCAGTGAAAACCTCTCGGAACATTTCCGCCGCACCGGAAAACGTGAAATAGCCTTCGCATACCTGCAGATCCTGGCCGGCTGCGCGCTCGGCGCCGCAGCTTATCCCGCTTTCCTGGTGCCAAACAGTATCGCGCCCGGCGGGCTTACCGGTATTGCCACCATCCTGAACCACCTTTTCCATTGGCCGGTCGGCATCGTTTCCCTGCTGATGAATGTGCCGCTGTTCATCATCGGCTACCGGTCCATAGGCCGTATTTTTGCCTTCCGCAGCCTGGCTGCAACGCTGCTGTTTTCACTGCTGATCGACCTGCTTCCCATCCGTCCGGTCAGCACCGATCCCCTGCTCGGTACGCTCTTCGGCGGCGTCGTCCTGGGTATCGGCCTGGGGCTGATCCTGCGCGGCGGCGCCACCACCGGCGGCACGGATATGATTGCCCGGATTGTGCACCGGAAGATGCCGCACCTTTCGGTCGGCATGTTCCTTTTTGCCATTGACTTCCTGGTGGTGCTTGCCGCCGCCGCGTTCATCGGCACGGAGCAGGCGCTTTACGCGTTCATCTGCATCTACGTCTGCTCAAAGGTCATCGACGCGGTCATGATGGGCTTCAGCGGCAACAAAGCCTGCTTCATCATGTCCCAGCGGTGGGAACGCATCACAGCCCGGCTCATGGATGAGGTCGGCCGCGGCGTCACCCACCTGAATGCACGGGGCGCGTATTCCGGGCGGGAGCAGCCCGTTGTGCTGTGCGTAGCCGCCCGGCAGGAGGTCATGTCCGTCAAGCGCATCGTCCGCGAGGAGGACGAAAAAGCCTTCCTGTTCATCACCGATGCGCACGAGGCTTTGGGAGAAGGCTTCTCCCGCCTTGACAGCGAAGACTGACGGGACGGTTGTATGCTGAAAAACAAATCCGGAAGGAGCGCTGCACATGAAAAAGGGTTCCCGTTGTTTCAGGCGCGCCGCTGCCCTGCTGCTGGCCGCTGTACTGATGACCGCCGCCGCGGGCTGTTTCGCGGAAGAGAAAGGAGCGTCCGCCATGTTTGCCGATTCCCTGCCCAACAGCTATATGTATCCGTTGAAGGACGGCGGCGGCAAAGTCGTAGGAATTACCTACCCCAGCCGTGACTACTTCGGTGACCGGGCGGAAATCGAAAAGCACGCCCTGGTTTACCTGCCCGCCGGGTATTCGGAGGATGTCCCCTGCGACGTGCTGTTCCTCTGCCACGGCATAGGCGGCACGGAATACGAATGGAACTTCTCCAACACGCCGGGAAACCTCAGCGGCAAGTATGTCGCGGATCACGCCTTTTCCGACGGCCTGGTGAAAAATCTGATCATCGTTCTGCCCAACGGCCGTTCCACCGCAAATTACAAGGATACCTCCTGGAACAGCATGGGCGCCTTCTACGTTTTCGGCCAGGAGCTGCGCAATGACCTGATCCCGTATATTGACGAACATTACAGCACCTGGAGCGGACGCCTGAAGGATGACCCCGCCGCCGCGCGCCGGCACCGTGCCATGGCAGGCCTGTCCATGGGCGGCATGCAGACCATCAACATCGGGATGTGTGAATGCCTGGACCTGATTTCCGCCTTCGGCGCTTTCTCCGCCGCCCCCACGTCCAAAACTGCCGGCGAAATCGCACAGCTGCTGAAAGCTTTCCCGGAGGACCTGGATATCCGCTGCTTCTACAACATCTGCGGGACGGAAGACGGCACGGCTTACTGGTCCGCCTCCGCCGCGGCAAAAACAAAGCCGGCGGACAGCCGGCTGACGGAGAGCAACTGGTACTGGCAGGAACTGCCGGGCACCCACGATTTTAAGATCTGGTACCTGGGGCTGTTCAATTTCCTGAAGCTGCTTGGCAGCATGCAGGAATAACATGGGGGGATCCTATTCCGCTTCCGTAATGATGATCTGAACGTTGTCGGGACCCGTAAACCGGAGCTCACGCCTGCCGGTATACGGGTCTTTTTCGTATTCACCCGGATCGATACCCTTCTCCAGCAGGTTTTTCCGGATCAGGTGAAGCCCAGCCGCACTGATGCACAGCGCCTGTTCCGGGAGGGGCCCTTCCGTCCCGCTGCAGCGGATCTCAATCCTGCTCTGCCCCAGGCACAGCTGCAGGTAGTTATCTTCTTCGTCCGTCTCCCCGCTCCTGCGCACCGGGCGGTAACCCAGCGTACCGACATAGAAATCCCACAGCGCCTGCCGGTCCGTTCCCAGCAGCACAGAGCAATTCGCGCCCAGGCGGTGCCGGCAGGGATACAGCGCCAGGTTCCTGGCTTTCCTGCGCCAGCTGCGGGCGGAACGCAGCTCTGACCGCCAGTCCGGGTGGATCAGCGCATAGGCAAGCACGATGTACAGGATCTGGCCCGTCAGCCCGCCCAGCGTATTGGAAATCATATCGTCCAGGTCATACAGGCCCCGCTTGCCCAGCAGCTGCATGTTTTCCGTAAAGAAGGAAATCAGGAAGCAGACGCCCACCGGCCGCGTCCACACGCGCTCCCGGAACCACCGGAAGGTGTACGGCAGCAGGTAGCCGATGGGGACGAAGAGCATCATGTTCATATAGAACTGGGCAATATCCTCCGGGCGGACCAGTTTCACATTTGCAAAAGCCGAAAAGCCTTCCGTAAACAGGCGCGAAAACACGTCGGAAAAACCGTGGTCCGTGCGGAAAGCGTTTTTTACGTCTTCCATCGGCGCCACATGCACCAGGTAAGTGTCCGACGCGCTCCGGGACAGGAAGGTCAGCCAGGCGTAAACGAGCAGGTATGCCGCGATCCCTGCTGTCAGGATCCACTGCCGCGTTTTCAGCAGCCGGTCCGCCTGCGGATGCGTGCTCACGCTGCCCCGGAGGTTCAGCCCCAGCCTGCCGCAGATCTTCCGGTCCGCCCACGGCATCACAATCACCAGGACAGCCACCATCGCCGTTACCACCAGGTTGGTGGCAAGGCTGTTCGCATCAATCGTCATTCCTGTCTCCTTCCCCCCTTTTCCGGTGCCCCGCAGGTTACTTTCCCGGGCTGCCGCCCGTTCGGGGCGGCAGCAGGAACGAAACCGAACGGTTGCGCGGATCGTCCTCCGGCAGTCCGCTCAGGTATGACCGGCTTCCGATCCGCTCAGCCAGCTCCGCTTCCGTAATCCCCGACGTGAAGATATACCTGTATGCGGCTTCGATCATCTCCGCCGCGTCGTGCCGGGCTTCATCCTTCATTTCCCCGAACGCGGCCGTGGATTTTTTCGACGCTTCATGGCTGTGGGTCCATTCCATACGGCCTGTGTTCTCCACGTCCCTGCCTTCGAAGTGCGAGTGTGCATAAGCGAGGGAGCGCAGCGCGGGATGCTTCGTCCATCCCGCCAGGCGCGTGAAGAGCCCCCGCGGGTTTTCCAGCACCCGGTAGCAAAGCCTGTAGCGCGGGTATGCCCGGTTCAGGGCCTGCCAGCAGTTCTGCCAGCCGTATACTTCCCGGAAAACAGTGTCGATGTCCCCTCGCATCGTTTCAGGCAGGCGCAGTTTCGGAAAATAGTGGTCTGTCACCGGGTGCCTTTCGCCCCATACGCCCGCGCGCTCCATTTCCAGCCGGTCCAGGCTGTGTTCAAAGCTCATGTGCCCCCGCGGGAAATGCGTCTTTTCTTCCGTCATGTGGATGATATAGGGATGTGTTTTCGTATCCAGCGCATAGTGGCAGAGAAATCCGGCCAGGTAGGAAAACATTTCTTCCGGGCAGCTGCTTCCTTTTGCCCGGCGCGCCAGCGCCGTCAGGAACTGCCCCGTCCGGGTGGTGTGCATCC
>CAMMYM010000023.1 GCA_946527725.1 uncultured Clostridia bacterium
AGGCAGCAAACCCAATCTTGCCTTCCGACAGTTCGAATTCCTCAACCCGTTCTTCCGTTCCGTCATCCTTGATATGCCAGAGTTCAATGCTCTTCCCATCCGCCATGGTTATCCTTGGATCAACGATTTCCACATTGATCGGATGTTCGGCGTCAGGCTGGTATTCCGAATCATTATTCGCAATCGTGATGTTGAATGCGGCCAGTGTTGTGCGCCGGGCTGTTGCTCCGGTTTCTTTTTCCTCGTCTTCTGTTTCTTCTTCAGTTTGTTCAGCTTCTGAATTGTCACCCTTCGTTTCTTTTTCCTGCTCTTCTGAAACCGGATACTCATAGTCAGCAAAGTCTGCCGTTACGTCGACAGCCGTTGCTTCGGCTTTCTTCGGCATCATGCCGTCCAGCAAGATGCTTGCCAGTTCGACTTCTTCCCCTTCCCCGGAGGGTTCGCCTTCAACCGTCAGTTCAATACTCTTGTGGCGGTATCCGGTATCTTTGACAAGAGCAAAGCTGCTCAGCTCTTCTGTGCTGAAGCGGATGTATTCCTCTGCGCTGATGTTTTCCTTCACAATCTCGTTCGCTGTACCGTCGGTCACTGAATAGAGAACCAGGCTTTCCATTTCCCCGAGTTCCTGCTTCTGTGCCGGTCGGATTGTCAGCCAGAGGTCATTGCCGCCGGTAACGTTGTACGCTTCAAGGACTTCAAGTCCCTCTGCCGCCCCTGTGTCAGTCAGGATGGCAGCTTCCGCTTTCTGTTCCTGCGTTTTTCCATAGAATGTGTTTTCTGTCGTCTCCGTTGTCCAGGAGGACAGCGCCTGTGCTTTGGACGTAAACTCAAACAGTGAGAAGCCGTTCGTCACAAAGACAATTTCCCCGCCATTGTTTGAGCTTTCCAGCAGTTCATTCCCTTCGTCGGTGATGTGGCGGACTTCAACTTTCTGGCCTTCTTCAATGCCGGGCAGCTGCAATGATACGGTAATCCTTGCATCGGGATCCGGTTCAATTTCCTCGCCGTTGGCAACAAGCGAGATGTCCAGCTTCTTCTGGTAGAGGATAATCTCCGGTTCGTTCTCATCCATGCGCCAGGTCGTCAGGGAGAAAATATTCCTGTGCGGTTCTTCATCGGCCGCGGCACCTTTAGCCATGCTCATCCTGGAAGAAGATTTGAGTGCGCCTTTTGTCAGTTTAGGTTGTTCAACCGTACCGCCCCTGTCAGCATTCCCTTCTGCTTCAGAGATTACAAGGGACGCTCCCTCAGGGATACAGGCGTCTGCACCGAAAGAGATTGCAACATGGAATTCCGTATCACCGGATTCGATGGTCCCTTCCCAGCCAGTTTGTGCTGCAGGCGTTTTCTCTTCTTCCGGATCCGTCGGAGTGGAAGACTCTTCTGCATCGGGTTCAGTAGCAGCCGGATCTTCTGTTTCAGGATCAGTTGTGTCCGGCTCACCAATGAGATCCGTCGGTGTCGCCAGCGCCAGTTCTTCAGGCTTATCTGTTTCCGGTTCCCCGATCAGGTCGGTCGGAGTGGCAAGCTGCAATTCCTCCTGCTCAACAGGAGCCGGCTGTTTCTCATCTGGTTCTTCTTCGGCTTTACTGTTGGATTCTTCGTCGGTTTTTTCCGGGAGATCTTCTGCAGGTTCTTCCGGGATTTTTTCAGTGATCTGTTCGGCAGGCTTACTTACCGGCTTGCTTGCCGGTTTTGGTGCTGGATCATTGGTTTGACTCTTTGTTGGATTCTTCGTGTCGCCTTCCGACGGTTTCTGTACGGATTCTTCCGAAACTCCTTCCTGGGGTTTCTCTGCCGGTTCTTCAGTTTTGTCCTCTATGGCTTTCCCTGATTCATCTGCCGGGTCGTCAGTGGGAACGTCCGTCGGATCGTCCGCTGGAACATCGGTCGAATCGTCCGTGGGGACGTCTATCAGATCATCCGTCGGATCATCTGCCGGAACGTCAGTCGGATTGTCCGTAGGAACGTCCGTTGGGTCATCCGTAGGAACGTCCGTCAGATCGTTTGTCGGGTCATCAGCGGGAACATCGGTCGGATCGTCTGCCGGGACGTCAGTCGGGTTGTCCGTGGGAACATCTGTCGGATCGCCTGCCGGAACATCTGTGGGAACGTCCGTCGGGTCATCTGCAGGAACATCGGACGGATCGTCTGCCGGAACGTCAGTCGGGTTGTCGGTAGGAACATCCGTCGGATCGTCCGTCAGATTGTTTGTCGGGTCATCAGCGGGAACATCGGTCGGATCGTTTGCCGGGACGTCAGTTGGATTGTTTGTCGGGACGTCAGTTGGATTGTTTGTCGGGACGTCAGTTGGATCATCCGTGGGAACGTCAGTCGGGTTATCCATGGGAACATCTGTCGGATCGTCTGCCGGAACATCTGTGGGAACGTCCGTAGGATCGTCTGCCGGAGCATCGGTCGGTACATCGGTTGGATCGTCCGTGGGAACGTCTGTCTGGTCATTCGTGGGAATGTCCGTTGGATCGTCTGCCGGGACATCGGTCGGGACATCACTGGGGATGTCAGTCGGGTTATCCATCGGATCATCCGTCGGGACATCGGTCGGCGTGTCAGTCGGGTCATCCGTGGGAACATCTGTCGGATCGTCTGCTGGGACGTCAGTTGGATCACCCGTAGGAACGTCAGTCGAGTCGTCTGTCGGAACGTCAGTTGGATCGTCCGTTGGAACGTCCGTCGGATCGTCCGTTGGAACATCGGTCGGGATGTCAGTCGGGTTATCCGTGGGGACATCTGTCGGATCGTCTGCCGGAACGTCAGTCGGATCGTCCGTCGGAACGTCAGTTGGATCATCCGTAAGAACATCAGTCGGGTCATCCGTTGGAACGTCTGCAGCGGCGGCCGGATAGCACTCTTTTGTATGCGTATGTTCCGTTTTCGTGCAGGTCAGCTGGTTTTCGTAGCAAACTTCAGTATGATGATGGCCTTCAGAAATGGTTTCCTCGGTCCAGTTTTCTTCTGTGCATTCGAAAGTTGGGATCTCCAGCTCGCCGCAGGTCAGGAGGCCTTCTTCGTTATAGCATTTCTTTGTATGGTGATGGGTCGTTGTCGGGATTTCGCAGATCAGAACCCGGTCTGTTTTGTAGCAGGTGTCGCTGTGTGTGTGGGCTTCAGCCTCTTCTTTGCCGCAAACCAGTTCATCCCAGGTCCTGTAGCAGGCTTCTGTGTGTGTATGCCCTTCCCGCTCCTCTTCAGTGCAGGTCAGGTTATCATGGATGGTGTAGCATGCGTCTGTATGGAGATGGCCGTCACGTTCCGTTTCCCCGCAGACCAGTTCGTCATAAACCGTATAGCACGCGTCCGTATGGGTATGCCCGTCGCGTTCCGTTTCTTCGCAGGCCAGCTCATCGTAATCCGTATAGCATGCATCTGTATGGGAATGGCCGTCGCGTTCTGCTTCTCCGCAAACCAAGTCATCATAAACTGTATAGCATGCATCCGTATGGGTGTGGCCGTCGCGTTCTGCTTCTCCGCAAACCAGCTCATCATAAACTGTATAGCACGCATCCGTATGGGTGTGGCCGTCGCGTTCCGTTTCTTCGCAGGCCAGTTCATCGCGGATCGTGTAGCATGCATCCGTGTGGGTATGCCCGTCGCGTTCCGTCTCTTCGCAGACCAGTTCATCGCGGACCGTGTAGCACGCATCCGTATGGGTGTGGCCGTCGCGTTCCGTTTCTTCGCAGACCAGGTCATGATGGGTTGTGACGCATTCCTGCGTGTGGGTATGCTCTTCGGATTCTTCTAGGCCGCAGGTATATTCTTCCCAGTCATGGTAGCATTCGGCGGTATGGTGATGTCCCGGATCCTCCTCCGTGCCGCAGGTCAGTTCCTTCTTCTGCACATAGCAGGCTTCCGTGTGGTGGTGGCCAGGATCCTCCTCCGTGCCGCAGGTCAGTTCCTTTTTCTGCACATAGCAGGCTTCCGTATGGTGGTGCCCCGGATCCTCCGCTTCCCCGCACGTCAGTTCCCTGCGCTGGGTATAGCAGGCTTCCGTGTGGTGATGCCCCGGATCTTCGGTTTCCCCGCAAGTCAGTTCGCTGCGCTGTTCATAGCACGCTTCCGTGTGGTGGTGGCCCGGGTCTTCCGCTTCCCCGCAGGTCAGGTCCCTGTGGTGGATATAGCAGCTTTCCGTGTGGTGGTGGCCCGGATCCTCCGCTTCCCCGCAGGTCAGTTCGCTGCGCTGCTCGTAGCACGCTTCCGTGTGGTGGTGGCCCGGATCTTCCTCCTCCCCGCAGGTCAGTTCTTTGCTCTGCATATAACACGCTTCCGTATGGTGGTGGCCCGGATCTTCCGGACGTTCACAAACCAGTTCGGTCTTTGTCTCATAGCAGGATGCATCGTGCTGATGTCCTTCCGTTTCTGCCTTATTGCAGACCAGAGTCCGGTCTTCCCGGTAACATTCATCCGTATGCTCATGGGGTTCTTTCTTTTCCAGGCCGCAGACAAAGTGTCCTTCCTCGTCCTTGCAGTACTGGTTATGGGTATGGTAATACATACCCTCAACCAGGCCGCAGATAAGATTTCCGGCTTCGTCCTTGCAATCGTTGGTATGGTAATGCACCTGGAAATCACTGTGGAATACCCTTTCAGTCTGGGGTTCGGACTCCTCCGTCCCACAGATAAGGACCTGCTCGTAGCAATCGTCTGAATGGACGTGTTCCTCGATTCCGCAGACCGGCGCCTGGCGGCTGCCGTCTTCCCCGGCGGCCCCCTCCGCAAATACGGTAAGGCCTGAATTGCTGAAGAGCACAGCAAAAGCTGAAATCATCGCCAAATATCTCTTGCGCCGCTGTTTCACTGTGCTCTCCCTCCTTTTCATCATATTGCGAAAGTAATTTCGAAATATTGGTAAAAAAACCCAATTAAATATTATATCATTTTGACAGCAAAAATCAATCAATCGTGACAATTTTTTACATATAGAATTGTAGAAATCTGGAAATATATCGTTTGAACCGACCTGCAAATATGTTTTTCCTGCTTCATTCCCCTGTTTTCCGGATTCTCCGGCCAGCCGTTTCCGTTCCTGCGGGGCGGATGAATCCGCAATGCAGCGTAACCGTTAGCACATACAAAAAAGAGCCCGGGCTGCATATGGTTATGCGGCCAAAGGGCTCTTCCGGTATTGCCTGTCCGGCTTTTATTTTAACTTTGAATAGCTGCATCCGCAGTAATTCTGCCGGTACAGGCCGTATTCCGCCGACAGCTGGAGGGAACGCAGGTAACCGTTTTTCTTTTTGAAATCTGCATACAGGTATTTGACATTGTGCCGCTTGCCGGCTTCCTCCCCGGCGCGGTTCACGTTGTCCGCGTTCTTGTGGGGACTTACGGACAGCGTAGTTGTAAAATACTCAAACCCGTGTTCCTTCGCCTGTTTTGCCGTTTCGTCCAGCCGGAGCGCAAAACACGCAAGGCAGCGCTTGCCGCCTTCTGGTTCTTCCGCCATGGACGGCGCGAACGCTTCAAACGCTTCGTTGTCGTAATCGCATGAGAGCCAGCCGATCTCCCCGCCCAGCGCCTCCAGCAGCCGCTGCTGCTCAGCGCGCCGGTGCAGGTATTCCTCTTCCGGTTCAATGTTGGGATTGTAATACAGCACAGTCACGCGGAAATGCTCCCGCAGACGTTCCAGCACCGCGCTTGAGCACGGCCCGCAGCAGCTGTGCAGCAGCAGCGGCGGCTTCCTGCCCTGCAGCTGCGCAATCTCCGCTTCCATTTCACGGTCGTAATTCCGTTTTGCTTCCTGTTTCATATCGGTTCTTCCCCGGAATCCTGTTCGCTGTACGCTGTTTCCTGCCTGCCAGCTGCTTTCCCGCGTTCCCGCCTGAGCAGAACCCGTTCATACAGCACCGCAAACACGCCGACGATCAGGAAAAGGTAATATGTGAAAAACCGCCACACGAGCAGTCCCAGGCCGATAGTCCCGTCCCGGAAGATATCCCGGAAATACAGGAGGAATCCGCCCTCCTGGGCGCCGCTTGCGCCGGGAAGGGGCGTATAACTCGCGCTGACGAACAGCAGGCAGCTGAGCGTCAGCACCCGGATCGCCGGCGTGCCGCTCTGGCCGAAGGCATAATACGTAAAGACAACGCTGCCCGTCAGGCCCAGCAGGCTGATCCCGCTGCACAGGATCTGTGCCAGGATTTCCTTCGGATGGTGGATCAGCTCCGTCAGCGCCTCGTGGTAAGTGTCCAGGGTCTCAGCGGTCCGCGCAGCTGCCGCTTCCCGATCCCTGATAAGGCGGATCTTTGCCCCCAGGGCAATCAGCTTCTCCGCTGCCTTCATGATCCATTTCCTGCGGAAAGCGGCCATGAGCACCAGCGGAACCGACGCGAAATTGATCAGCCAGCCGATCCTGGCCGCCCAGATCACGCCACCCAGCTGCGCCAGTACAAAATCCCTGTTCATCAGGTACAGCACAAGGCTGATCATGCAGATCATGAACTGGTTCGTCGCGAACCGGATGGTCAGCGCCAACGTTCCGTACCCCACGGGGATGCCGGCTTTGCGCAGCGAATTGATCTGCATTGGCTGGCCGCCGGCGGCGCTGGGGGTGATATCACTGTAATACATGCCGACCAGAACCGTCCAGAGCACCCGGATCAGCCCGATACGGCATCCCCTGCTGCGCAGGCAGTGCCACGTTCCGGCAGCTTCGAACAGCACGTAGATGAACCAGCAAAGCAACAGCCCCGCCAGCCAGGGGAGCTCCAGCCTGGAAATGGCTTCCCATGCATTCCCCATCTCCCGGTTGCTGAAAGCGATGATCAGGACAGCGGAGACGGAAAGCAGGATAAACAGGGCACTCAGGACCTTTTTCGTTTTCGCGCTCAGGTTCATGTGCTTTCCCTCCTTTTCTTTGATTGATATCCGGTTTTCATGTTTTCCCTCGTTTGCATGTTTGTCAGAACCGGATCATTTTCCGTCCCGTCCGGTAGACAAACACCAGGAACCGTTCCCCGGCACGTCCGGGCAGGCAGGTTACCCTGCCCAGCGGGTTCCTGCGCAGCCTTTTGTACAGGGCCGGATCGAAGTCCCGGATGGTCTGCCACAGGTCCCTGTTCATCTCATGGCTCCTGTCCGTGTCCTCGATGAACTGCAGCGCACAGGTCGTAAACAGCTGGCCGCAGGCGTTGTTGAGCAGGTAGTTGCGCAGGTGGCGAGGCAGTTTATTCAGCTCCTCCATGCTGCAGGAGGTGATCTGCTTTTTCGCGATATTCGTCATCTGGTCCAGCCGCTTCAGGATATTCTTTTCATTGATGGACTGGTCCTCCCGGCCTACGAAATAACCGTACAGCGCTTTGGGGTGGTACATGATGCGTTTCGTTTTTGCCAGCGGCTGGTAGATATACAGGTTGTCCTCGTAGTACGTATGCTCCGGCAGCACAAATCCCAGTTCGCGCAGGAATGCCGTCCGGTAAACCAGGCTGTGGATCATGAACTGGTTCCAGATGTGGAACGGACGTGTCTGCTCCCAGGTCCCGATGGTATCCGGCTTCATCTTCCCGGCATAGGTAATCCGGAAGGTGTTGTCCTTTTCCGGCCTGTCGTATACGTAATCGTGGAAAACCATATCCGCTTCACTGCCCGGCTCCGCGTGTGCGCGCAGCAGGTCCAGCAGCCCCGGCAGGTTTCCCTTCACCAGCCGGTCGTCTGAATCCACCACCTTGAAATAAACGCCTTCCGCGTTGGCCATGCCGTAATTGACAGCGGATCCGTGCCCGCCGTTCGGCTGGTGGTGCACCCGGACAATTCCCGGATGCTCCTGTGCCAGCCTGTCTGCGATCTCCCCCGTCCTGTCCCTGGATCCGTCGTCCACGATCAGGATATCCATTTCTTCCCCGCCCGCGAGCATGGAATCCACCGCCCGCTCCATATAGGCTTCGGAATTATAGCAAGGCACCACGCATGTCAGCAGTTTGCGTGCAGCCATCAGTCCTTCAGCTCCTTTGCTTTCTCCAGGGCAGCCGTGATCACCTGGTCCATGTCATAATACCTGTAATCCGCCAGCCGTCCGCCCATGATGACGCGCCCTTCCCTTTCCGCCAGGGCGGCGTACCGGCTGTACAGTGCGGAATTCTTTTCATCGTTCACCGGATAGTACGGTTCGTCCCCCGGTTTCCATTCTGAACTGTATTCACGGCTGATCACCGTTTTGCTGTGCTGCGGGGCTGTCTCCGGTTCGAACCACTTATGCTCAATGATCCTTGTCCAGGGCGTCTCCGCATCTGTATAGTTTACGACGGCGTTGCCCTGGAAATTGGCTTCATCCAGCACCTCCGTCTCGAAGCGCACGGATCTGTATGCCAGCGGGCCGAAGCAGTACCGGTAATACGCGTCGATCGGCCCGGTATAAACCACGCGTTCTGCCAGGGCGTCCAGCTCCGCCTGCTGCTCCAGGTAATCGCAGTTCAGGCGGACTTCGATGCCTTCCAGCATACGGCCAACGAGCGCGGTATACCCGCCCTCCGGGATGCCCTGGTAGCGCGCGTTGAAATAATTGTTGTCATAGGTAAAGCGCACCGGCAGCCGTCGGATGATGAACGCGGGCAACTGACTGCAGGGCCTGCCCCACTGCTTCTCCGTGTATCCTTTGACAAGCTTTTCATAGATGTCCCGGCCGACAAGGCTGATCGCCTGTTCCTCCAGGTTTCGCGGTTCCCCGATGATTTCCCCGCGCTGCTGTGCGATTTTCGCTTCCGCCTCCTGCGGGGTCACGACACCCCACATGCGGTTGAATGTGTACATACTGAACGGCAGGGAATACAGTTCGCCCTTGTAATTTGCCACCGGGCTGTTCGTAAAGCGGTTGAACGATGCGAAGCGGTTCACATAGCTCCACGCTTCCGCACTGTTCGTATGGAAAATATGGGCGCCGTACCGGTGAACCTGGATACCCTCCAGGCATTCCGTATGGGCGTTTCCGCCGATCCAGGGACGCCTTTCAGCCACCAGGACTCTCTTTCCCGCATCCGCCAGTTCCCGGGCCATCGTCGCGCCGTACAGTCCGGCGCCGACGATCAGAAAATCATACAACGTTTACACTCCCTGCCTGCTGTCTTGGTATACCCCGCGCAATGCTGCGCTAAATTTTATTATATCATATACTGGGGAAAAACACTAACCCAAGTTCGCCGATCGGACCGGATTGCCGGCCCGATGATAAAACAGGTGTTATTTTGTCCTTTCTGGTGCCGTTTTGCCAGCGGCCATTGCTTGCCCGCCTGTTCGTTTCATGGTAGAATTGTGTGTATCGCGGTTTTAGCAAAACAAGGAGGAACGCTCCATGTCTGTCAGCCAGTCTGTCCTCTCCGCCATTTTCAGCGATGAGTCTCCCCTCTTCAGGTTCCCCTCCGAGCCCGATCCCGGGGATACTGTCACGATCCGCCTTCGCGTCGCGAAGGACAGTGCTTCCCGTGTCATTCTTCTCCACGATGTGCTGACCTTCGGAACGCTGATGGTCAAAGAGCGTTCAGACGCGTATTTTGATTATTATACAACATCCCTGGTCTGCAACCGGACGGAAGTAACCTACCGGTTTATCATCCAATGCACCGACGGGGTCATGATTGTTTACGACAAGGTCGGTGCCCGCGTTGTGGACAATAACATGCCGGATATTCATCCGGTCTATGCCTTCCGCTTCATCCCCGGCTTCCACGTTCCCGCCTGGGCCCGCGGCGCCGTACAGTACCAGATCTTCACGGACCGCTTCTTCAACGGCGATCCGTCCAACGATGTGGTGGACAACGAGTATTACTATACCGTCGGCCACTCCAAGCATGTGGAGGACTGGGATGCCCCGCCGTCCGATACCGATATCCGCTGCTTCTACGGCGGGGACCTGAAGGGCATCATGGATAAGCTTGATTACCTGCAGGACCTGGGGATCCGGGTGCTGTACCTCAACCCGATCTTCGTCTCCCCCTCCAGCCACAAATATGACTGCCAGGATTATGAGCATATCGATCCCCATTTCGGCGTCATCACAGACGACATGGACCATGTCATGCAGTCCTGGGAAAAGCATAACGGCTATGCCCCGAAATATATCCGCCGCGTCACTTCCATGGAAAACCTGGAAAAGAGCGACGAGCTTTTCGCTGCCCTCTGCACGGAGCTCCACGCCCGCGGTATGCGGATCATCCTGGACGGCGTTTTCAACCACTGCGGCTCCTTCAACAAATGGATGGACCATGAGGGCATCTACCTCGGAAAAGCCGGTTTCCAGCCCGGCGCATTCCAGAGTATCCACAGTCCTTACCGTTCTTTCTTCCATTTCAATGATTCAGGAAACGGCCGATCCCCTGTCTATGAAGGCTGGTGGGGATATTCCACGCTGCCGAAGCTGAATTATGAGAATTCCCCCGAATTGCAGGAAGAGATCTTCCGTATTGCCGAGAAATGGCTGTCCCCGCCCTACTCCATCGACGGATGGCGCCTGGACGTAGCGGCGGACCTCGGCCACAGCCCTGAATTCAACCACCGTTTCTGGCGGGAATTCCGCGCCAGGGTCAAGTCCATCAATCCGGATGCGCTGATCATCGCGGAGCATTACGGTGATCCCATGCCCTGGTTCAACGGCCTGGAGTGGGACAGCATCATGAACTACGATGCCTTTATGGAGCCTGTCACCTGGTTCCTCACCGGCATGGAAAAGCATTCCGATTCCTACCGGGATGACCTCTACCAGAACGGTTCTGCCTTCTTCGGCATCATGAAGGATAAGATGGCCCGTTTTTCCTGGCCGTCCCTCATGTGCGCCATGAATGAGCTGAGCAACCACGACCATTCCCGCTTCCTGACCAGGACAAACCGGATGATCGGCCGTACGACGACCCTCGGGCCCGGTGCTGCAGGCGCCGGCACCAACAAGGGTGTTTTCCGCGAGGCAGTCACCATCCAGATGTCCTGGCCCGGCGCGCCGACCGTCTATTATGCAGATGAAGCCGGCCAGGTTGGCTGGACCGATCCGGACGACCGGCGCACATACCCCTGGGGCCATGAGGATACCTCCCTGATTGCCCTGCACCGCGACCTGATTGCCCTGCGCGGTGAGCTCTCCGTACTCTCCGGCGGTTCGCTGAAGCAGCTCCTTGCTGATTACGGACGTATCGCCTACGCGCGGTTTGACGAAAACTGCCGCTGCATCGTGGCCGTCAACAACACCGGTTCCCGTTCCGATTTCCGTATATTTGTCCGGGATGCCGGCGCCATGGACGGCGAAGTATACTACCGCCGCATCCGGACCACCCAGGAGGGCCACAGCACCGGGCACGAGGAAGAAGGCGCTGTGGATGAGGGCTATCTTGCCTTCGAGCTCCCGTCCTTCTCCTCCGTCATCCTCTGCAATCAATAACGGAAACGTGCGCCGCAGGCGCACCACTGCAAAAGCGGCCAGGGCCCCATTGCCCCGGCCGCTTTTCAATTCCGCCGTCAAGCTTATATTTCCGCGTTTTCCCCGCGTGCTGCATGCCTTTCTTCCTTCACCTTGTACATGGCTTCGTCGCTCATCCGCATGCACTGATCCAGCGTGATCGTTTCATCAAGCCGGGTCACGTAAACGCCGCAGCTTGCCTCCACCGGGAAACTCCTGTTTTCCCGCTTGTTGGTTGCTTCCAGTTCCTTTCTGAACCTCCGGACGAACTCCTGCGCCGCGTGTTTTTCCGCCCCCGGCAGCACCGTCAGGAACTCATCCCCGCCCATCCGGACGGTAATCCCATCCTTCGGCGTAGCGGTGCGGATGGCTTTTGCCAGGGAACGGATCGCGTAATCCCCAGCCTGGTGGCCGTAAGTATCGTTGATATCCTTCAGGTGGTCCATGTCAAACGTAATAAACGCCATGCTTTCCCGCCGGGCGCAAAGGCTGGTCCATTCCTGCAGCAGCCTTTCCTCCAGGCCGCGCCGGTTCAGCACCCGCGTCATCACGTCGGTGATGCTGCTCAGCCGCCGTTCCTCGTACAGGGTAAGGATCTCGTTCCGTTTATGGATATTGCTCAGCGCCCCGGACAATACGACGTTGAAGTGCTGGAAAAAAGCGGAAGGGATGCAGTCCGGATAATAATGGTAGACCGCGTATCCGTAAGCGAATTCATTCTGGTGCAGTCCCATCAGGTACAGCACCTGGGGTTCCTCCCGCTCCGCAAGGGCCGGCAGCAGCTGGCTCCTCTGGAAGGAAACCATGGGCATGCCGCAGTCTTCTTTGTCCCGCATCACGTGGACAAGGCAGACCCCATCTGTGATTTCCTTGCTGAACACCGGTTCCCCGTCGGCTGTCCTGCCATTCTCAAACAGGCATATATACAGGTCCTGCAGCTGCGGTGTATCGTCTTTTTTGCTGATCAGCACCCGATGCATCTGCTTCAGGTCGTCGCACCCGCCCATTTCAATGGTCAGGTATGTCATACCGACTTCCCTGTTGTTCAGTTGTTCGATGGTATGTGCGTTTTCCCGGTTGGATATTGCAAAATACGTGCTGTCCCGCCTGCCGCATCCGCAGCTTTCGCTCAGCACAAGCCTGCCCGGTACGCCGATGCGGATATTGTGCTCCCGCTGTTTGCGCGTATCCCCGGATCGGATCTGCCGGTCCAGCTCTTCCATCGCCGCAGCAACCATCCCGGCAAAGTCCTGTTCCACGGATGTCAGCTTCAGTTCTTCCAGGTTCAGGTTGGGGACGTTGTCAAACCCGGTGATGATCACATCCTCCGGCACCCGCAGTCCATGGTTCATCAGCTGCCGCACGAGCCCGGCCGCCATATAGTCGTTGGCGCAGACCACAGCCTCCGGCCGGTCGTCCGGATCGCTGAAAAAAGCTTCGTATGCTTCGGGACCGCAGGTATACCACATGTTTCCGTGGTGGATGTCCTTTTTCTCATCGACGGCGAGCCCATGTTCTGCCATTGCTTTCCGGTAAGCGTCCAGGCGGCTGTCACTGTCCGCATGCCCCTCATACCCGGCCAGGAAACGGATTTTTTTCAGCCCATGGCAGTCCAGCAGGTGTCGCAGCAGCGGCGCAATGGCTTCTTTCTCGTCTGTATGCACACAGTCGAACTCTTGGCTTACATGGCGGAGCGCTACCACAGGGCAGTGTGCGCGTTCACGCACGGTATCCAGTAATTCATCCTTGAAGCCGTCAATCTCGTAGGTGTCCGGCGCAAAAATGATGCCGTCCAGTTCCTCGATCGGCGCAAAGGAAAACATCCGCTTTTCCTGCACGTCATAGTAATTCTGGCTTGCAAAATACCCGACCGTCGTAAAGATGATGATGTTGTAGTCCAGGCGTTTTGCTTCCTTTTCCAGCGCGTGGTAAACCGCGCTGTCAAACAGCGAATACGCTTTGCAGAGAAATGCGCCGATGGTTTTCCGCCGGCCGGAAAGCATGGAAAGGCACCTCCTTATGCCCAGGCAAGTCGCCGGATCCCGGGCTCCGGTTACTCAAACAGTTCTTCTCCTTCTTCCAGCTCGGGAGCTTCTTCCTCTTCCCCGACATAGTCGCCGAGATAGGCAAACAGCAGTGCTTCGGACCAGGAGGAATAATTGCCCGGATAATAGTTCTGCAGGGTGGAAGTAAAGAAATCGATATATGCGTTGCTGTACAGCGGAACTTCCGGTACAACCTCCGTCCGGAATGCCAGGTATTTAATCCATTTCCGCACATATGTCGGCGCGTCGTCCGGTTCCGTCCTGCGCATGCTCCTGGCCAGTTCCGCCAGCGTTGTATGGGTAATGCCGTTCAGCCGGTCTTTTCCGTCTCCGTCATAATACACGGAAGGATCAAATACATCCTGCAGATTCGTCCCCATCAGGATCATGTCGCAGTCGCGCTCGCTCTTTGCATAATACTTTTGCAGCAGCTTCGGCATCCTGACGGACACCAGTTCGATGTCGATACCCGCCTCGTTCAGGTTGGGTACAAAGTATTCTTCCAGCAGCGGGACAGACAGGTTCTCGCTCGGATAGTCAAGCACCAGCTTCAGCGGTTCAAGCCCGCTGTCCGTCCTCCTGTATCGGACGCCGCCGGTCCAGGCACCGCCCTCCGCGTTCAGGTTCCATCCCGCCTCATCCAGCAGCCGCTTGGCTTCGTGGATATCCAGCCGGTAATCGACGAGGCCGTCCAGGTTCATGTCGCTCCAGTCGGCGTCCTCGCCGGCGTCTTCTTTCCATTCGTCCGGAATCCGACCCATCGTTATCGGGTACATCCACTGCCCGATTCCGTAGTATCCTTTCACGGGCGTTCCCATGTTCCCCAGGTACTCGGCGGTAAGCGCTTCCTTATCCATGCACATGGCTATCGCCTTGCGCACATTTACATCCGCTGTCGGTCCCTTCTCGCCGCAGAAACTGATGAACGCGAGCCCCGGCCGGCTGTAGCTGCGCATGGAGTAATCGCTGCTGACTGCCAGTGCCTGTCCGGTTCTGATATGGTCTGTCCGCGTGCAGCGCACCGCCAGGCCGATATCCCCGACGATCAGGCTGGCCATCAGGTCGCGGGACGGAATGTACCGCACGACAATCCTCTCGATGGCGTTGTCCCCGATGTCGCCGTGGTAGAAGGGGTTCCTCTCCAGCCAGACTGTCTTTCCGTCATAATCGTTGATCATATACGGCCCGGAAACGACGGACGGATGGGAGGCGTATCCCGTATCGCTGTCCAGTACGTTCCTTTTGATCGTCTCCGCGGAATAATCGCCGCTGAGATAGATGCCGTTTCCGTCGTCCCGGACCTCGCACCCGGGCAGGATCTCGCTGATGGGCAGCGGGTAAAGGTCCAGGGATTTCAATTCAAAGAAATAGGGGTCGTATTCGTGGGATATGGTAACAGCAATTCCATAGTCCCCGATCATCCGGAACCCGCTGATGGCTGAAGCAGCCCCTTCGTCGTATTCCTTCCAGCCTGCGATCCGGCTGCCTTCCTCACGCATGCCTGAAGCCTCGAGCATCGCCCGGGATGTCATCAGCAGGAAAGCAAACGCATAATCCTTTGCCGTGATCGGCGTTCCGTCGCTGTACTGCAGGTTATGTGCAATCATAAATGCGTAGACGTTTTCCTCGCCTTTTTTCAGGACGTCTGTGACCACGTCGTCATTGAACTGATAAGCGCCTGTCCCTCTGTCCCATTTGACGAACCTGTACGAATGGACAAGCTTCCGGACATCCTGGTCACTGATATTGCTTCCCAGCGCGTCGGCGAGGAAATTCCCGTTGAACGCAGTGGTAACGCCGACTGTCAGCTGGCCGTATACGCTTTCAGCTGCCTCTTCTGCCCCCGCCGTACAGCAGCCGAGGAGCAGGATCAGCGCCAGGATTACGGATAAGGTTTTTTTCATAAATGAACGACTCCTTCCGTTCAGATCCGGATTTCCAAAGAATTCCTGTGAATATGTCAGCAAACCTGTATCTGTTATATTTCTGCAAAAAACCTTTATTTTCCTGCAAAAGGCCGGGCACATTTTCATATGCCCGGCCGTGCCTTTGTGCTTCAGGCCTTTCGGCCGTCCCATATGTTCTGGTTACTCGATGATTTCACCGCTGCCCAGGGCCGCGTTGGAGATACCCAACGGCGTGGGCGGTTCGGGGAAGGGCTCGTAATCGCCGTCCTCATCGCCGGTCATGATGACGCTGATTTCCTTATCCTTTGCCTCCATCTTGCCTTCCACGACGGGCTTGCTCGGCTTGTGGCCTGCGATTTCGGGCACCTCGATACGGTATTCGTCGCCGGCATGCAGCTTCTCCGTCGTCGGGAAGCTCTTCGCCGGTATCGAAATCCACGTACCTGATCGTCAGCGTGTACTCTACCTGGGAATAGGTCACTGTCACCCTGACGTTGCCTTCCATGGTACCGGAGACAACATCCCTGTCAGGCTTGTACCCGGTAATCTGCTCACTTACGATTTCGTAATGCTGTCCGGGTGCATAGGTCTTTTCGACCGTCTTGATCACGGTGCCGTCTTCATACTGGTAGATGACCGTGACGGTGTTCGTCAGGCCGGGCAGTACCGTCAGCGTACCGGTCGTCTTGGTGATGGTGTAGTTCGCTTCCAGCGTGTTGCCGGCGAAGGTCCAGTCAAAGGTGTTCTCTGCCTTGCCGGGTTCGGTAATCTGGCCGGTCACGTTGATCGCCAGGCCTTCATTCAGGGCGAATCCGTCGCCGCCGACGGTGATCGTATCATTCCGCAGCGGTGTGCCGTCATAACGTTTCTCGGCATTTGCGCTGGCCAGGGTCACCTGGCGTTTCGTGATGACCATCTCACCGTTTGTGACCTGGAACACCACGTTCCCGAAGTTCGGATCGTTGTTGATGAAGTCTTCAGGCCTGATCGCGGTCCTGTAGGTGCCCGCGTTCACAGCCCTCAGGTCACTGCTGCCGGTGAAGGTGAAGGATTCCTCGCTGTACAGCGGGTTACTGATCTCCACGTCATATCCGCTCAGGTCATGTGCCGTTCCGTCGTAGAGGAAGCTTCCGTTCCGCGCGGTAATCCGTACAATCACGGCGTCTTCCGGTTCCACGGTCATCTCGCCGGATACATAGGTCACAGTGTAATTGCCCTGGACCTCGTCGCCGGTAACGCTGATCGTGTAAGTGCCGGTGTCCTCGCCTTCCTCTCGGCTGACCGTGTAGGTGATCAGTTCAGCGCTGTCGCCGGGTACCAGTCCGGTGATCACGGCGGTCAGTTCCGGGTCCTCCCCGCCGAACGTCTTCACCTTGTTGTCCGCCGTGACCGTAACCGCCTTCGGTGTAACGGTCAGCGTGCCGGGTACAACGGTGAAGGTGTAGTTCGGGTCAGCCGCCGGTTTCGCGTCGATCGTGTAGCTGCCGACGTTCTCGCCTTCGGTGCGGCTCATCGTCAGGGCCACGGTATCCGTGCCTTCTGTTCCGTCAGTCTTCGCAGTCAGGGCCGGATCCTTGTCGCCGTACACCTTGGTCTTGTTGTCCACTGTGATGGTCACCGGCTTCGGTGTGATCACCAGGGGCTCGTTCACCACTTCGAAGATCACGTTTGCAAAGTTCCCGTTGTTATTCGTGAAGTCCTTCCCGTCCAGGCCCATGGTATAGGTGCCTGCGTTCATGGCTGTCACGGACGCGTCGCCGCTGAAGGTGAAGTCGCTTCCTGTGTAGAGCGGGTTGTCGATCTCGGCGTCATAACCCGTTACGGTGTGGTTCGCGGCGTCGTAGGTGAAGGATCCGCTGTGGGTTGTGATCTTCACGTGAACTTCTTCAACCGGTGTGATGGTGAAGGCGCCGTCCTCAACCGTTACGGTGTAGTTCGGGTTCTCACCCGCCGTAACCGTGATCGGGTACTCGCCCGCGGCCTGGTCAGGCTCGCAGTTCAGCGTGTAGCTGATGGTTTCTCCTTCCACCGCGCCTTCCACTGTCGCTGTCAGTTCGGGATCGGTGGTGCCGTCGTTGTCGTAAACCTTTGTCTTGTCGTCTGCCTTCACGGTGACAGGCCTCGGCGTCACTTCCAGCGTACCGTTCACGTAAGTGATCGTGTAGTTTGCGGTGACATCCTCGCCGGCCGCGTTCTTCAGGGTTGCCGCGCTCGGCACGTTGTCACTCGTTCCCTTCACGGTCTGGCTGCCGGTCACGGTCACGCTGTCGATCGCGTCGCCTTCCGCCGCGGCGGTGCTGGTATAGCTGTTCTTCGTCAGGGCCGTGCCGTCATAGACCTTCGTGTCACTGTCAGCGGTGATCGTCAGGGGCTTTGCGGTCACTTCCAGTGTACCTGCCGCGTAGATGATGTCGTAGTTTGCGGTCACATCCTCGCCGGCTGCGTTCTTCATCGCTGCTGCGCTCGGTGTGTTCGCGCTGCTGCCTGCTGCGGTCTGGCTGCCGGTGACGGTCATGCTGCTGATCGCGTCGCCTTCCGCCAGGTCGGTATTCTTATAAGTGTCCTTTGTCAGCGCTGTGCCGTCATACACCTTGCTGCCGCTGTCGGCGGTAATTGTCACGGCCTTCGCGGTCACTTCCAGCGTGCCGTTCGCGTAACTGATATCGTAGTTCGCGGTCACGTCCTCGCCCGCCGCGTTCCTGATCGCTGCCGCGCTCGGTACGTTGTCGTTTGTTCCCTTCGCGGTCTGGCTGCCGGTCACGGTCACACTTTCGATCACGTCGCCGTCCGCCAGGTCCGTGCTGGTGTAGGTGCTCTTCGTCAGGGCTGTGCCGTCATACACCTTGCTGCCGCTGTCGGCGGTGATCGTCAAGGCCTTCGCGGTCACTTCCAGCGTGCCGTCCGCATAGATGATGTCGTAATTTGCGGTCACGTCCTCACCCGCCGCGTTCACAATCCGTGCCGCGCTGGGTACGTTCACGCTGCTGCCCACTGCCGTCTGGCCGCCGGTCACGGTCACACCCGCGATCACGTCGCCGTCCGCCAGGGTTGTGCCGGTGTAGCTGTCCTTCGCCAGTGCTGTGCCGTCATAGACCTTGGCATCACTGTCGGCAGTAATGGTCAGTGCCTTTGCAGTTACTTCCAGCGTGCCGTTTGCGTAAGTAATGTCGTAGTTTGCGGTGGCATCTTCGCCTGCCGCGTTCCTGATGACCGCTGCACCCGGGACGTTCCTGCTTACACCCTTGTTGGTCTGGCTGCCTTCGACGGCTACGCTCTCAATCGTGTCGCCTTCCGCCAGGACGGTGTTGGTGTAACTGTCCTTCGTCAGGGCTGCACCGTCGTAAACCTTGGTGCCGCTGTCAGCCGTGATTGCCAGGGCCTTCGCGGTCACTTCCAGTGTGCCGTTCGCAAAGCTGATATCGTAGTTCGCGGTCACGTCCTCGCCCGCCGCGTTCACGATCTTCGCCGCGCTCGGGACATTGCTGCCCGTGCCGACTGCGGTCTGGCTGCCGGTCACGGTCACGCTGTCGATCACTTCGCCGTCCGCCAGGACCGTATTGGTATAGCTGTCCTTGGTCAGGGCTGTACCGTCGTAAACCTTGGCGCCGCTGTCAGCTGTGATCGTCAGGGGCTTCGCAGTCACTTCCAGTTCGCCGTTCACGTAGCCGGGAATGTAGCTTGCGGTCACATCCTCGCCCGCCGCGTTCACAATCTTCGCCGCGCTCGGAACGTTCGCACTCTTGCCGGCTGCGGTCTGGCTGCCGGTCACGGTTACGCCGGTGATCCTGTCGCCTTCCGCCAGGGCTGTATTGGAGTAGCTGTCCTTCGTCAGGGCTGTGCCGTCATAAACCTTCGTATCGCTGTGGGCTGTGATCGTCACGGCCTTCGCGGTCACTTCCAGTTCGCCGTTCACGTATCTGACGATGTAGCTTGCGGTCACATCCTCGCCCGCCGCGTTCACGATCTTCGCCGCGCTCGGGACGTTTTCGCTCTTACCCGCCGCAGTCTGGCTGCCGGTCACGGTCACGCTGTCGACCACTTCACCGTTCGCCAGGACTGTATTGGTATAGCTGTCCTTGGTCAGGGCTGTGCCGTCGTAAACCTTGGCGCCGCTGTCAGCTGTGATCGTCAGGGGCTTCGCAGTCA
>CAMMYM010000024.1 GCA_946527725.1 uncultured Clostridia bacterium
TCCCGCAGTTCCAGCAGCCTTGCTTTCAGCATTTTCAGGCATGTCGCGCGGTTTTGCACCTGGTCGCGTTCCGTCTGGCAGGCTACTACAATCGTCACGTCATCCTTGACGTATGTCATGCGGACGGCGGAACTGGTCTTGTTGACGTTCTGCCCGCCGGCGCCGCTGGAATGGTAGGTGTCCACCCGCACATACTTCATGTCGACTTCAATTTCGCTGTTGTCATCATCCAGGATCGGTGCAACATCCAGGCTGGAAAAGCTTGTATGCCGGCGCGCGTTGGCGTCGAACGGGCTGATGCGCACAAGCCGGTGCACGCCCTTCTCCCCGCGGAGATAGCCGTAAGCATGGTCACCGCTGACCTCAAAAGTTACGCTCTTGATGCCCGCCTCGTCGCCGTCCAGCAGGTCAAGCAGTTTTACTTCAAAGCCCATCCGTTCGCAATACCGGGTATACATCCGGTACAGCATCTGCGTCCAGTCCTGGGCTTCGGTTCCGCCGGCGCCAGCATGGAGGCTCAGCACAGCGTCACTGTCATCATAATCGCCGCGCATCAGCGTCTCCAGTTCCAGCGCCTCTGCCTTTTCTTTCAGGCTGGCCAGCTCCGTGCCGACCTCCTGCACCATTTCCTCGTCATTCTCTTCCTTCGCCAGCTCCATCATCGTATCGATATCGTCGGCAGAAGCCAGCAGCCCTTCATAGTGCTCCAGCTTGTTCTTCAGGTGGCCCAGCTTCTGGTTGACACGGGTGGACCGTTCTGTATCGTTCCAGAATTCCGGCTGGTTCATTTCTTCCGTCAGCTCATCGATCTGCTCGCGCATATGATCGATATGCAGGGCTTCGCCGGCTGCCAGTATACTCTTGCGGATTCCCGCAATATCCTGGGCGTATTGTTCAAGTTCCAGCATAATCCATACTCCTACTCTCTGTTCAAATCAACTGTCCGCCAACTGCCTGCGATATCCGCTAAGGCTGTTCCTTGAGCATGCAGCAGTTTTTGTATTTCTTTCCGCTTCCGCAGGGGCAGGGATCGTTCCTTCCCACCTTCTGGGAAGGCTTCACCCGCCTCGGCTGGCGCGGGCCGTCCCCTGCCAGCCTGGCCTCCGTGGGTTTGGCTGTCTGGACCCGCTCCGGCGTGACCTGCACCTTTGTCTGGTATACCCGGCGCACCGTATCCTCGCGGATCAGGTGGTTCAGTTCCTCAAACATATGCGATGCTTCGATCTGGTATTCCGTCACAGGATTCTTACCGCTGTACGCACGGTATCCGATACCGTCCCGCAGCTGGTCCATGGCATCGATATGATCCATCCATCGGGAATCCACACTCCGCAGCAGCATCACGCGCTCGACTTCGCGCATATCCACCCGAAGCTCTTCCATCATCTTTTCGCGTTCAGCGTAGAAAGCCCTCGCGTCTTCCTTCAGCGCCTCAATAAAGGCTTCGCGGTCTTCCCCGCCGTTTGCCTCCGCGCGTTTTTCCTCAAGCGCCCCGTGATGGTTGCACAGGTTCTCAAGGTAGTTGACGGCTTCCCGCCACTCCCATTCCTGGGGATCTTCCCCGTTCATCCAGCGGCCGGCTGCAAAATCGATCACATGGTCAGCCATCCGGATGATGCTGTCCTTCACGTCCTCGCCCATGAGCACCCGGCGCCGCTGCCCGTAGATAACTTCACGCTGCCGGTTCATGACGTTGTCGTATTCAAGCACATGTTTGCGGGCTTCGAAATTCCGCCCCTCAATGCGTTTCTGGGCGCTTTCGATCTGCTTCGTCAGCAGCCCCGCTGTCAGCGGTTCATCGTCTTTCAGGCCGAGGCGGTCGACCATCGCACCGATCCGTTCGCTGCCGAACAGGCGCATCAGGTCATCTTCCAGGCTGATGAAGAACTGGGTCGATCCCGGGTCCCCCTGGCGTCCGCTGCGGCCGCGCAGCTGATTGTCGATCCGGCGGCTCTCATGCCGTTCCGTACCGATGATATGCAGTCCGCCTGTTTTCAGCACGCGTTCATGTTCTGCGTCCGTCTCCGCTTTGAACTTCGAATACAGCTCGTTATACCGCTGCCTTACAGCCAGTACTTCCTCACTGACGTGTTCGCTGTGGCCGACAGCCTCCTCGATCACCTCGTCATCCAGTTCCTGGTTTTCCTGGCGCAGTGCTTTGCGGGCCATAAACTCAGGATTGCCGCCCAGCAGAATGTCCGTACCGCGGCCGGCCATATTCGTCGCAATCGTCACGGCGCCCCAGTGTCCGGCCTGCGCAACAATCTCAGCTTCCTTTGCGTGGTTCTTGGCGTTCAGTACCTCATGGGGTATACCGCGCTTTTTCAGCATGCCGCTGAGCATCTCGCTGACTTCGACGCTGATCGTGCCGACCAGCAAGGGCTGCCCTGTGGCGTGGCGCTCCTGGATGCTTTCGAGCACTGCGTTGAATTTGGCGTTCTTATTCTTGTAAACCATGTCTTCCAGGTCATTGCGGATGTTCGGCCTGTTCGTCGGGATCTCCACAACATCCAGGGAATAGATGCCCTGGAACTCTGCCTCTTCGGTTTTCGCAGTACCCGTCATACCGCTCAGTTTCCGGTACATACGGAAGTAATTCTGGAAAGTGATCGTAGCCAGCGTCTTGCTTTCCCGTTCCACTTTCACGTGTTCCTTGGCTTCAATTGCCTGGTGCAGGCCTTCGGAATAACGGCGGCCGATCATCAGGCGCCCCGTGAATTCATCCACGATGACGACCTGGCCGTTCTGGACCACGTAATCCACATCGCGTTTCATGATGAACTCGGCGCGCAGCGCACAGTTCACATGGTGGTTCAGTTCGCTGTTCTCGGGATCGTTCAGGTTTTCAATTCCAAAGGCAGCTTCGACCTTGCGCGCACCTTCGTCCGTCAGCGTAACGGCCTTTTTCTTCTCATCCACCTCAAAATGTACGCCATTGTGCATGGTGCGAACCACCGTATCCACCCGGTCGTACATTTCCGTGCTCTTCTCTCCCTGGCCGGAAATGATCAGCGGAGTCCTGGCTTCATCGATCAGGATGGAGTCAACCTCATCCACGATGGCAAACGCATGGCCCCGCTGCACCAGGTCCCCGCGGCGGATCACCATGTTGTCGCGCAGGTAGTCGAACCCCAGTTCATTGTTCGTTCCGTAGGTGATATCGCATGCGTATGCTTCCCGGCGCTCCTGCGGTTCCAGGTCATGTACAATCAGGCCGACGCTCAGGCCCAGGAAACGGTGCACCTTTCCCATCCACTCACTGTCACGCCGGGCAAGGTAATCGTTCACCGTCACGATATGGACACCCTCGCCGCGCAGTGCATTCAGGTATGCCGGCATGGTCGAAACCAGGGTTTTGCCTTCACCGGTTTTCATTTCTGCGATCCGGCCCTGGTGCAGCACAATGCCGCCCAGCACCTGCACCCGGTAAGGCCGCATGCCGAGCACGCGGTCCGCCGCCTCGCGTACTGTTGCAAATGCTTCCGGAAGGATATCGTCCTCCGTCTCACCCTTCTGCAGCCGTGCGCGGAATTCCGCGGTTTTGGCCTGCAGCTGTTCATCCGTCAGTTTCCTGTACGCGTCTTCCAGCGCCATGACATCGTCAACCGGCTTTTTCAGCTTCTTGAGCTGCGCTTCGTTTCCGATGCCCATCATCTTCTTCAGAAAATCAAGCATAATAAGCTCCTTCAGGGGGTTATGCCCGCCCGGAGGCGGACACACAAATACAGGATATTATATCATTTCCATCCCTGCATGCGCAACATAAAAAGCGGATCTGCCAGTTTATGGCAGATCCGGTCCGGTTTTTCAGATCACATGCTGCAGGCAGCTTTATGTCCCCCCCGGCTTCTTGGTCGTCACGCCGTCTGCGCAGCGGAAGTATACCTGCCCGGACTCAACGGCGACGCCGTCCTTCGCCAGCAGCTCATCCACCGTCAGGAACATATATCCCTGCTCCTCCAGGTAGTTGACGATCTTCCTGGTGTTGTCCGGTGCATACTTCTTGATGTCGTGGCACAGGATAATATCCCCGTCCGCAATTTTCTTTTTCACCTTGCTGAGCACCTGGGCCGGCGTCCTGTCCCGCCAGTCGTAAGTGTCCAGGCTCCACTGGATAAATGCCCAGTCAACTTTTGCCCTCACCATGGAAGGATACAGCCCGCCGGGCACCCGGTTGTAACGCACCGGAATGCCGATTGCCTTAACCATCGCCTGGTTTACTTTTTCCGGCATGGCCCGCATCGTGGTAATGGTCAGCTTGCGTACATCGCTGTGGCTCCAGTTATGTGAGGCTACGGCGTGGCCTTCATCATGCTCCCGCTGCACAACCCATGTATGCGCGCCGACAAGGTTCCCGATGCAGAAGAATGTCGCGCGGATGCCTTTTTCCATCAGTGCGTCAAGCACTTTGGGGCTGTTCGCCGGTTTCGGGCCGTCGTCAAAAGTCAGGGCAACCGTATTGTAATACCGCAGGTTGTCCGTTTCCTCCATCGCCCGCTCGTTCATCATGCTGCGGATCTCCGGATAAAAGAACGTGACTTCCATCAGGGTATTCCTGCCTTCATACAGCGCTGATGCCGGATAATGCAGCACCAGCGACATGCCGTGCAGCGTAAAGTCCGCCTTCGTCAGGGCTTCCCGCGTACAAAGCTTCTCCAGGGTTTCCGGGTCGGGTTCTTCTTCCGGCCAGTATCCCTTCAGCGTTTCACGCACCCTGCCTGCCAGGAAATCCCAGGTTTCCGGTTCGTCCCCGAAGATCAGGTCCATCGTGACCGGAAAGCCGGTCTGCATGTCATATGTCCGCGTCGTAAACCGCTGTGCTGTCAGCTCCCGGTGATAAATTGTCCTTGCCTGCACCATGAAGCTCATCCACGCCAGTCCTGTCCGGCTGTAGCGGATTTCCACGTCCAGGCGGCTGTTTCCGTCCCCGGTATTTTTTGCGTCCGGCAGGCTGCTTCCCAGTTCCTCTGCCCACGCCTCAGCGATCCCGTTGATTTCCCGGTTTACTTCCTCCCGTACCGTCTCGATATGCCACAGCTTGACCACGGATTTGTTTTTTGCTTTTGTTTCCTTGCAGGAATTCTTCACCCTGTGGCATTCCTGCAATGCCTCCGCGCCGGCAGCCGCCGGAACGGCCGCTGCAAGGATCATCACCAGCGCCAGGCATAGCACCGCAATCCTGCGGCAGTGATTTTTCATGTCTTCAGTCCTCTTTCTGCGGATTCCTCCGCCCCGGTTTCGAAAAATCCCGCGGGAATTACATTCCTGCGGGATCTTCCCTGTATATCCTTCAGCTGTATGTCAGGACCGTTTTGTCCTGCGGCGCCTGGAAGCTTCCAGCATGCTCTGCGCCGCCTGCCCGGCTTCTTCCTTCACCGCTTCTGCCGTTTCCTCAACGGCCTTTGCCGCTTCTTCCGCAACGCTTTCTACGGCATCTGCCGCTTTATCGGCCGTACCCTCCGCAGATTCATCGTATAGCCGCCTGAGCGTTTCAGCCATCAGCTCACTGTTTCCTTCCGGTTGCGCGGGTTCTTCCGGAGCAGCTGCCGGTTCCTGCTCCTTCGCCGCTTCTTCTTCACCGCTGATCACTTCGTTCCGCTTCCTGTGCTTGGGAGCAATGCTGTAATCGCGGTAGTTAGCACCTTCAAGATGATCCATCGCTTTGTTGGACTGGCTCCTGCTGTGTCCCCTGCGCACAGCGCCGATCAGCAGCAGCACCCCAAGCACGCCGGCAATTCCGGCGAAGATCCACTTGGCTGTATCCGCTGCGTTCTCTGCCTGGCTGATCCACTGCGGCGCAGTTGTCTCAACAGGCATGGCCATTGTCGCCGGGGCGGGCGGCGTCACAAGCGGCGCTTCCGTCGGCACCGGGGTAGGCGGCGCGTATGCAATCGGAATCGTGTTGCTGGCAAACGTCACCGTCTGGCCCAGCTCATCCTTCGCATTGGCCGTAAACTGGAAGGTCCCGGCCATGCTGATCTCCATGTCCCGGGTTACAGTGCGGCTCTCTCCCGAAGGAATCGAATCGAAGAAATAAACTTCGCGCTCCACTGCCTTGACCGAAATGTTCTTGACTTCGACGGCACTCTCGTTGCGGACAGTGATTGTGAACCGGACAATCCCGCCGGGAATTACATATACCTCGTTCCGGTCCGCTGTGGCTTCCACGCTCAGCACAACCTGTTTCGTAGGATCCGTCGCCACCACGTGAACCCTGCCCGTCGCCGTTTCGATTGCAGCGCCGTCACCGCCGTCAGCCTTCACCACGAACTGCAGGTCCGCAGTCTGTGTAACGGTCATATCTTTTTCCAGGGTTACTGTCTCGCCGGCGCGAACCATTTCACCGCTGAACACAGTCCCCAGGGTCTCATCTGTCACTGTGATGTTGGTAATATCCTTCTTGCCGGAGTTCTTCAGCCTCAGGGACAGCTTCACCGTGTCACCGGGGGCACCGCCCTTTTTGTCCGCTGTCAGCGTCGCGCTCAGGTCCATGGTGCCGTATTTGATGGTTGCCGCTTCCACCTTGGTATTGTAGCTTTTCCCGCCGGATTTGTAGGTGACAGTCGCCTCACTCGTCAGGTCCTTTGTCCCCATCTTTGCGGTAAATACATACTTCTTCGTTTCCCCGGCCGCGATGCTCTTGATCGCCCCGGCTGTCGTGGAGACGGAGTCATTTTCCTTGATGGTTACGTTGGTCACGTCCGCTGTGCCGGTGTTCGCAACCTCATAAATAACGGTGACTTCCTGGTTCTTCTGTGCAACTGCGGGCAGGAAGGACCGGGTAATGGTCAGCTCCGGCTCCGCGCCGGAATAATTCACGGTGAAGCGCAGGCGCTTTGCCTTGTTTTCCAGTTCACCGGTCTGTTCATTCTTCACGGGGAACAATACATAGAAGTCTATCACGCCGGCTTCCAGCTCTTGCTGGGTAACATTCCAGGTGCCCTCCCAGTTCCTGCTGCTGCCCGCTGCAAGGACCGGCGCACCGAATTCCTCGACCTGTTCCATATTCGGATAGTACAGCTTTACCGGCCCGGGCATTTCTGCATCACCGGCATTGCGCACATCGATGCTCACCGTTACCGCTTCCGGCCCGGTAAATGTATTCCCTCCCGGCAGGTCCCCCTTGATCTCCAGCTGGCTGTCAGCAATCGCCGAAACCGTGAAAACCAGTGCAAGCACCAGCGCAAGCACCAGACCGGGCAAAATGCATTTCTTCATGCTGTTTCAGAGCCTGAAGGCTCTTTCCTCCTTCCTCTGCCGCAAGGCATCAGCGGAATTCCCATACAGAAAGGTACAGGACATCTATATTATTTTACCGGGTAACCCTTGCTATGTCAAGGGTTCCGACCCGCTGCTTTCCGTCTCTTCCGGCGTTTCCGGCACCTCTTCCGCTTCCGGAAGCGCCTCCATGACTGTCTGTTCCGCCTCCGGCTCCTCCCATACCGGCGCCTCCGCTTTCCTGTGCCGGGCGGCAGCCGGTGCCTGCACCGTCAGCGATTGCGGCAGCTTCACTTTCTTTTTCTTGCCAAGCTTTTCCCGGATATACTCCATCGTGTCCTGCCACGTGAAAGGGGTACAGACCACAGGAATCCGAAGCCACCAGGACGGCGCATAGAAAAGGACCATGCATTTCTCCGGCCAGAGCTGCACCCGGCTGACATCCTTCCATGCAATCCGGCGTTCCCCAAGCCTGACCACCTGTGAAGCCCCCGCTTCCGGAAGCTTCGGCGATTTCAGGCGCAGCAGGAGTTTCAGCGGCGTCGGATCCGGAAGGTACCTTGTTTCCTGGATTCCCCTGTTATCCACGACAAAATCGGACAATTCCCTGCCCTGCGCAAGCAGGATCAGGAGCAGCATGGCCAGCACCGCAAGCAGCAGGATGCCGAGCACTGCGGGAAACGCGGAAGACAGCAGCCTCTCCACCGCACCGATCCCGCCGGAAATCCATTCCGGCAGCAGCACCAGCACCAGGATCGCCAGCGTGCCGGGCAGCAGCAGCCGCATGATGCTGTTCCAGTACATCCAGTCCTTCACCGGCGTGCGTTCCACGCACCAGGCGGCATGGGCCGCGTTCTTTCCCAGCCGGGTTCCGCAGAAAGGGCAGATTTCCCCTGCGTCCACTTCTTTCCCGCACCGTTTGCAATAAGCCGTACGCGCCATTCGTGCCCCCGCCTTTTCCGTTATTCCTCCTGCTATTGTATCCCCTCACCTGCCGCTTTTCAAGCGAACAAAAGAACTCCGGAAACAGCCGGCGCCGTTTCCGGAAACATGTTTTCGGGCCCTTTTATTTCTGGGCGTTCTTCCAGTCTTCATACTGTTTCTGGGCTGCTTCCCGCAAGGTGTCGATTCCGGCTTCCCGCAGGGCTTCCCTGAATGCCCCGATGCCCTTTTCCGGATCGTCCGGATCAACAATGCCGCACAGCAGCGGATCCGCAAACTGCCCGACTACCGCATCCACAGCCGCGACCGTTTCCCGCAGCGCCTTGAGCTTCTTGTTGAACCGGAAACCCAGGCAGCATGTCTCTGTCGCATCCTTTGCGTATTCGATCAGCTTATCGTTCTTCTCCGGATCCTCGTTCTCCAGCACATACTGCAGCCGGACATCCCCGACGGTCCATGCGCCCGCGTGCATATTGTACCATGCCGCGTCCGGGTTCAGCTCCACCCTTTTCCCGTCGAGCTTTGTATAATTTTCGCCCTCCGCGCCGAAGAGCATCAGGTTCACCAGCGTTTCATCGGTATGCATCAGGTACAGGAAGCGGATTGCTTTGTCCGGATCGCAGTCCGCCGTCGGAATCGCAAACATCGATCCCGCAGTATGGGCTGTCACGATATACTTCGGCTGCATGATGATCTCCCCGACCTCAAAATCATCATGCTGTTTTCTGTGGCAGGAAGTGTACATTTCCACCGCTTTGATATTATTGCCCTTCAGCGGCTGGGTAAACACCAGGAAGTCCCCGCTGCCAAAGATTTCCTCCGCGTGGGACTTGTCCAGGCTGATGTTCATCGGGCTGATATATCCCTTCTGAACCCAATCGTACATCAGGCGGATATGTTCCTCTTCCTCCGGTGTTTCAAAGATGCTGTAGACTGTCTCGTCATATTCGCCGTCCCCGTTCTTCGCCATCTTCATGGTCAGCGAATTCTGCTCCAGACCGGACCAGTCATTGATCCAGGGTTCGTCCACCCAGCGTCCCGCGGGGTTCATATCCATCAGGTACGGATAGCGGGCCGGATACTTCTCCTTATACTTTGCAAGCCAGGGCTCCAGGTCCGCCGTACAGGTGATCTCCGTATTTTCATAATCCCAACCGATGGCTTCCGCCGCGGTCCTGTTCACAATAAAGCCCTGCGGAACACACAGCTCCTTGTTTGTCGGGACGCCGTAAATACCGCCGTTGATTTTGATGCCGTTCCAGAAGGAATCGCTCAGGGTTCCCCGCAGGTCCATTCCCTTCCCCAGCAGGTCTTCCAGCTCGCCTTCCAGGTTCAGCAGCGCTTTTGCCTCCTGCAGGTCGCTGTAGTATTCCCAGTCCGCGGTGAAAACCAGGTCCATCTTGGTTTCCTTCCGCTTCGCCTTGTCGGTCAGAACGTCCACAACCTCCGTCTTCCAGTCGTCCCATGGAACGATATGGAAGGAAACATGCGCATCAATCAGCGGTTCGATGTATTCATTGATCGCTTTTTCAACGCCTTCCTGGACCTCCGGAACAGCCCCGTTGCCGACCCACCAGATATCAAGCGTATACGGTTCTGCGGCTGCGCCGGGCAGTACCGCCGGGATCATCGTCAATACCAAAAACAGGGACAGTAGTTTTCGCATCTGCGGCTCCTCCTTATTCAGCTGCTGACAGCCATGCCAACCGGCTTTTCCGGATCCATTTGTATCCATACAATAACACATTCCATTTTTTTCTACAAGGCTCTCGCGTTCCTCCGAAGCATTCCCTTTATCTGGGAAAAAGCATGGCCTTTGCCGGCCTGCCGTGATATAATTCCCACAAAAACAGTCAAAACAAAACAGGAGGGTTTCTGCCATGGGTAATTACAGGAATTTCAGGCTCGTGTACTATTTTGTCGCCCAGGGAACAGCCCGGGCTGAAAAGGAAAAGCTGGAAGCGGATCTTGCGTTCTTTGAGAAATATATGCGGGTGGACAAAGTATACCTGGAGCCTTTCCGCGGCGGCGTCATGGCGGACGAGGAGCATGTGGGCCTTTGCAGGGAGGTTTTTGAAGCCCACGGCGTCGAGGTTGCCGGCGGTCTGACCACAACGATTTCCACGCCCGAAGGGGACGAGCCGAAACAGCGCCTGTTTGATACTTTCTGCTACAACGATGAAAAGATGCTGGCCCGGCTCCGCGATGTCTGTACCTTCCTGGGAAAGCATTTCAACGAATTCATCATCGACGATTTTTTCTTCACAAACTGCACGTGCGAAGCCTGCCGCAGGGGCCGCGACAGCTTTAATGCCGCACGGGGCATTACCGACGGAAGCTGGAAGGAATACCGCCTTTCCCTGATGGAAAAAGTCAGCCGGGACGATATTATCGCCCCGGCGAAAGCTGCCAATCCCAACTGCCGCATCACCATCAAGTATCCCAACTGGGCGGAAAGCTACCAGGAAACAGGCTATAATCCTGCCGCCCAGCGGAAACTGTTCGACCGGATTTATACAGGCACCGAAGCACGCGATACGGTCACAACGGACCAGCACCTTCCCCGATACCTGAGTTATTCCCTGATGACTTATTTTGAAGCCATGTGGCCCGGCCATAACGGCGGCGGCTGGTTTGATCCCTTCGACCTGCGGATTACGGAACAGTACCTGGAGCAGGCGTACCTGACGGCTTTTTCGAAGCCGAAGGAACTGATGATGTTCTGCTTCCAGGCCCTTGCAGACAACGCATTCATCCCTCCGCTGGGCTATCATCTGGACAAGCTGGATGCCGTCCTTGACCATTGCGGGAATCCGGCCGGTATCCTTTGCTACCTGCCGGATAACTGCCAGGGCGAAGACAATGTACAGGATTTCCTGGGCATGTGCGGCCTGCCTGTCATGCTGACGCCGTACTGGCCCGGGCAGGCTGACGCTATCCTGCTGACACGTTCCTCCGCCTGTGACCCCGATGTCGTGGACAAGCTTGAGAAATTTGTGGCGGAAAGCGGAAAAGCCCTCGTCACCAGCGGGTTCCTGGAAGCTGCAATGGACCGGGGGATTCAGCGAATGACATCCATCCGCTTTACCGGGCGGCGGATCTGCGGACGCCATTACCGGGTTGAGAACGCAGGGCGCCGCGGAGTGGAATATCCGACCGGAACAGACAGCATCGGCATCCCGGTCTGCGAATTCCGGAACAACGCCACCTGGGCTGTCGTCAAGGTCGCGGATACAGAGGAGAGCTTTGGGATCCTGCTGAAGGATACCTACGGCAAAGGGCAGATGTGGACCCTTGCCGTTCCGGATTCTTTCCCGGATTTTTACAAAATGCCCGGCAGGGCGCTGACACGGATCCGCAGGGAATTCAACACAGGCGCCTATCTGGAATGCAGGGCCGGCATCAGCCTCTTCCCTTATGACAACGATACCCTGATTATCTATCCTTACGTCACTTCCCAGGCACAGCCTTCCACGGTATACCTGCACGTCAGCGGGGAAGCCGCGGCGCTGGAAATGCCTGTCCGGAAGGATTTCCGTACAGGGAAGCCCGTTCGGATTGAACCGCTTTATAGCCGCGGCGGGGAAACCGTCTTTGAACTTCCGGCTGTTCCCGGCAGCTACGAATTGTACCGGATCGTACGCTGACCGTAAGGCAGTCATATGGGAGCCCGGAAGCCTGCCGGAAATCCCGCCTGCAATTCCTCCCCCTTTCTCCGGTCCGTCCAGGCCTGTCGTTACCGGATATCATAAACACTGCGGACAGAAACCTTATCCGCGGATCCGCGCAGCACGCGGATCCGGCGGGTTCCCGCATTCATATCAAAGAAATTGTCTTCGAGCAGGACATCCGGGCCGCACCGGACCTCCACGCTGCGCGCATAAGCTTTCGCAGTGACGACGATCCCATCGCCGTCCGGATATGCTTCCAGCTTCGGATCGGCAAAGCGGAAATGCTTCGGTGCGCAAAACAGCACCGTACCGCTGCCGATTGTTTCGTTTTGCCCGTCTTCCAGGGAATAAGCGACATAGCTGCCGTAAGTATCCTGGTCGGAAAAATCCAGTTTTTCTGTCCAGGCGGCCGACAGGGCCGGCACAGTTACCGGGAACCGGCCTTCCCGGAGCACAGACGCGTCCGCCGTACGCAAACTCCAGTGGATCGATCCGCTGAATGAAGACCTTGTTTCGTTGGACACATTAAATCGTGCTGTTTTTTTCAGCGGTTGGATCGGTTCCGCATTCACATTGGTATTCTGGGTCAGCGTTCCCTCTTCTTCACAGGATACGAGCACCGGTGCAAAAAAGCGTTTTTCGTAATAATGCAGGGCTTTCCAGCGCCCGAAGTAGTCTATGCTGGCCCAGCTTGTCACCGGCCAGCAGTCGTTCAGCTGCCATACGAGCGCACCCATGCAGCGCCCCCTGTGCCGCCGCCAGTGCTCCACACCGTACTGCATAGCCTGCGCCTGCAGCAGCTGCGAGGCATAAACGAACAGATCGAATGAAGATGGATAAAGATATGTCTGGGAAAGGTATTCGGCAATCTTTCCGTTGGCGCTGGCATTCCGCTGGTGTTTTTCCATGACGTAGGAAAATACATTCCGGTCTTCAGGCCTGGTAAAGCTTTCTATCGTAGCCATGCACGGAAACGATTGGAATCCGAATTCACTGGCGTAACGGAACAGGTGGTTCCGGTAATCTGTAAACGGCTTCAGCCCGTGCCATACGTCCCAGTAATGGCAGTCACCCCGGTTCTCGTCCCCGGGTTCATCAAAGCTTCCCCCGGAGGAAGGGCTGGAGGGCCAGTAGAAAGTACCGGGATCTTCTTCCTTCACGATCTTCGGCAGGATATATTCATACAGCTTGATATAATCCGCAATCAGTTTTTTCTCTTTGGCCCAGATGCCGCTGGGCACAAACGATTCAATCTCATTGTTGCCGCACCATAACGCCAGGGACGCATGGTGCCGCAGGCGCCGGATATTGTCCCTGAACTCAGCTTTGACATTTTCCTCAAACGCTTCGGTCAGGTCATATGATGCGCAGGCAAACATAAAATCCTGCCAGACCATCAGGCCCAGTTCATCGCATAAATCATAGAAATCATCTTCCGGATAATAGCCGCCACCCCAAACGCGAACCGTATTCATGTGGGCCGCTTTCGCATCTTCCAGCAGCCGCCTTGTCCGCTCTTTGTTCACGCGCGGCAGGAGGTTGTCCTCCGGAATATAATCCGCGCCCATGGCAAAAACGTCCACGCCGTTTACGCAATGGCAGAAGCTCTCGCCCCATTCGTCTTTCTCCCGGCGGATTGTGAGCGTCCGGAGGCCGATCCGTTTTTCCCAGGTGTCAAGGATCCCGCGGTCATCCGAAAGCGTAACTTCCACGCTGTACAGCGGCTGTCCGCCGTATCCGGAAGGCCACCAGAGCTGCGGATGCTCAATCTCCACCGAAAGCTTTCCGGGGCCTTCCGCCGTGATACGCTGTCCGTCCGGTGCCGTCACGGATACGGCAGCTCTGATCCTGCTGTCCGTAATGTGCCGGATATGGGGCTTCACATCCAGCGTAACCCTGCCGTTTTCATGCCGCTGCGCAATATACACATCCCTCAGCAGAGCCTTCTCTGCACCGATCAGCTCAATATCCCGCCAGATGCCGGCATCCGGCAGATGGGGACCCCAATCCCAGCCGAACATGCAGTGGGCTTTCCTCAGGTAGGGAAACCCCCTCATGGCATCAGAGGAGCCTTCCAGCGGTTTTTCCGCATAGGCTGCCCGGATATACTTTGTCGGCGAAAACAGGGTGACCCGGATGGTATTGCTGCCTTCGTGCAGCAAAGCCTTCACATCATATTCCCAGGTCCTGTGCATATTGTCTGCCCGGCCGGCAGGGCTGCCGTTGACCTCGATGGAAGCCAGCGTGTCCAGTCCGTGGCAGCGAAGGAAAACCGCATCGCTGCACAGGAGTTCCGGCGCCGCATCAAAGGAGCGGGAATAAACAAAATCATACTCCATGATTTTCAGCGCGCTGTCTTCGTTGTCGAGGTAAAACGGGTCGGGAATCAGTCCTGCCTGCAGCAGGTCATGGTACACCGAGCCCGGAACCGCGGCCGGTGTCTCCGGAAACGCACTTCCGGGAATACTGAGTGTCCATTCTCCGTTCAGGGTCTGCTTTTTCACAATATAACCTCCTGCCATCCTGGTCATTCGTCCCGGGGTTCTGCTTCCTTGCACGGGTTTTTCCGTCTTGAATCAGGGCAGCGGTTCATTCCGCTGCCCTTCCGGTTCCTGTCTGACGCGTTTATTCATTGATTCTGCGGAGCAATTCGGCCATTTGTTCTTCCGGAATGCCGCCGCCGAAGCTGAGCGCGCCGCGGATTGGCATATAGTTCAGCATCGCCGTACTCATTTCGTCCGAAATCGCTTCGCCGGCAGCTTCGGAAGTTGGCTCTTCCTCCGTGCCAAGTACAGCAAAAGCCTTGCTGATCATCGGCCCGAAAACTTCCCGGCCCTTGGGATCCGCCAGGATATCCATATAGATGCTGTCCAGGTCAAAATGATGCGGCAGCCGAACCGTGGATTCCACTTTCACGGTTGCTTTCAGCGGCAGGTTGGCTGTACTGTCGCCGGCTTCAATGGAGAAATCGCCGCTTTCCACGTACCAGTCATGGATCTGCGTATTCCAGTGGGCAAAGGACCGCTTGCTGAGGATGAAGGAAACTTCCTTGCTTTCACCGGGTTTGAGTTCAACCTTTTTAAAGCCCTTCAGTTCACGGACAGGGCGAATGGCATTCTCAAAGCCTTCCTTGTCGCCGACATAAAGCTGAACCACCGTTTTTCCGGTGCGTTTGCCTGTGTTTTTCACGGTAACTGTCGCCGTGACCGTATCCGTATCCTTCATGGCGTCTGCGCTCAGTTTCAGCCCTGTGTATTCAAATTCCGTATAACTGAGGCCGTGCCCAAAGGGGAACAGGACTTCCATCTTCTTTTTATCATAATAGCGGTATCCGACGAAGATGCCCTCCCGGTATTCCGTTCCGCGCGGATCACCGCCGTAAAACAGGTAACTGGGATTGTCTTCCAGCTTCACCGGGAAGGTTTCCGGCAGGTGTCCGCTGGGGTTCACGTCGCCGAACAGCACCTTTACCTCCGCCAGACCTACCGCCTGGCCGCCCAGGTAAGCTTCCAGCACAGCTTTGACTTTGCTGATCCATGGCATTTCCACAGGCGATCCGTTATGGAGCACGACAACCGTATTGGGATTTGCTTCCGCCACTGCTTCAATCAATCGGTTCTGGCTTTCAGGCATCCCCATATGCGTTCTGTCATAACCTTCGGACTCATAGGAATCCGGCAGGCCGGCAAACACGACGGCAGCCCTGGCTTTCTTTGCCGCGGCCACCGCCTCGGCAATCATAGCATCAGGCGCGTCATCCGCCGCCACATCATAGCCCCTGGCATATGTTACCTTCAGGCCCTTCGACGCTTCCAGCGCGCTGGTTGTCCTGAAGCAGTTGATATGGCTGCTTCCTCCTCCCTGGAAGCGCGGCTTGTCGGCAAACTCGCCAATGAAAGCAATCTCGTCTTCTTTGTTCAGCGGCAGGATATTCCCTTCATTTTTCAGCAGCACCATGCATTCCGCTGCGATATCCGCAGTCTGGAGATGCTGCGCTTCCTTGTCCCATGGCGTATCCGGCTTCGCATTTTCCTGGTAGCGGAAAACAATATTCAGGATCCGTTCGCAGCACAGGTCTACCAGTTTCTCGTCCAGTTTCCCCGCCTTAACAGCTTCCACGATCTTCCGGTCGTTGACGCCTCCGGATGCCGGCATTTCCAGGTCCAGGCCGGCTGCCACGCCGGCAGGGCGCTTGCTGACCGCGCCCCAGTCGCTCATGACATAACCTTCAAAGCCCCATTCCTTACGGAGCACATCCGTCAGGAGCCATGGATTTTCGGAAGCATACACGCCGTTAATCCGATTGTATGAGCACATAACCGTCCAGGGCTGCGCTTCCTTGACCGCCATTTCAAATGCCGGGAAGTAAATTTCCCGGATCGTCCGTTCGTCGCAGTCGGAAGAGCTGCTCATCCGCCGGTGTTCCTGGTTATTCAGCGCAAAATGTTTGATACTGGTTCCGACATTTTTGCTCTGGACTCCCTTGATCAGCGCTGTGGCCATCACGCCGGTCAGGTAGGGATCCTCGGAAAAGTATTCGAAGTTGCGGCCGCACAGCGGACTCCGCTTGATGTTCACAGCCGGTCCCAGCAGCACGCTCAGTTTTTCATGCTGGCAGGCCTCCCCCAGGGATTCGCCCATTTTCTCAATCAGCTCAGGATCGAAAGAAGCCGCAGTAGCGCTGGCCGCCGGATAGCAGACCGCCTTGATGCTGTCATTGATTCCCAGGTGGTCGCCTTCCTCATCCTGCTTACGCAGGCCGTGGGGGCCGTCACTGACCATGGTTGCCGGAATGCCAAGGCGTTCCACCGCTTTCGTGTGCCAGAAGTCAGCTCCTGAACACAGGCCGGCCTTTTCTTCCAGGGTCATCCGGGCAATCAGTTCCCTAATCTTTTCTGTACGCATTTTATTCCCTCACACAAACATTCAGCTTTTTCCTGCTTTGGCCGGTTCCTCCGCAGCGCTTCTTCCCCGCAGCGGTACCCCTTCCTTGTGTTGAACATAAAAGGGCCCGGAGAACGTTCTCCGGGCCCTGGGAAATTCATCCCAATGACCAGTCAAAGCTGATTACTGGGCTTTCCATTCATTGTACTGCTTCTGGAACTCAGCCAGCACATCCTGGTATCCGGCAGCATCCAGAGCGGCCTGGTACTCAGCGATCTTGGCTTCGACATCAGCAGGAGCAAAGCCGCCGTTCTCCAGCTGGAAGCCATACTGGTCGAACAGGTTCGCGCAAGCAGTGTAAGCCGCTTCCACGGGGCTCTTGTCAAACCGGAAGCCGGCAGCGCAGGAGGTCTCGGCACCGCCGTTGAACGCATCGTACAGAGAAGCCTTGTCATCGGGCTCGTTGTCCAGAGGCGTTACGATGGTCGCATTGGCGGACTCCCACATGCTGTGGTTGTACTTATCGCTGTGCTGGGTCACATGCTTGATGGTCTGTTCTTCAGTCTGGGTGTATTCGAAGTCTTCGCCTTCGATACCGAAGGTGTACATGTCAGCCAGCTTGCTGTCGGTGTAGAGCAGGCCCATGAAGTCGATGCAGGCCTTGGCTTCTTCTTCAGTGCTGTTGGCAGTGATGCAGTAGCAGCTGCCCAGGGCAGAAGTGCTGTGCGCGAAACGGGGAGCGATGGGCTGCATGACAACTTCCTGGCCATAGCGGCTGTTCGCTTCAGCGTTTACGGGGATATCGGTCCACCAGGAGATCGCCCAGTCCTTGGACTGAGTGGTGGTATCGGTGGTCACCTTGGTCGCTTCGTCTTCAGAGATATAGCCCTTCTCGGCCCAGTCAGCCATCAGCTTGCAGAACTCGAGATATTCGGGGGTCTGGATGGTGT
>CAMMYM010000025.1 GCA_946527725.1 uncultured Clostridia bacterium
CGTTCGATGAAGCCTGCCTGAAAGGCGTCTGTGAAACCGCCACCCGGTGGCTGGAAAACTTCGACCTGACAGGAATTGAGTAAATAGGACACAACTGCCGGCGGGCATAAGCCCGCCGGCAGTTGTATTTTTATTTCCGGACTTGTTTTCCTGCTTTCCAGCTTATGCGCCGCCGATGGATGAATAATACAGCCACAGCAGCAGGCCGGATACCAGCAGGTAGAATATTCCGACAACCAGCAGCTCAAACAGCGCCGGCTGCCTTTTTTCCGCCTTGTACGTTTTGTAATCATAGAAGGGCATGATGTCCTTCTTCCGCCCGAACGGGATGAACATCCGGACCGCGGCGGAGATTCCGTATGAGAAGATGTCAAACAGCCCGGTCGTGGAAATCCAGGTCAGCACTCCGATACCGCCGATCAGGACCGCGGCCGCAAAGCAGCCGTCGCTCCAGTAACGCAGCGTCAGCGCCGTTCCGATGCCCGGTTTCAGTCCCCTTGCCGAGGCGGCGCCCCAGGCAATCAGCGCACCGACGGCAGCCGCAATCCCGATCCGGATCAGGCGTTTTTTCCGGGGATCCATATTACTGCTTCCCATCTTCAGGAGACTCCAGGCCCAGCTGCTGCCGGTACCGTTCAAATTCCTCCAGGCTGCACCGTACAAAATGCCCGGGGGCAACTTCCCGCATCTCCGGCTGCTCGTCTCCGTAGTTATGGGCGGCCAGCGGGTCATACTTCAGCCGTTTCCGCTTCTTCTCCATCAGCGGATCCGGAAGGGGGATCGCGCTCAGCAGGGACTGGGTATACGGATGCAGAGGGTGGGCGAACAGCTCATCGGATGAGGCCAGTTCCACCAGATGCCCGTAATACATGACGCCGATCCGGTCCGAGAAATATTTGACCACCGACAGGTCATGCGCGATAAACAGGAATGTCAGGCCGAATTCATGGCGCAGCTCATTGAGCAGGTTGATCACCTGGGCCTGGATGGACACGTCCAGCGCGGATACCGGTTCATCAGCAATGATCAGCTCCGGTTCCATCACCACGGCCCGCGCAACGCCGATCCGCTGGCGCTGGCCGCCTGAAAACTCGTGGGGATACCGGTTGGCATGTTCCCGCACCAGGCCGACCTTTTCCAGGATGTCATACACTTTCTTCTCCAGGACCTCCCGGTCCTTTTCCCCGCGGATCACCAGGCCTTCCGCAATGGTATCCATGACCGTCATCCGGGGGTCCAGCGAAGCGATGGGATCCTGGAAGATCATCTGGATCTGCGTAATGTAGCGCTGCTTTTTCGCGATGCGAAGCGCCTCGTCGTACTCCTGCCGGATCCGTTTTTCTTCTTCACCCTGCGCGTTTTCCAGCAGGGGGGCATATTTCTCCCGGACCTCTTTGACCAGCTCGTCCTTGTAAAGCTTGTCGCACTGCTCATGATCCCGGCGTGCGGAGCGGATTTCTTCCCGCAGTTTCGCAATCTCCGCTTCCAGTTCGCTGCGGCGTTCCGGGGATGCTTCCCTGCATTCCTTCCGGGCTTCCCGGATCCGGTCTTTATAGGATTTGGTCCCGGCAGCAATCCGCTTTCCCTTGAAATAGATGCTTCCGGACGTAATGTCATACAGCTTGATGATCGAGCGGCCGGTAGTTGTCTTGCCGCAGCCGGATTCACCGACCAGGCCGAAAACCTCGCCTTTCTGGATCTCAAAGCTGACGTCGTCCACCGCTTTGTTGGGCCCGAAGTACTGGCACAGGTGTTCCACCCTCAGCAACGGTTCACTCATTTCCGCTCACCTCCGCTGCCCGTGCTTTCATCTTCCGGATACGCTCCGTCACCGCCGCGGGAGGATCCACCTTCGGTGCATCCGGATGCAGCAGCCATGTCGCTGCCCAGTGGGTTTCCGATATGGGGAATACCGGCGGCTCCTGTTCAAAGTCGATTTCCATCGCATACCGGTTCCGTTCCGCGAACGCGTCTCCCTTCGGCGGATAGATCATGTTCGGGGGCGTGCCGGGAATTGCTTCCAGCTTCTCCTTGGTGTCCAGGTCCGGCATGGAGGAAAGCAGGGCCCATGTGTAGGGATGGGCCGGCGAATAGAAGATCTCCTCCGAAGTCCCGTATTCCACGATTTTGCCCGCGTACATCACGGCAATCCGGTCCGCCATGTTGGCCACCACGCCCAGGTCGTGCGTGATGAAGATGATGGACAGGTTCCGTTTTTCCTTCAGGCTGTTGATCAGCTCCAGGATCTGCGCCTGGATCGTCACGTCCAGCGCGGTCGTCGGCTCGTCACAGATCAGGATGTCCGGGTCCGCCGCAAGGGCGATTGCAATCACGATACGCTGCCGCATACCGCCGGAGAATTCAAAGGGATACTGGCGGTAACGGACCCGCGGCTCGGAAATACCGACTTCCTCCATCAGCTTCAGCGCTTTGTTCCGGGCCGTCCATTTGTCCATCCGGGCCGCCATGCCGGCCGCTTTTTCTTCCAGGTCCCGGATCACCTGTTCCGTCTTCCGGGCTTTGTCTTCCGTTCCTTCCTCCGCGATCCGTTCCTCATAATGGTCTTTCAGGCCGGAGATCACGCGTTCCATGTTGGAGGAAACCGTATCCATATCGATGACGGTCGGGGCCGGAACGGTCCAAGTCTTTCCCTTTGCCGCGCGCTTTTCCGCACGGGCCTTCTCCCGCAGGTACTTCTTTTCCTTGCGCCCGTTGCTGCGAAGGCCTTCCCGCCACCGGGATGTCAGGTATTTCATATTTCCGGTGAACGTGCATGCCATGCTGTCCTTGACCAGGTCCATGGGGTCAATCGATTCATCGACGGCCCTGCATACCGGCCCCAGCTCCGGAATCAGCGCGTCCGGCCCGCCGGATGCCAGCGTTTCCATTCCGTGCTCCAGAATTTCCAGCGCCTTCCGCCGGCGTTCCGTATATTCCGCGTCCGAACGCCGGATTCCGGTCTCCGCGCAGGCCCTGAATTCCTTCATGAATCCGGCTTCCAGCGATTCGCTGTGTCCGGCTTCCTTCCAGGTCTTCTCCAGGTAGTCCGGCTTTTCCCGTTCCAGCGCTTTCTTCAGGCATTCCTGAATGGCCTGGACGGACGCCGCTTTATCCGAGAAATCTCCATTTTTCTGGCAGGCGCGCAGGCCGCGCGTCAGCGCGTCCACATGCTCACGGATCTGTTTGAATTCTTCTTCGGGCATGACGTCCGGATGGACGGAACGGCGGGTGAATTCCTTCACCTTTTTGGCATCGGACAGGTCCTTCCAGGCATTTTTTCCGATCAGGTAAAGGATATTTTCACATTCGGTTTCCGCTTCTTCAGCGCAGCTGCGGGCCGCCTGGTACGCCTGTTCCTTCCGGACGCTCGCTTTTTCCAGTTCCTTCAGTTCCCGGATCTGCCGGCTGATCTCCGCGCTCTTTTCCGGAGCAGCCGCTTCCATCCGTTTGGACAGCTGGTCCATCCGCGCGGCAAACTCCCTGCGGGAGGACTTCCGCCGGGCCCGGCTCTTGAGCAGCATGGCTTCCGTCAGCTGTTTTCCGATCCGCATGATCGGGTTCAGGCTGGAAAGGGGGTCCTGGAAGATCATGGCGATCTTGTCGCCGCGCAGGTGGTAGAAATCATCCTCGCCGATCTTCAGCAGGTCCATGCCGTTGTACAGGATTTCTCCCTCTTCGGTAATGGCGTTGCCGGCCTGGATGCCCAGGATAGCTTTGCTGGTAACGGATTTGCCCGAACCGCTCTCGCCGACGATGGCCAGCGTTTCTCCCTTCATCAGGTCAAAATTGATTCCGCGGACCGCCTGCACCTTGCCGGCGGAGGTCCGGAAAGAAATCCGCAGATTATGAACCTGCAGCTTCTTTTCCGCCTGCGGCTTCTGTTCCGTCCGGGGCGGCATAGCGTTCATATTGTTCTCTGACATTAATCAGCACCTCGCAGCGATGGATTGAAAGCGTCCCGTAGTCCGTTGCCGAACAGGTTGAAAGAGATTTCGAGCAGCGATATGAACAATGCCGGGAAGAAAATAATATAGGGATCGGTTGCCAGGTAATCCTTGCCGTTTGCCAGCATCGTACCGACCGAAGTCATCGTGGAGGACTCCAGGTTGACGATGTTCAGGTACGTCAGGGAGCTCTCTGTAAAGATGACCCCGGGAATCACCAGGATGGATCCGGTAATGATTGTTCCCAGGGAATTCGGGAAGATGTGCCGGAACATCAGCCGGCTGTCCCGGGCGCCCAGTGTGCGCGCGGCCAGGACGTACTCCTGTCCCTTGAATCGGTAGAACTGCATGCGGACCCGGGATGCCATCCCGATCCAGCCGGTCAGCACAAACGCGAACAGCAGTGCGCCAATGACGCCGACCTTCTTCGCCAGGTGCAGCTGGAACAGCACGGTCACCACAATGAACGGGATTTCCGCCAGGATGTCGGAGATCCGCTCCATCACCAGGTCCGTCGTGCCGCCGTAATATCCCTCAATCGCACCGTAGATGGTTCCGATGAAAAGGTTGATCGCCGATACGCAGATCGCCAGCAGGAAGGAAAAACGCGCGCCGGAAGCCAGCCTTGTAAAGATATCCTGGCCCCGGGCATTCGTACCGAAAATAAATCCCGGTTCAAATCCGTAACGGTACTGGAAATAGGTATACTTGTTGATCCGGGTGACATAGCTCTTGGCCGTGCTGGTTCCCGCAACCCGGGCATAAGCCAGCGGATGTTCCGGATCATTGTCCGCTGCAATCCGCAGGCTGTGGTAGGCCGTATCCTCCGGGGTAGTGGTCCGGTAGATGGCTTTGAGGTTCCCTGCCTTGTCCAGCTTGGGCTGGCCCTTCTTGTCCACTTCGTACCAGATATTGGCGTCCGTCTGCTTGGCATCCTTGATGGCGGGATAGATCACCTGGATTCCGTGCTCATCCTGCCATTTCTGGATATCCTCAAACTGGTCCCCGGTCAGGGTCAGGTACAGCATCCCCATGGATGTATAATTATCGACCCGGAGATCGTAGAATGTGGACTTGCTGCTCGCGGTCGGGTCCTTGTAGTCCGCACGGTAGGTCTCGCGGATTGTCTCCAGGCCGGTTTCTTCCGCGATCGCCCGGTAATAATGATATTTCCCGCTGTTCACCGTCACGTCGCTGCATCCGTCCACACCCAGGAACGGGATTTTCGGGGGCAGTTTTGTGTAATTCAGGTACATGGTATCCGTCAGGGCCAGCGAATAGGGAGTCTCGCAGAAGATCGGGATAAAAATGGCATACAGCACCAGAAGGAGGATAATCCATGCGGCTGCCACGGATCCCTTGTTCTTCCGGAAACGGTTCATGGCATCCCGGAAATAGCCGACCGGTTTGGTCTCCAGCTTTTTGTCATGCGTCCTGCCTTCCATGGGCACAAAGCGGAATTTTTCCTTTGGCACCTCGAAAGCGGCGGCGTTCATCTTCTTCTCACTCATACTTTTTTGCTCCCCATTCTGATTCTCGGGTCAATGAACCCGTAGCTGATGTCCACGATAATACCGGACACAAGCCCGATAAGCGTATAGAACGCGGAAAGCAGCAGGAAGAAGTTATAGTCAGGTGTCGCGGATGAAACAGATGCGACGTACAGCGGTCCGACCCCCGGGATACCGAAAATCTGCTCAATAATCAGCGATCCGCCCATGATCCCGATGAATTCACCCAGGATCATCGGAAAGATCGGCACCATGGCGTTCCGCAGGGCATGGCGCACGGTTGTCTGCGCCCGTGTCAGGCCTTTGGTCCGGGCCAGCAGCAGGTAGTCGCTGGTCAGGACCTCGGTCAGCTCCGCGCGGGTATACCGGGTCAGTCCGGCCACCGTACCGAAGCCCAGCGACATCACCGCCGGAACGATACTGACAAATGTGGACCATGAAAAATAATCATATCCGGCATTCATCTGGAACGGGAACCATTTCAGTTTGAAGCACAGGAAATACTGCACCAGGAATGCGTATACATAGCTGGGCGTGGATACAAAAATCACGACCAGCGTGGAGATCAGCTGATCCTGCCATTTGTTTTTCTTCAGCGCCGCGTAAATGCCCAGCAGCAGGCCCAGGGGCACTGATATCAGCATGGTATAGGCGTTCACAATCACCGTGGCGGGCATCTTTTCGATAAACTTCCCCCAGACGTCCTGCCCCAGGTACAAAACCTCACTGACACCCCAGTCCTGTCCGATCAGCGACCTCCGGAGGAAAATCACATACTGCTCCAGAAGCGGCTTGTTGTACCCCAGTGCTTCGCGCCGCATCTCAATCAGCTGCATATCCTTGCCGAACTGCTTGGCCGGTTTGTTGGGCAGCAGCTTGACCAGGATAAAGCACATGGAGATGATGATCAGGAAAGTAAACAGCATCAGCACAATTCTTTTGAGAACATATTTTCCCACGCTTCAAACCCCTTTTTCCTTGCGGTTCATTTCTTTTCCTGCCCGTGCAGGGATGGTTCCATGAACAGTGAAGCATACAACGTTCACCGCGTTGCATGCTTCGCTGTTCATGCAGGGATTGTTTCACAAAACGGAAATACCATCTCCGGCAGCCGGAAACCCGGTTGCCGGAGATGGCCCTGTTCTGGTATCCAGAACCGGCGGAGGGCTTTTCAGCCCTGCCGCCTTTCATTCTTCCGTCCCGTGAATCTTACTTGTAGTTCAGGGTGCCGCCCTGTTCAGCAACAAATGCGTCCCAGGCAGCATCGTCATAGTTGTAGGTCATGTACTTGACGCCGCCGCGGCTCAGCGGGAATACTTCATCCTCGATGTAGTATTCGATCTTCATGCCCTTCAGCTTGGCGGAAGCATCGCCCATCAGCGGGATGAAGTCATAGTTCTGCAGGATGATGTTTTCGAGCTCGCCCAGGACCTGGATCCGGGTTTCCGCGTTCGCGGTCACATCCAGTTCCACGTCTTCGCCCGCGGCGTTCTTGGCGGTGATCACATTGTTGGTGATGCTCAGGTACCAGGTCCAGACGTCCGTCGTGTACGCTTCGCCGTCGATCGTCACCGTCATCTGGGTTTCGGCGGGTTTCCAGGCGGGGTCATACTGGTAGTTGGAGGAAACATAGGCTTCGATCAGGCCGAAGGGATCGAAGGTGCTGCCGGTCCAGCCGACGCCGAAGAGCATATCCACCTGGTTGTTGCGCAGCGCATCGGCGAAGCCGTTGCCCAGGGTGGAGTCACGGTCAAACTTCAGCTTGCCTTCCAGCTTGGTGCCCTTGACTGCTTCGGTGTAATTGTTGACGATGAAGTCATAGCCGCTGTTGTAGAAAGCGGAAGTCGCGTTGGGCGTACCGACCATGATCAGGACGGTATCCGCATCGGTCATCAGGCCGGCTTCAATCGCCTGGTCATAAGCCTTGTCGAAATACTCGCGGGCCATCTCCAGGTTGTAGCCGGTGATGGAATCGATCGCGTCGTCCACGGTCGCATACAGCTTGCCTTCGCCGATTTCGTCCGCCAGGCCCCAGAAGTCAACGACAACCTGCTTGGCGGTATCTGTGGTGCGGTAGAACAGGCCTTCTTCAGGATCCGCAACAATCTGGCTGCCGTAGAGGGCGAACGCCGGGCTGCTCGTCGGATTGGCCGCCAGGACGAACTCGGAACGGTTCATGGCCAGGGACATGGCGATACGGAAATCCTTGATCGTCAGGATGGTCTTGTTGATGTTCTCTCCGGCAGCTTCCTGCGCGGTCTTCAGCGCTGCCAGGTCGGGGTTGAACGCCATCGCGAATACGGAGTCGCCCTCGTCATAATAGGTGTAGTCGGAGGACGCGTATTCCTTGATATAATCCTTGTTCAGGCCGTTGACGTCCAGCTTGCCGTTCAGGAACATTTCCATCCGGGTGGCGGGTTCCTGCACGTAGGAAACATTGATCACGTCCGTCTGGTACAGTCCTTCGAATTCCGGCAGGCTGAACCCGAACCAGTTCTCATTGCGGACCAGGTTGTATTCCTTGTCGCTCTGGAAGGAACCCAGCTTGTAGGGGCCCCAGGACATCGTGGTTTCCTGGGAGGTGCAGTAGTTATTGGTGTACACGCCGTCTTTCTCGGTCGCACACTCATTGTACTTGGCTTCATTGACCAGCCAGTTCGGAATACCGTAGTAGAGGTAGAAGCCTTCCAGGGGCTTGGCCAGGATCAGCACCAGTTCCTTGTCATTGAGGGCCTTGACGCCAACCTTTTCAAACGGGAATCCGTCTTCATAGGCCTGGTAGTTCAGGAAAAGCTCATCCTCGGTCCACTCAACCAGCTGTTCGGGGGAGGCCCAGGTTGCATAGGCAGCGCCTTCGCCGGTGGTGTAGAATTCATACAGTTCGCCGACGGTCAGGGGCGTTTCGACAACTGCGTCATCCGCCGCGCCGGTCCAGGCTTTCGCTTCGAAGTCATAAGTATCGCCGAAAGAGTTCGCCCAGTTGATCCAGCCCTTGTCATCCTTGAAGGCGTCAATCAGCTCTTCAGTGGTTGCGAATCCCTTGCTCGCCTTCACCTTGCCGTAGGAAGTGGGCTCGGTCAGGCCCTGCTTCAGGTAAGCTTCGGCATTCGCCACAACCAGGTTGCCGGAATAGAGGCCGTCCGCGCGGTGGTTCTGCGCTTTCGGGTCCAGCAGGTACTGGGCGGAAGTCACAAAATCCGGAGCCGTGATGGGGGTGCCGTCTTCCCAGGCAAGGCCGTCCCGCAGGACGAACTTCCATGCGCGGGCGGTATCGCCTTCCGCGATTCCCCATTCTTCACCGACATAGTCGGCGGAGACGTCGGTCGGGAAGTCTTCGACAGCCAGGGGCTTCAGGACGTAGCCGTCCTTGTCTTCGTTGAAATCAAACTCGTAGAAGGCGGTGTTCAGCCAGTCGGTGATGTCGCTGTCAGTCGCCGTCTGCTGCTGGAAAGGGCTCCAGTTGGTCGGGAATTCCGCCGCAGCCGTACGGTATGTATAGGTCGGCGCGGTGTCTTCCGCAAAAGCGGCGGTCAGGCTGGCCATCATGCAGAGAGCCAGTACCAGGGATAAAAGTTTCCTCATTAATTGTCCCCTCCTGTGTTATTTATTTTCTGGGCTTCCGCCCGAAAAAACGGAATTGCGGCAATCCGGATCCGATTGCCTGGATGGTTGCTGTATCTGGTCTGTCCATGAAAGAAGTACGGTTTGATCATAACATACTCCGGGGGGATATGCAATTCTTTTCGCCTGTCCGCCGGTGCAAAAGCGATGCCTTCACCCGGGAGGCGCCGCTTCCTGCGGGTTGTCCGCCCCGGTCCATACGCACTGGATATCATCCGGGATATCCACCGTTCCGGGATCCTCCGCACAGTTCAGGCGGACCATCTCCCAGGCCAGGTCAACCGCCCGGGCCGGTCCGGCCATCACCGCCTGGTCCACTGTGTCCCGGAATCCGCCGGTCCGCGCGTCAAACCAGTAATGGCGCTTCAGGCCGTTCACCGTATAAGCGCCGTATCCGTCGCTCCGCAGCTCCCCGGCCGCAAACCGGATGGAAGCCGCCGGTCCGGCGGCGCTCAGTGTGGCTGCCGCTTCCCCGTCTTTCATCACGGAAACAATCAGCGTTTCTTTTACGCGGGCCGTCAGTGCCAGTCCGCTCTTTGAAAACAGCACAAAATCCGGATAGCCGGCCGCTTTCATGTCTTCCGCTACCAGATCCATCAGGTACGCGTCCCGCAGCAGGTTCAGGTCCAGGACCGGGGCGGAAATTTCCAGTTCCTCCGCCAGGCGCCGGTATTCATCCGGTACCGTCAGGCAGGCCGTTGTTCCGCCTTCCCCTTCGCTGAGCGTGAGCCGGATTCCGTTCTCCGGCCGGACCGCCCCGGCAATCCGGGAAATCCGCTCCGCCTCCTCCGGTGAATTGGCCGGGTCCGCGTTCTGCGGTTCATCCAGGTAAAGCAGCCGTTCCCACTCATCATACAGTGCGCCGGCATACACAGAATATCCCTCGTCCGCTGCCGTCCGCTCCAGTGCGTCGCGCAGCACGCCCGCCAGCCGGTCCGGGATCAGGATTTCCTCTCCCGGCCGCCGGTTCAGGGCTGCGATATTCTCCGTTTCCTCATACACAGCTGCGCTGTCCAGCTGGATAAAATTCCGGTACAGGCTGTCGGAGTAGATCCGCTGGACGGTATTCGACAGTGTCCGGATATCCGCGGCGTTCCCTTCCGCCCAGTAAATCATGGAGATACCGGTCCGGTACAGGACGTCCGCGTGCGTATTCTCATATACAATCGTCTGGTATCCGCTCTCCCGGTGTCCCAGCTTGATGGCCCAGGTCGTAAAGGATCCAACTGCAATCAGGATTGCCAGGATGAACAGGACCAGCCGGATTCGGTTTTTCCTGTCACGAAGCATGTGTTATTCCTCGCCGAAGCGCTTTCTCCTTGCCCCGTTGATTTCCTCCGGTGTGCCGTACAGCCAGTGGCCGTTGCCCAGGTCCTGCAGGCTCGGATGATCGCTCTCGCCGTATTCCTTCGGTTCATAGACGAAGAGTTTCTTCTTCTTTTCCAGGATCGGATCCGGAATCGGAATCGCGCTCATCAGGGAACGGGTATACGGATGAAGCGGATACTGGAACAGTTCTTCCGTCTCAGCCACTTCCATAATCCTTCCCTTGTAGATGACCACAATGCGGTCGGAAATAAACCGCACGATTGACAGGTCATGCGCAATGAACAGATAGGTCAGCCCGCGCTCCTGCTGGAATTTCTTCAGCAGGTTCAGTACCTGCGCCCGGATGGAAACGTCCAGTGCGGAGATCGGCTCATCCGCCACGATCAGCTCCGGCTCCATGACGATGGACCGGGCCAGGCCGACGCGCTGCCGCTGTCCGCCGGAAAACTCATGGGGGTACCGGGTCAGGTGCTCCGGCAGGAGGCCGACGTCGTTGATGGCCTTCTCCACCTTTTCCATCCGTTCCCGGTCGCTGTTGAACAGGTGGAAGTTGTACAGGCCTTCCGAAATAATATATTCAATGGTCGCCCGCTCATTCAGGGACGCCGCGGGATCCTGGAATACCATCTGGATCTTCCGGATGACTTCCCGGTCCTTGGAACGGGGCAGCTTGCCGGAGATCTTCTCTCCTTTGAAATAGATCGCGCCGTTCGTGCAGGGATTGATTCGCACAATGGCCCGGCCGATAGTGGTTTTGCCGCTGCCGGACTCGCCCACCAGGGACAGGGTCTCTCCCTTGTAGATATCAAAGCTGACATCAGACACGGCCTTGAAGCTGTTCTTCCCCTGCTTGAAGACTACGTCCAGGTTCTGGACGGAAAGCAGGACTTCCTTGTTCTGATTGTCCATGCCTTACTCTCCTTCCTCTTCGAAATCGCCGTAGATCTTCACCATTTTCTCATGCAGGTTCTGGATATTCTTCGGCGCTTCCGTCTTCGGGGCCCGGGGATCCAGCAGCCAGGTCTTCGCGAAGTGGGTCTCGCTGACCTGGAACATCGGCGGTTCTTCCTTCAGGTCGATGGCCATCGCATAGTTGTTCCGCGGGGCAAACGCGTCACCGACGATCTTGTTGTACAGGGAGGGCGGCGTACCGGGGATGGAGAACAGTTCCGTACCCCGCTCCGTCAGCTGCGGCAGGGAGGACAGCAGCGCCCAGGTATAGGGATGCTTCGGATCGTAGAAAATATCCTCCACCGTACCCAGCTCCACAATCTGGCCGGCATACAGCACCGCCACGCGTTCCGCCACATTGGCCACAACGCCCAGGTCATGGGTGATATAGACGGTCGTAAACCCGAGATCCCGCTGCAGGTCCTTGATCAGGCGGATAATCTGGGCCTGGATCGTCACGTCCAGCGCAGTCGTCGGTTCGTCGCAGATCAGGATCTTCGGCTGGCAGCTCAGTGCGATCGCGATCACGATCCGCTGGCGCATACCGCCGGAATACTGGAAGGGATAATCGTCAAAGCGCTTCTCCGGCTCCGGGATTCCCACCTTCGCCATAATGTCCAGCGTCCGCTGCTTCGCTTCGCCCTGGGAGCACTTCTGGTGCTTCAGGATTACCTGCATGATCTGCTTTCCGATCGGGATAACCGGGTTCAGGCTGGTCATGGGATCCTGGAATACCGTCGCGATCCGGCGGCCGCGGATCTTCTGCCAGTCATCGGTATACTTCACGTTGGCGCAGTCAATCACCGCGTAGCCTTCCAGCTGGTTCTCCGATTCGTTCACTTCGGTAAATTCCACATACAGCACGCAGGTCTGGAACAGTTTCCGGCGCACGTCGCTGTCCAGCAGGTTTTCCCCCTGGATCATCGCCTTGCGGAGAACCCGGTTCAGCTTCATCGTATACCGGATCCGGTCCTTGAGGGGATACCGGCCGGTGGAAAGCAGCACGTCATAGGCCAGCTTCCGGTTGCGGGCGATCGTCGCGTCGGAAAGTCCCTCCGGATTGCTTGCCTTATCCTTCGTTCTGATCTTCTGTTTGCGCAGCTCCTTCAGCCGGGCAATCTCCGCCCGGTCTGCTGCCTGGCGGACTGTGTCCGCCTTATAGGCTTCCGTCCGTTCCCGGACCAGGGAATCCTTTTCCGCTTTCAGCGCGTTTTCCCGTGCGGTCAGGTCCCGGATTTTCTTTTCCAGCTCCTGGATTTCCCGCTGGTCATTCGCGCTGTGCCGGTCCAGGGTCAGCAGGTAGTTGTTGCTTTCCACGATATCGTCATGGATTTCCTTGGCCCGGGTGCGGAAGGATTCCTCCTCCTCCTCGGTCAGGGCCTTGACGTGGGCAACGTCCGCCTTTTTCTGCCGGATCGCCCGGTATTCCCCGGCGCCGCGCTCCAGTACCGAGTATTTGTTGTACTTGTTGGTCAGCCGCTCCAGCAGGCGCAGGTTGGCCGCCGTCAGCTTGACGTTGGTGTGGGAAAGGTCGTCGTCCGAGAAAATGACGCTGCCTTCGCTGATGAATCCGTTGGATTCCAGCATACCGGCAAATGTCTTGGTCAGCACGGATTTGCCTGATCCGCTCTCGCCGACAATTGCAATGGATTCATTCTCATAGATATCCAGGCTGACGTTCCGGATTGCCGTCAGGATCCGGCCCCGGACGTTGAACTTGACACTGACGTTTTTCAGGGAAAGGAGGACCTTCCTGTTCTCATTCTCGCTCATGATCCGTCCTCCTTACATATGCGTCCTGGGATCCGAGGCGTCCGCCAGGTTCTGGCCCAGAACGTACAGAATCACGGTAATGGCTGAAGCGATGGCCACCGGCGGCCAGAATTCCCAGGGATAGACCAGGAAGGCGCTCTGGGCCTGCTGGATCATCCGGCCGAGGGACGGGATTTCGGCGCTCAGTCCGACGCCGATATAGCTCAGGAACACTTCCGAGGAGATATAGCTTGGCAGTTCGGTCGCCAGCACGGTCACGATCACGGAAGTCAGGAAAGGCAGGATGTTCTTGCTGATCATCCGGGGAATCGGCGTGCCCAGGCAGCGGGACGCCAGCGAATACTCCCGGTCGCGGATGACCATGACCTGGGTCCGGAAGAAGTAGGCGATTCCCAGCCAGCCGGTAATCGTCATGGCAAACACAAAGCTCCAGAAGCCTGAGCCGATGACGTATACCAGCACGGCGATCATCAGGATGTACGGCACGTTGGCGATGATGTTGTAGATCACCAGCATCACCTGGTCAAACCGCTTGCTGTATCCCCAGACGGCGCCCAGGATGATGCCGATCGTCATATTGATCGCCGCGCAGATGATGGCCAGCAGCAGGCTGGTCTGGGCGGATGCCCAGATCCCGTAGAAGATGCTGTTGCCCATGGGGCCCGTACCCAGGATCCACTTGAAGGAGAATCCGCCGTTTTTTTCCATGGCCGCGGCGGGTGACAGGTTGAACATAGTGGCATCCCGGAGGTTTTCATATGCGTCATAGGGGGCAATCGCCGGAATGACAAATGCGCACAGGAAAATCAGCACGAAGAGGATAATCATGACCAGGTTGGTCTTCTTGCGGAAGAAAACGCGGAATACGGATGCCCAGTAGGAATAACGGGGTGCCGTGATTTTCTCGGACTGGATGGTATCCTTGTCAATAAACCGGAACATCCCGTCCTGGTTCCGGGTTGTCTGCTCAGGCATCAGCGGCCACCTCCTTTGCTGGATGAGAGGGAGATCCGCGGGTCATACTTGGCCAGCAGCAGGTCGCCCAGGATCAGGGATATAATGGACAGCGTGGTATAGAACACGGTACAGGCTACGATGATGCCGTTGTCATATCCGTTGATGGCGTTGGTCAGCAGGCCGCCCACGCCGGGCACGGAATACACGCGCTCGGTAATAATTGCGCCGGTCAGGCAGCCCAGGATGTTGCCGGGAATACCGTGTACCAGGTAGATCATCGCGTTGGGGCTGATGTGCTTCCGGTAGATTTCCTTCTCGCTCATGCCTTCCGCCCGGGCGAATTTGACGTAGTCGCTGTTCATCTGGTCAATCATATACCGCCGCATCCACTTCATCAGGTTGCCGATGGACGGCAGCGCCAGGGACAGGGTCGGCAGGATGTAGGCCAGGATTTTGGCCTCCGCGTTGGCAAACTTGTATGGCAGCCCGAACAGGGTGGTGCCGATGGCGGCAAACAGGAAAATACGGGCAAGGCCGGGCACCGCAATGGAGAAAATGATATAGCCGTTGCCGATCTTGTCCCCCAGTCCGTCCTTGTGCCGGGCCATGGCAATGCCCAGCGGCAGGCCGAACAGGTAGGCGATCGCGGTCGCGATCAGGCCGATCACAAAGGAGTTTTCCAGCATGGACAGTCCGTCGATCCGGTAACTGTAAGTAGTGTACTGGTCCGGGAACTGCTTCATCTCCGTTTTGGTTCTCGGGGAGCTGTTGTAGGTCAGCGTATGGAAATCAATCGCCGAATTGATATATTCGTCCGTGCCCAGCTTGGCCGGATACTGGGTCTGCACCTTCACCTGGTCCCCGGTCGGCCGGTTGATGACCTCGGTGATTTCCTGGCCCCTGAACTTGGTAAAGGAAGTGCCCAGGTTCAGGTGGATCCAGTTCTGGTGGATAAACGGGAAACGCCCGTCAAAGTACAGTTGGTATTTATGCGTAGTGCCGCTGCCCACAACCGCGAACAGGCCGCTGTACGGGTCATGCTCCGCCCGGATATAGCGTTCCGTCAGCGTGGGATCCTGTACGTCGTTCACGGTTTCCACCGTAATCAGGTGCGTCAGGTAATTCCACAGGCGGGTAAATACGCTCCGTTCCACCACGGCGACCAGGTAGCCGTCGCCGCCCTTCTTGGCTTTTCCGGAAGGGGAACGCTGGGGTTCGAGATACCGGATCTTGTATCCTTCTTTCTCGAACTTCGCAATAAACTCCTGGACGTCTGGATTGTCCAGGTAGGTGTTTTCGTTCTGAATGGCTTCCTTGGCTGCCATGAACTCATCGCTCTTGGTATACTCCGCGCCGTACAGGCCCTCATATTTGGACCGCAGGAAGCCGGTGAAATCCGAATACTCCAGGTATCCGAATTTCTGATACTGGGCATACTCATAGATTGTCCGGTCGTTCAGGCTCTTTTTGTTCCAGACGTCGTCCATCTGGAATATGGCGCTCCTCGGAATCAGGTTATAAACCAGGAGCATAACGGTCGCGATGACGACCAGCAGCGAAAACAGGGAGAACAGAATCCGCCGCAGCATGTATTTTCTCATGAATACACCCACTTACCCCAAAAATAAAATCTGGAAATAATACGCAAATGATCCCGCACCGGCGGGATTATGCTTGGAATCAAGAGGGGAAGCGGCGAAGACGCCGCTTCCCCCCGTTTTACAGAATACCCTGTATGGGGATTAATAGTCCACACCGATGACCTTCAGCATGTAGCCATTCACGCCGAACGTATCCAGGTAGGTGGAAGGATCGCCGTAGTCGGGACCCCAGCCGGATCCGTAGAAGAAGTCGAAGTTGCCGGCTTCACCGGACGCCGCGCGGTATCCGCAGGCGTAGAAGTCCGCGGAAGTGGTGGTCTCAACCAGGTTCACAACCACGTTCTCGGCTCCGAGGGTTTCCTCGATGGTCTGCTTGGAGACCTGCGCCTGGGCGGTGTTGCCTTCGGAAGCGGAATAGTACACGATATCGATGGTGATCGGCCAGGTCACGCTGTCGCCCAGTTCTTCCTTGGCCTTGGCCAGGTAATCCTTGGCCAGGTCGGCATTGTACCAGCCGTCGATGGCGTCCGCGACCTTGATTTCGCCGCCCATCTGATCCAGATAGTACTGAACCATCTCGCCGTAGAAGGTGCCGGCCGCGAATTCATGGCCGTCCGCATCCTTCGTGGCGTTCTCCAGGGAGACGAACTCGGGGTGGGTGTACATGTTCCGGATGTTGGCCAGCTTCAGGTCTTCGCCGCGGCTGGTGGCATTCACGGTCGCGCGGTCCCACGCATGGGCCAGGGCTTTCCGGAAGCTCTTGTTCATCAGGGCAGTATGGGTGTCAATCTTCTGCTGTTCGCTCTTGGGAGAAGCAGCCGCGCCGCTTTCCAGGGCGAAGGTGCCGCGGTTGACGTTCAGTCCGCCGAAGTAGGTGGTGGAGGTGGTGTCGGAAACGTAAGCATACTTCTCGAAGTTGCCGTCGTCCTTGGCCATCTTCAGGGTGCCGCTCGCCTCGGTCAGGCCGCTGCCGGCGTACACACCGCTCACCACGTCATCGTAGAACGCCTTCATGTTCTCACCGTTGTCATAGATCCAGGTAACACTGTTGAGCGTCACCTCGTCCGCGCGGTAGTAGTTCGGGTTCTTCACGATGGAAATTTCAGAATCGGGATTCAGCTTCTGGAGGAGGAACGGGCCGCTGTAAACCTGGGAGGCCACATCGGTGTTCTTGCCGAAGGTGTACTTTTCAGTATCGGCAAAGGCATCCTGGTATTCCTGGGCGCCGTATACGCCGCCGTGGCTCAGGTACCAGTCTTCGCAGATCGGCAGGAAGCAGCTGTAGGTCAGCATGGTCATGAAGTAGGGGATGTCTCCCTCCAGCGTGATCACCAGGGTCTGGTCGTCAACAGCCTCATAACCCACTTCGTCGAAGGAACCGCCGGCCAGGTATTCGGCAGCGCCCTTCACAACGCCTTCAACCAGCCACTCGAGGCCGGCCTTGGCGTCCAGCATGTGATGGAAACCGGCAACGAAGTCGCCCGCGGTCACGTCGGCGTATTCTTCGCCTTCGGAGGTGTACCACTTGGCGCCTTCCCGGATGTGGAAGGTGTAGACGCGCCCGTCATCGCTGACTTCCCAGGACTCCGCCATGGCGGGGCACAGCTGGTTCAGGTTGTTGTACTGCACCAGGCCGTCCA
>CAMMYM010000026.1 GCA_946527725.1 uncultured Clostridia bacterium
CGCCAGCGTTCGTCCTGAGCCAGGATCAAACTCTTCCGTTTAATCCTTAACATCTTCCGATGCTAAACTCTTTGGAATCTTCGCTGATCTTTCCTTCTTGCGCGTTTCTTATCTCTGTATCGTTTTCAAGGTTCGCTGTGCCCGCTCCCCGGTTCCCCGTAAGCGAGCTTGAGTAGAATAGCAAAACAAAACAGGAATGTCAAGCACTTTTTTGCTTTTTTCAGAAAAAAATTGAGGAATTTCAACGCTTCCGGACGTTGGAATTCCTCAATGCCTTAAATGTTCGTGTTTTTTCCGTTATTGTCCCCGCCGCATGCATCGGATCGTTCGCCTCATTTTGGCGCCTGAACGGCAGCTATCATCCGGAATCATTTGAGGCCGGCAGATGCAATCTGCCGGTATATTATCCCTTTGATTGACCTGCATCCAGGATTTCTGTGATGATGCCGCCTCCAAGGCACACCTCACCCTGGTAGAGTACGGCGCTCTGGCCGGGGGTCACTGCCCGCTGGGGCGTCAGCGCATGGAGATAAAGTTTCCCCTCCCGCAGCGTTGCTTCCACCGGCTGGTCCGGCTGGCGGTAACGGAAGCGCGCGGTACAGGAGATTGTTTCACCTTCCCGCATCGGAGGTTCTCCCACCCAGGTCACGTCCTCCGCAATACTGTGGGTGCTGTAGAGCATCGGATGGTCTTCGCCCTGGGCAACCAGCAGCCTGTTCTTCTGAAGATCCTTCCCGATCACAAACCAGCTCCGGCCGTCACCCCGGCCGCCGATTCCCAAGCCCCGGCGCTGTCCCAGCGTATAGTACATGAGCCCGTCGTGGCGCCCGACAATCTCCCCGTCCGGGGCAACCATGTTCCCGGGCTGTGCCGGCAGGTATTCCGACAGGAATTTCCTGAAGTTCCGCTCGCCGATAAAGCACACGCCGGTGGAATCCTTCTTGGCGCTGACCGGCAGGTGATGCTCCTCCGCAATTTTCCGCACCTGTGCTTTCGTCATGCCGCCCACGGGAAAAACAGACTTTTTCAGCTGCTCGTCATGCACCATATAGAGGAAATAACTCTGGTCCTTCTCCGGATCAGTTCCCTTCAGCAGATGTCCTGCTCCGTCCGTCCGCACAAAATGGCCCGTTGCCATCCTGGATGCCCCCAGCGACATTGCGAAATCCAGGAATGCCCGGAATTTGATTTCCCGGTTGCAAAGCACATCCGGATTCGGTGTCCGACCGGCTTTGTATTCCTTCAGGAAATAGGAAAACACCCGATCCCAGTATTCTTTGGCGAAATTTACGCTGTAGTACGGAATCCCGATGATATCGCAAACGTCACGGACATCCCGCCAGTCTTCCTCCGCAGTACAGACGCCGTTCTCATCCTGTTCTTCCCAGTTCTTCATAAAGACGCCGACGACATCATAGCCCTGCTCCTTCAGAAGCAGGGCCGCAACAGAGGAGTCCACCCCTCCGCTCATACCGACAACGATCCGTTCACTCACGCTTCGATCTCCAGTAACTTTTTCAGTACTTTTTCCGCAATCTCTGCAGCAATTCCGTCCCGATCCCCTTCAGCATCCACCACGGCAAAGCGTTCCGGATCCATCGCAATCAGCTGATGGTATCCGTCTTCAACCCTGGCGTGGAAATTTTCCGCCTCCATCTCCATACGGTCCGGTTCACTGGCAGCACACCGGCGTTCAAGGGCCTTCCGGTGGCCGATTTCAAGATATACCGTCAGATCCGGCATCGTGCCGTCCACCGCATGCTTGTTGATTTCCAGCACGCGGTCAATGCCCATCTGCCGCCCGCCGCCCTGATAGGCAACAGATGAATCCACAAAGCGGTCACACAGGACAATTTTCCCGTCCCGCACAGCCGGCCGGATCACTTCCCGGACATGCTGTGCCCGGGACGCCGCGTACAGCAGCGCTTCCGTTTCATCCGTCATCCCGGTGTTCTCCCGGTCCAGCAGGATTCCGCGGATCTTTTCCCCGATGGGCGTCCCGCCGGGTTCCCTTGTCAGCACCACTTCAAAACCGTATTGTTTCAGGGTGTCCAGCAGCCGTTCCAGCTGCGTGCCTTTCCCGCTTCCGTCCAGGCCTTCCATACTCAGGAAAGCGCCGCAGATCCCTTTTGTTTCCGGACAAATCACTTCCGCAATCTCCCGGGGTGTATGTGCCAGTTTTTCCGCACCGGATTCCGTCAGTTCCTGCTCGCTGCCGTATCCGTAGGTTACCCCCAGGGTATGGATCCCGGCTCTTGTGCCGCCTTCCATATCAAATTTCCGGTCACCCACCATCCACGCTTCGCCGGCGTCTTCCGGCAGCGCCTTCCGGATCATCAGCTCCTTATCCGCCTTGTTGTCCGTTGCGCAGACAACCGTTTCAAAAAAACAGCTCAGTCCAAAGTGCTCAAGAATCCTGCGTGTTGCGTTTTCCGGTTTTCCCGTCACAACGCCGAGCTGCGCACCGGCCTTTTTCAGGCATCGCAGGGAATAGCGTATCCCCGGGTATACATGGTTCTCGAACAGGCCGATCGTATTGTAACGTTCGCGGTAAACCGTCTGCGCTGCAGTCGCCTGCTCCTCCGTCATGCCGCACAGTTCCCGGAAGGACCAAATCAGCGGCGGGCCGATAAATTTTCTCAGCGTGGCTTCATCCGGCTCCGGCCAGCCCATCTTATTCAGCGCGTAACGGGCGGAATTCCAGATGCCTTCCTCCGACTGTGTCAGCGTTCCGTCCAGGTCAAACAAAACCCACATACAAAATTATCCTTCCACGCGGATGACGTTGTCGACAACGCAGACTTCCGGATTCAGGGATTTCACCGCACGCTGCACCGCCTTTTCCGAAGCGCTGTGTGTAATAAAGATCAGGGTGGCCTTGCCGTCCGGATCTGCGTCTTTCTGCATCATGGCAGATACGGAGATGCCTGCTTTTGCCATCTTTCCCGTGACTTCCGCCAGGACACCGGGCTCATCCTTTGCCTTCATCCGGATAAAGTACCGGCTGTGCCAGTCATCTGCGACCGGTTTCGGTTCATCCTGCATGTAGGGCATGGGATGTACGGCGTTCTGAGCCGCCTGGATAATATCACCGACAATAGCGCTGGCTGTCGGTGCGTCTCCGGCGCCGCGGCCCTCCAGCATCATGTCCTTGAAGGAATGGCCGTACAGGTAAACGGCATTCAGGGAACCGTCCACCCGGGCCAGCGGATGGTCCGCCGGCAGGAATGCCGGGTGTACGCGGGCTTCGATGGAATCCCCGTTGTCCTTGCCGATAGCCAGCAGCTTCAGCACATATCCCATTTCCCGTCCGAAAGCGATATCTTCCGAATTGATCTTCGTGATCCCTTCACGGTAGACGTCATCCACATTCACCCGGGTATGGAATCCGATGGATCCAAGGATGCTCAGTTTGTACTGCGCATCATATCCTTCCACGTCCGCGGTCGGATTCGGTTCCGCCAGCCCCAGCCGCTGGGCGTCCTTCAGCACGTCATCATACTCAGCGCCTTCCGCCGCCATCCTGGTCAGGATATAGTTCGTGGTGCCGTTGACAATGCCCATGATCTGTTCAATATGGTTGGAAATCAGCGGGCTCTGGATCGCATTGATGATCGGTATGGCACCGCCGACGCTGGCTTCATAGTACAGGCCGGCGCCCGTCTTCTTCGCCATGGCACGCAATTCGTCAAAATGCAGGGACAGTGCCATTTTGTTGGCTGTAACCACAGATTTCCCGTTTTCCAGGGCACGCAGCATCCAGGCGGCCGCCGGCTGTTCGCCGCCCAGGAACTCGCAGACGATCTGGATTTCCGGATCCTCCAGGATATCGTTCCGGTCTGTTGTCAGCACCTCGTCGGGCACTTCCTTGCCGCCATGGATCCTTTTGTCCAGCACCAGGGCCCTTTTGACCCGCAGCTGTATCCCGGTTCTCTTCGCAGTTTCCGCGCCGAATTCACGGATCAGGTCCCACACGCCTCCGCCGATGTTGCCCAGTCCAAGCAGTCCCAGCACTACTTCTTTCATGTCATCTGTCTCCTTCCGTGCAATTCCGTTCATAGATCAGCCGAAGCCCTTTCAGGGTCAGCAATCCGTCCAGTTTGTCAATGACCTTGCTCTCCTCCGCGATCATCAGTGCCATGCCGCCTGTGGCAACCACATATGCTTCCTCACCCAGCTCCTGCCGGATCTTCCGCACGATGTTGCGGACCAGGCCGACATACCCGTAATACATGCCGCTCTGCAGGTTGCTGAGCGTCGTCCTGCCAATCACGCTCTCCGGTTTGTTCAGTTCGAACCGCGGCAGCTTCGCAGTCCCGGTAACCAGCGCCTCACTGCTCAGCTTGATACCGGGGCAGATCGTGCCGCCCAGGAACGCACCGTCCTTATCCACCACGCCGAAAGTTGTGGCAGTGCCGAAATCAATGAAGATGCACGGTCCGCCGTATTCATCATAGGCAGCCACAGCATTGGCAATCCGGTCGCTGCCCAGCTCGCGGGGGTTTTCATACTTGATGTTGATGCCCGTCTTCACCCCAGGCGCCACAAACAGCGGGGTTTTGCCAAAGTAATTCAGCAGCATGTGCTCGATTGTATAGTTGATCGTCGGCACCACACTGGAAACCACAATGCCTTCCACCACGTCCGTGGGCACGCCTTCATGGGCAAACATGGACGTAAGCCGGACCCCGTATTCATCCGATGTGGAAGCAATGTTCGTGGACATCCGCCAGTACTTGAACATTTCTTTCCCGTCGAAAAGGGCTGTCTTGATATTGGTATTGCCGATATCCATGGTCAGGATCATGCGTTTTCCCTCTCTATCCGTTCATTGATTGCTGCTGTCCGCCGGATCAAAGCATCCTGGCCTTTTTCAGGGCTGCGCATGCCGCACCGGTTACCAGCGCCGCCACCGCCATTTCCACAACCGCGTTGATGCCCACGGAAGTGATGATATACATGAGGACACCTTTCTCAGCGATCGGTCCGGCCAGTTTATCCGTGCTTCCGAAAAACAGCACCAGCAGGCTCATAAAGAACAGGGTGTTGAAGAAAGCCGCTGAAAAACCGGTCACCGCTCCGCGGACATACAGCGGTGCCTTCGTCCTGCACAGGCCCCGGTATACCAGTGCTGCCAGGATGCCGACCAGCAGCCGTGAAACAAACCGCTGGATAAACATCAGCACAGGGCTCACATTCACGAGCGCCGCGCCAAGCGCGCTGCTGCCGAAAATGCCGAAACACTGCAGAAAACTGATCAGGCCGAACGCACCGCCCACGATCATCCCGCCGGGCAGGCCCATGGCGATCGCTGCGATTGCCACCGGAATCATGTTGAACGTAATGCTCAGGCCCATCGGCATGGGAATATTCACATACGCCAGTACAACCAAAATCGCCACCAGCATCGCCAGCAGCGTCATCCGCGCAACCTTCGTACGCTTTGTATTGTTTGTCATAAAGCATTCCTCCGTTCGGGTTCTTCCCAGATACCCGTCGAAAATATTTCTGCGTTCTTTTGCGTCCGGTGCTTTCGCTCCCGGCGCGAACTTCATGCAGATGAATTCATTATACAGAAAAATCAATGAAAGTAAAGAAAACACCGGCAAAAAAAGCAATCCGGATCGTTTCCGCCGGCCGGACCTTACGCGCATATCCGTTGATCAGTTCCGCAGCTGATACAGCGTGCTTAGCGCCTTTCGCGGGTGATGAACCGGTCCGCAGCCGCCAGGACGCCGGGCAGGATCAGGATAATGAGCAGCGTCGCGGAAATCGCACCGCGGGAAATTGTCAGGCAGATCTCCCCGATAGCGGGATTGGCGAAAACGAAACCCAGTGCCCCGGCTGCAAGAATCATAATCAGGGCGGATGTCAGAATAGTGTGCAAGGCGCCGTCATACGCGCTGCAGATGGCTTCGGAACAGCCCGCATGCCGGCGGTATTCAAGATAATAGGATGTATAGAGAATCCCGTAGTCTATGGTCGCACCGATCAGGATGCACTGGACCATAAGAATCGCAAGGTAATACATGCCGCTGCCGGTCAGGCCTGCAAAAGACATGGTCAGGTAAATACCGCACTGAACGGTCGGTACCAGGATCAACGGAATGATCAGGGAACGGAACGTCAGCGCGACAACAAAGAAAATGGCCACGGCTGAAAAGATCGTAATACGGTTCAGTTCATCATTGAACGTCTTTGCCATTTCATCATTCATCACCGAGGTACCGATCAGCCAGGTATGCCCCTGGAGCAGGCTTTCGCTCCTTTCCGAGAGCATCCTGATGAAATCACGGGTTTCCGGGGAATCCTCCGGATAAACTGTGGTAATGATAACCCGGCCGTAATGTCCGCCTTCCAGCTTTGCAGCGTTCTCCCGGATCATATCCCCGGCCCCGGCAATCTGCTGTTTTGTTTCCTCGTTGATCATCGCGGCATAAAACGGATTTGCCAGCACATCCTCCTGAATAAAGGAAATCAGTTCGGGAAGCGTCATAACCGGCTCCCCTGCGGAACCGGTTTTGGCTGCGTACATTTGAAACAGCATGGAAACCATATTCGCATCCATCGGCGCTGTCCCGCTGAACATTTCCGCGATCTCCTCCGCCCGGTACGCCTTGCCGATCGTATTGAAGTACCCTGTCATACCGGTCACTTTATCGTCTTTTTCCAGCGGAGCCAGCACTTCTCCGATCCGGCTGCTGTCCTTTGTTTCATACAGGAGGACAAGTGAATGGCGTTTTTCAAATGCCGCATCCACCGGATTGTTCATCTCCAGCATATACTGGATTTCCGTATTGTTTTTGAGGAAAAACGCCCCCGCAAAAAGCGCCAGGAACAGGAGAAAATATGCGAACCTGCCCCTGACCGCAAAACGGGAATAAGCTTTCATCGGAATATGCAGGTTCTTCTTGCGGGTCTTTTCGATCCACCTGTCGCTCATCAGGATCAGCGACGGCAGGACAGTGAAGATGCACACGAGGCTGACAACAACACCCTTGGCCAGTGCAAACCCCATATCCGCGCCAAGCCTGAAACGCATGAACGCCATGCAAAGCAGTCCTGCGAAGGTTGTCAGTGAACTGCCTGCGACAGCCGGAAACGCCGCGGCAATCGCAGCTTTCATGGCAGCCGGATTGTCCGGGTTTTTTTCTTTTTCCTGTGTATAGCGGTTCAGCAGGATAATGGAGTAATCCATGGAGAGCACCAGCTGCATGATGCCCACAATGGAATTCGTATATTCAGAAATACTCGCAAAAAGCACATTCGTTCCAAGGTTGACGGCGACCGCAATCCCGATATTCACCAGGAAGATCACAGGCTCAAACCATGAATTGCACGTCATCAGCAGAATCAGCAGGACCAGGCCGACTGCGACAATAATGATATACAGCGGCAGCAGCGGCACATTGGCTTCATGGATGCTTCCGCCGGTCACGGCGCCTGCCCCGCCGTACTTCCCGTGCACCGCCCTGTACAGCGCTGACGCTTCGGCTGAATGACTGTCATATTCCGTTGTAATTTCATACAGCGTATATTCACCCCGGTTATAGCCCTCTCCCGGCTCCCACGCCACCGAGGCAACCTGCTCCAGGCCCGAAAACCACTGTAACGCCTCTGCCTTTTCTTCCTCCGAAAGTCCTGTCAGCATCACCCGCAAATCCGAGGATACAGCCGGGCCGAATTCCCCTTCCATCAGCTGCATCCCCTGTTTCATGCGGGAATCTTCCGGCAGGTATTCCGTCAGGTCATAGTTGATCGTGACCCGGCCGGCAAGCACCAGGGAAACCGCTGCGAGCGCAAGGAAAAAAGCCAGAAGGATTCTCCTCCTGTTTACAAGGAATGCAGCTGTTCTTTTCATGGAGTGTTTCCCTCCCATCCTGTTTGTTCCTCACAACAGCTGGGAAATCCGGCTTTTATGACTTCCGGATAAACGGATCCCACCGACCGGAACAATAGTGGTATACAAAAAAACCGAAGAGCAGCAGATTGTGCCCGATCATACAGCCCCAGGCGGCTACCAGGCCCAGGCCAAGCAATCTGGTACAGATAAATGTGCCCAGGATGCGGATTGCCCACATCCCAACGACATTGTAAACAAAAGGTGCTGTCGTTTTTCCGACGCCCTGCATCAGGCCTTCCACCACAATCGGGACGCCGTAAAACGGTTCGGATACAGCAACCATCCGCAGGACTGTCGTCCCCAGCCGGATGACATTTTCATCCCTGCTGAAAATCCGGACCAGCGGTTCGGCAAAAATAAAAAGCAAGCCGCCGGAAACGATCATCAGCCCGATTTCGAGCGGCAGTATTGTACTTCCGAGGCGTTTCAGCCGATAATGATCCTTCGCGCCGTATGCGTTCCCGCTCAGGGTCGCTGCAGCGGTTTGCATGCCCCATCCCGGGATATAAAACGCGCTCTCCACAGTATTCGCAATCGTATGCGCGGCGGTCGACACGCCGCCCAGCGCATTGATCATGGATGCAAAAACCACATACCCAAAGCTTGTGGCAAACCGCTGGGCGAGGTTTGGGAGTGCAACCCGGAAACACGGCCGCAGAATCTCCGGATCAGGCCGAAGCCTTTGCCCCCGGGGAGAAACAGACGGATGCTTCCACAACGCCCGTGTCATGGCTGCTCCGCCGTAAATAAAGGAGGCAGCGCTGGCCCATGCGGCTCCTTCCACACCCATGCCGGCGCCGGGCACGGGAACGGACAGGTTCAGCACAGTCAGCGTCCTGGCCGGATAAATCAGCAGGAAGTTCAGCAGGACATTGATTCCGTTCACAGTCAGGCCGATCCTCATCGGCGTTCTCGTATCCCCTGCAGAACGCAGCACTGTTCCGAAAAGAATGGATGCAGCCCTGAACAGCATCGGAAGGTAAATAATCAGAAAATACCTGGAGGCGGTTTCCCGGATTTCCGGATCCACCTGCATCCACACCGGAACCTGCTTTGCCGCGAAAACGGTCAGTACTGTCAGGAGCGTGCCAATCACAAGCGCTGCCATAAGCGCCTGCCCGCTTGCCCTCCTGGCGTCATCCTGCCGGCCGGCGCCGATGCACCTGGCAATATAGGCAAGAAAGCCCACCCCGACGGCGGAAACGATGCTGCCGATCATCCAGTTTACGGTACCTGTTGCTCCGACAGCTGCAGTTGCCTGTGTGCCCAGTGATCCCACCATCGCCGTATCGATATACTGTACCGCCGTCTGTGTCAGCTGTTCCAGCATCGTCGGCCAGGCAAGCGTAAAAATCGTGCCGAGCATTGCGTAATCAAATCTGCTGCTTTTCTGCTTGTCGTCCCTTTTCATTTCGGTTTGCACAACATTCCCCGGTGATAAAAACGCCGCCGTACCCGTTCTCCGGGCAGCGGCGGCGCATCGTTCGGGCATCAGTCGTCCTCTTCGTCTTCCTCCGGCAGGTCCGCGTTGTGGAACACGTTCTGCACATCGTCGTTTTCCTCCAGCAGATCCAGCATCTTCTGGATCTTCAGGATGGTATCGGGATCCGTCACGGCAACCGTATTCTGCGGGATCTTCTGCACCTCCGCAGAAAGGAAAGTGTAACCCTGTTTCTCCAGGTTTTCACGGACGGTGCTGAAATCGTTCGGAGCGGTCAGGATTTCGTAAACGTCTTCATCCACCTTGACATCCTCCGCACCGGCATCCAGCGCGATCATCATCATCTCGTCCTCGTCGCTGCCGGGCTCACGCTCGATCACAAGCACGCCGCGTTCGTCAAACATGAAACCAACGGAGCCGGTAGTCCCCAGGTTGCCGCCATACTTGGCAAAGCAGTGGCGTATGTCGCTGGCCGTCCTGTTCCTGTTGTCGGAAATCGTATCCACGATGACTGCCACGCCGCCGGGCGCGTAACCTTCGTATGTAATTTCCTCGTACACAACGTTGCTCAGCTCGCCGCTGGCTTTCTTGATGGAGCGCTGGATATTATCATTGGGCATATTGTTCGCCTTGGCCTTGGCAATGATGTCCCGCAGCTTGCCGTTGGATTCGGGATTCGCCCCGCCCTCACGGACAGCGATCGCGATCTCGCGGCCGATCTTTGTAAATACAGCGCCGCGCTGCGCATCTGCCTTGCCCTTTTTCGCCTGGATATTATGCCATTTGGAATGACCGGACATGTAAACCCCTCCCGGATGATCTTGTAAAATACGAGGTATTATATCATTGCGGATGAAACCGCGTCAAGCTTTCGCGCGTACCGGTCAGCTTCCGAGATACGCTTTCCGCACATTGTCGTCGTGCATCAGTTCATCCGCGTCGCCTTCCATCGTAATCCGTCCTGTCTCCATAACGTACGCGCGGTTTGCGATGGAAAGCGCCATCTGGGCATTCTGTTCCACCAGCAGGATCGTTGTCCCTGCATGATTCATTTCACGGATGATATCAAAAATCTGCTCCACAAGGATCGGTGCCAGGCCCATGCTGGGCTCGTCCAGCATCATCAGCGTCGGTTTGCTCATCAGCGCCCTGCCCATTGCCAGCATCTGCTGCTCGCCGCCCGACAGCGTCCCTGCAACCTGCTTTTCCCGTTCCTTCAGCCGCGGGAAAAACCCATATACGCGTTCCATGGACGCACCGATTTCTTCATTCGGCCGGCTGAACGCACCCATCTCCAGGTTTTCCTTCACAGTCATCTGCTGGAAGATCCTCCGGCCTTCCGGGCAAAGGCTCAGGCCTTTGTAAACCATCTTGTTCGCTGCAATTCCATCCACCGGCATACCGGCAAAGGCAATGGATCCCTGGCGCGGCCTGAGCAATCCGGCAATCGTATTCAGCGTGGTGGATTTTCCGGCGCCGTTGGCACCGATCAGCGTAACGATCTCGCCCTCATTTACTTCCAGCGAAATCCCCTTGATTGCGTGGATCGCGCCATAGTATACATGGATATCATTCACCTTGAGCAGCGGCAGTTTTCCGGTTTCGCTCATGCTTCCGCCTCCTTCCGCTTACCCAGATAGGCTTCAATGACCACCGGGTTTGCCTGGATCTCATCCGGCGTTCCTTTGGCGATGATCTTCCCGAAGTTCAGCACACAGATATCCTCGCAGATACCCATCACCAGGTTCATGTCATGCTCGATCAGCAGGATCGCAATCTGGAACCGGTCCCTGATCTTCATGATGTTCTCCATCAGTTCCTCGGTTTCGTGCGGGTTCATACCGGCTGCCGGTTCATCCAGCAGCAGGAGCTTGGGGTTCGTCGCCAGGGCGCGGACGATTTCCAGCCGGCGCTGCGCACCGTAGGGAAGGCTGCCGGCCCGTTCGTCCGCCATGCCTGCCATATCGAAAATATCCAGCAGCTCAAGCGTTTTCTCGTGCTGTTCCTTTTCCGCCTTCCAGTATCTCGGCAGCCGCAGGATCCCGCTGAACATGCCGCAGCGGATCTCGTTGTGCAGCCCGATCCGCACGTTTTCCTCCACCGTCATGTTGTTGAACAGGCGGATATTCTGGAAAGTCCTGGCAATGCCAGCCTTGCTGACATCCACTGTCGTCATGTTTCCCATGTCCCGGCCTTCCAGCATCATGGTGCCGTGCGTAGGCTGGTATACTTTTGTCAGCAGGTTGAACACCGTCGTTTTCCCGGCACCGTTCGGGCCGATCAGGCCGCCGATTTCCGTCCGCCCCATCACCACGCTGAAATCGTCCACAGCCTTCAGGCCGCCGAATTCGATCCCCAGGTGATTGCATTCCAGGACCGGCATATATCCGAGGTCCCGTTCCGGAACACTTGCGCGGGAAGGATAGGGCACCATCTGCGTTTGCTGCCTGTGCTTGTGTTCGCTCATGCCCTCATCTCCTCTCCGCTCTCCCCGTTCTTCCGGGAAAACAGTTTTCTCCACATAGCCTTCAGCAGCGGGTTGTTGCTCAGCAGCATTACAAGAATCAGCAGCACCGCATAAGCCAGCATCCGGTAATTCTGCAGAAAGCGAAGCTTCTCCGGGAGGATTGTCAGCGCGGCAGCGGAAATAACGGAACCGGGAATATTGCCTATGCCGCCCAGTACGACAAACACCAGAACGTTGATGGATTCATTGAAGCTGAACTTGGTCGGCAGGAGCGTGGCCATGCTCAGGCCGTAAAGCGCGCCCGCCATGCCGGCCAGCACCGCGCCTGTCACAAAGGCCATCATTTTATACTTCGTGATGTTGATGCCCATCGCTTCCGCGGCAATCCGGTTGTCCCGCGCCGCCATGATCGCCCGTCCGGACCGGGAATTGATCAGGTTCTGCACAACGAACAGCGCAAACATTACAAGGAGAAAGCCTGCGGTAAATGTGGAGATCTTTTCCACGCCGACCGCACCCATCGGGCCGTTCAGCAGCAGCTTACCCGGTATGTTTGCGTCCAGGAATCCCCAGTTCAGGCCTGTCCCCTCAACCGAAACATACACGCAGTTCATGACGTTCTTGATAATCTCGCCGAAGGCCAGTGTCACAATGGCCAGGTAATCGCCCCGCAGCCGCAGCACGGGAATACCGATCAATGTGCCGGCAATCCCGGCAGCAATCCCGCCGGCAATCAGCGCAATCACCAGCCGCAGCGTCGTATCTGCCATCTGGAACCCGTTCAGCAGCCAGCCCGAAACGATGATCCCGGAAAACGCGCCGATGGACATGAAACCCGCGTGGCCCAGGCTCAGTTCACCGCTGATACCCACCACCAGATTCAGGGAGACAGCCATGACGATCCAGCTGCAAATCGGAATCAGCATGCCTTTCAGGGTTCTGGAAATGGATTTGTTGTTGATCATGACCGTCAGTATGACAAAGCAGATGATCACAACAGCATAGGTGGAAAGGCTGATAATAAGTTTCTTTTTCTTTGCATTCATGCCGCCCACCTCACACTTTCTCCCGGATGGGTTTGCCCAGCAATCCGGTCGGCCGCACCAGCAGTACGATAATCAGTACCGCGAACACAATGGCATCACCCAGCTCTGTGGAAATATACGCCTTGCCGAAAATCTCAATCAGGCCGAGCAGAACGCCGCCCAGCATGGCGCCCGGAATAGAACCGATCCCGCCGAACACCGCAGCCGTAAAGGCTTTGATACCGGGCATGGAGCCGGTAGTGGGCATCAGCTGGGGATAGGAAGAGCACAGCAGCCAGCCGGCAATCGCCGCCAGGGCCGAACCAATCGCAAACGTCACGGAGATTGTGCGGTTCACATTGATGCCCATCAGTTCTGCGGCGCCCCGGTCTTCAGATACACAGCGCATGGCTTTGCCCATCTTCGTCCGGGAGATGAACAGTGTCAGCGCCACCATAATGACGATGTTCGCCAGGATGGTGATCAGTGTTTCCGGCTTGATGGACAGCTGTCCGTTAAAAAGACGGAAAGTATCCAGCTTGAACAGGCCCGGGAAAACCTTCGGATTCGCGCCCCAGATCAACAGCGCCGTATTCTGCAGCAGGTAGCTCATGCCGATCGCGGTAATCAGCACCGCCAGGCCGGCAGCTTTCCGCAGGGGTTTATATGCCAGCTTTTCGATCGTCATGCCCAGCACCGTGCACACCAGCATCGCCAGCAGGATACAGACGGCCGGCGGCAGGCCCCAGTACTGCGCGCCGCAGAAAATGATGAACGCGCCGACCATAATCACGTCACCGTGGGCAAAGTTCAGCATCTTCGCGATGCCGTACACCATCGTATACCCAAGAGCAATAATGGCGTAAATACTGCCCAGGCTGATGCCGTTAACCAGGTTGGACAGGAATGCCATGTTATGTCTTCCTCCCTGTCACCGCGCAGGCGCGGTGCATGAAAATCTGCATCAATTGCAGTGGATGAAAAAAACAGGAAATCCGGCCACGGGAAAACCCGAGGCCGGATATGCCGACTTTGGCTGATCAGTTGTCCAGGCCTACATACTCGCCGCCCTTGATCACCATGGCTGTAGGAACCTTGTCAACTTCACCGTTGGCACTCCAGGTCATGGTGCCGGTCAGGCCGGTAATCTTCAGCTGCTGCATGGCAGCGATCAGATTGTCGCAGATGTCCTCCGCAGCGGCATCACTGGTCACGCCGGCGATCTTCGCTGCTTCGACCAGGGCATAGACGCAGTCATAACCGTCTGCCGCAAACTGGTTCGGCACTTCTTTGTACAGTTCATTGTACTTCGCAACGAAGTTCTGGGTGCGTTCGTCCTTGGCATCAGCCACGAAGGGGGTCAGCAGCATGACGCCCTCGGCCAGGGAGGTGTCAAAGCCTTCCAGGGTCAGGATGCCGTCCATGCCGTCCACGCCGAAGAATACGGGGTTGTAGTCAATGCTCTTGGCGGCAATCAGGATCTGGGAAGCGGGGGTGTAGTAAATGGGCAGGAACACGAGGTCCGCGCCGGCGTCCTTCGCAGCCGCAACCTGCACGGAGTAGTCCGTGGTCTCTCCTGTGAAGGTTGTGGTGGAAACGACTTCCAGGCCCAGTTCTTTGGCCTTATCAATAAAGGTCTGGTAGATGCCGGTGGAATACGCATCCGCATTGTTGTAAATGACAGCAATCTTGGTGCCCAGCTTCCTTTCGTTGATAACGGCGGCGGAAGCGGAACCCTGGTTCGGGTCGGTGAAGCACAGCTGATAAACATTGTCCTTGCCCTCGGTCACCTGGGTGGAGGAGGCGGACGGCGTCAGCATGAACACACGCTCTTCATAGGCCAGCGCACCGACTTCGATGCAGGGGCCGGTGGTAGTGGTGCCGACGATCATCTGGGCGCCCTGTTCCATCACGCTGTTGTAAGCGTTCTTGGACTTCTCGGGGTCGTGGGAGTCATCCTCATTCAGGATGATGACCTTGATACCGTTGTCCGCTTCGGAAATCTCATCCGCCGCGATCTGGGCGCCGCGGTAAGTGGCAGTACCATACACGGCAGCGTCACCGGTCTGCGGACCGATGTGGCCGATTTTCAGGACCAGGTCTTCCGCCAGCGCAGCGGACGCTGCCAGGACCAGGCATAATGCAAGAATCAATGCTGTGAGCTTTTTCATGGCTGTTTCCTCCTTCTGTATTCCGGAAAAGCTTAACTTTTCTGAATTGTTCATATCATAGACCCGGTAAAAAACCTTCGTCAAGGAACCATCTGTTTTCCCTTTGTATTTTCAATGCTTTTCAGGTTTTCTGCACCTGTTTCTGCTGGATCTTCCGCATCAGCGGAAAGAAAACGCCGCCAACGCTGTTCCCGAGCGTCATCACCAGCACCCAGCCGAGGGTTTTCCAACTCCACATGCCGGCAATGGAAAAATAGTACATGTTTGCCACGCAGTGCTCAAATCCGCAAAGGATAAACACGGCGACCCCGAAAAACAGGCTCAGGTACTTCCCGGCGGGATGCGGATTGTTTTTAAACCCCTCCACTGCCAGCCAGATCAGCACGTTGCAGAAGAAGGACAGGAAAAAGATGCTCACGATTCCGTCGTTCAGCTTCACCGTGCAGATCGCCTGCGCCCTTTCGGCTATCGACGGACCGATCCGGGTCGCGCTCTCCGCCAGGGCTGTGAGAACCGCACCGGCAAGGTTTCCCAGCCAGATCACGGGCAGGCTGAGGGCATATTCCCGATCCTGGTCAAATACGGCGCAGACCTTCCCGGTATACAGGCTGAACCCGAAGGTACATACCGCGAACAGGCCGACCGTAAAGAACAGCGCACCGAGCACCTTGTTTTCCAGCGAGAGGAAAACTGTACCGCCGACGGCGATGCTGATCCCCGCCAGTATTCCTCCGATAAAAATCCTGAACCACTTCATTTCAGGAGCCTCCGTTCTTCCTCATACACTGTCCGCTGTTCAATGCAGCCCCATACACTGGCGAAGGTACTGTCCCGTATAAGATGCTTCGTTTGCCGCAACCTGTTCCGGCGTACCTTCTGCAACGACCGTTCCGCCTGCGTCGCCACCTTCCGGTCCAAGGTCGATGATCCGGTCTGAAACCTTGATCACATCCAGGTTATGCTCGATCACCAGCACCGTATTCCCTGCGTCTGTCAGCCGCTGCAGCACCTGGATCAGCCGGTCCACGTCCGCTGCATGAAGCCCGGTGGTGGGTTCATCCAGCAGATAGATCGTTTTTCCTGTCGCCCGCCGGCTCAGTTCCGTAGCCAGCTTGACACGCTGCGCCTCCCCGCCGGAAAGCGTGGTGGAAGGCTGCCCCAGCTGCATATATCCGAGGCCCACATCGCTGAGCGTTTCCAGTTTCCGCAGGATCTGCGGATGGTTTTCGAAAAAGCTGATCGCTTCCTCAACGGTCATATCAAGCACTTCGCTGATATTCTTTCCCTGCCAGGTAACCTCGAGCGTCTCCCGGTTATACCGTTTCCCGCCGCACACATCGCAGGGTACGTACAGGTCCGGCAGGAAGTGCATCTCAATCTTCTTCATGCCATCCCCCTGGCACGCTTCACACCGGCCGCCCTTTACATTGAAAGAGAACCGGTTTTCCCTGAATCCCCGCAGCTTTGCCTCCGGGCTCAGCGCATACAGTTTCCGGATCATATCAAACAGTCCCGTATAGGTGGCGGGATTGCTCCGCGGCGTCCTGCCGATCGGACTCTGGTCGATCATGATGATCTTGTCCAGCTGCTCCAGGCCCTCTATGCTGTCAAACTTTCCGGCTTTTGTCCGCGCACGGTTCAGTTTCCTGGCCAGGTGTTTGTACAGGATTTCGTTCACCAGGCTGCTCTTTCCGCTGCCGCTGACACCTGTTACACAGGTCAGCACCCCCAGGGGAATCTTCACATTGATATGCTTAAGGTTGTGTTCTGCCGCACCACGCACCGTCAGGTACCCGGATGGTTTGCGCCGCACCTGGGGAACAGGGATCCGCCTTTTCCCGCTGAGATACTGGCCGGTGAGGCTGTCAGGGTTTGCACAGATTTGTTCCGCCGTTCCTTCCGCAATGATCCGGCCGCCATGGGCACCCGCCCCCGGGCCGACATCCACGATCCAGTCCGCAGCGCGCATGGTTTCCTCGTCATGTTCCACGACGATCACCGTGTTTCCAAGGTCCCGCATTCTTTTCAGTGTGGCAATCAGTTTTGCGTTATCCCGCTGGTGAAGGCCGATGGACGGCTCATCCAGGATATACAGCACGCCCATCAGCGCGCTGCCGATCTG
>CAMMYM010000027.1 GCA_946527725.1 uncultured Clostridia bacterium
TCCCGGTGTTCGAAAAGGGCACCCAGGACCCGGTCAAAACCGCGAAGGAAGCCATTGAATACGCCCGCTATTACCAGCGGGACGTGCTGATCATCGATACGGCCGGCCGGCTGCATATTGACGAGCAGCTGATGGACGAGCTGGCCCGCATCAAGGAAACGGTCCATCCCCAGGAGATTCTCCTGACGGTCGACGCCATGACCGGCCAGGACGCTGTCACCGTCGCAAAAACCTTCGATGAGAAGCTGGACGTGACCGGCGTGATTCTCACCAAGCTGGACGGCGATACCCGCGGCGGTGCTGCCCTGTCTGTCAAGGCAGTCACAGGCAAGCCCATCAAATTCAGCGGTATCGGTGAAAAGCTGACGGATGTTGAGCCCTTCTATCCGGACCGCATGGCCTCCCGCATCCTCGGCATGGGTGACGTGCTGACCCTGATCGACAAAGCCGCCGAAGCTTTCGACGAGCACGACGCCGAGAAGTTTGCCCGCAAAGGCATGGGCAACAAGCTGACGCTGGAGGACTTCCTGGACCAGATGCAGAGCATGAAGAAAATGGGCGGCCTCCGCAGCATGATCAAAATGATCCCCGGCATGAGCGGCAAGGACATCGACGTGGACGACAACGCGATGAAGAAGCCGGAGGCCATCATCCGCTCCATGACGCCGAAAGAGCGGCGCGATCCCTCCATCCTCAACGCCTCCCGCCGCAAGCGGATTGCCGCCGGATCCGGCACTTCCGTCCAGGACGTCAATACGCTGATCCGCCAGTTTGAACAGGCCCAGCAGATGATGAAGCAGATGATGGGCCGGGGCAAAAAAGGCATGCGGATGCGTTTTCCCGGGATGTAATCTTTCCTTTGCCGGAAGCATCCCTTCCCTGTTTGTTGGACTCATATACACTGACAGGTATATGTTTTCCATAGATGATTTCATTTTTCTATTTATTGAAGGAGGATTTCCAAATGTCTGTCAAGATTCGTCTGAAGAGAATGGGTATGAAGAAAAAGCCTTTCTATCGTGTTGTGGTTGCTGACATCCGCAGCCCCCGCGACGGCCGCTTCATCGAGGAGATCGGTTACTATGATCCCATGACCAAGCCCGCCGAAATCAAAGTTGACAACGATCGTGCCAAGTACTGGCTCGGCGTAGGCGCCCAGCCCACTGACACTGTCCGTATTCTGCTGAAGAAGTCCGGTGCCATCGAGGAGAAATAAAGGACGCTGAGAAAGGATGTACCCATGCAAGAACTTCTTACCTTCGTGGCGCAGTCACTGGTGGAACATCCCGAACAGGTGAACGTCACAGAAACCGAAGGCCCGGAAGCCATCATCCTTGAACTGCATGTCGCAGAAGAGGACATGGGCAAGGTCATCGGCAAGCAGGGCCGTATAGCCAAGGCGATCCGCGCCGTGGTCAAAGCGGCTACAGCAAAAAACAGCAAGCCTGTTTTTGTCGAAATCCAGTAATGTTGCAGCGCGGGATCCGGGCAGAAGCGGGTCCCGCGCCCTTGTTTACTTTGCGAAATGCATACATGAGAGTGAATCATGAATTGTGAATATCTTTTGATCGGTACCGTCCTCAAGCCCCAGGGAATCCGCGGGGAATGCAAGATCAAATCCTATGCGGCGGATATCGGCCTTTTCAGCGGATGGAAGGCTGTTTACCTGGAGGACCGCGGTGCCTATACTTCCATTCCGATGAAAGTTACCCGGATCCATGAAGGCTTTGTCTATGCGCGCTTGGCGGACAGCGCGTCCGCCGATGATGCGGAAGCCTTCCGCGGCCGGGATCTGTATATTGACCGGGAGCATGCTGCTCCTGCGGAAAACGGCGCCGTTTACATTGCCGACCTCATCGGCTGCACCGCGGCGGACGAACAGGGGCGCACGGTCGGCACGCTTACGGACGTCCTCCAGTACGGCACGGTTGATACCTGGGTTTTCAAAACCCCGGAAGGGACGCTGATGGCTCCCGCGCTGCTGTCTGTTTTCCCGCAGGTCGATACCGCAGCCGGCCGGATCCTCGTATGTTCGGAAAAGCTGCAGGAGGTGGCCGTACTTGACCGTTGAGATCCTCACCGTCTTTCCGGAAATGTTCGGCAGCGTCCTTTCCGCCAGCATTCTCGGCCGCGCCCGGGAGCAGGGGCTGCTGGACGTCCGGCTGACGGATATCCGGCCGTTTTCAAAGAGCAAGCATAAAAACACAGACGATTATCCCTTCGGCGGCGGAGCCGGCATGGTCATGATGGCGCAGCCGATAATGGACGCCATGGCTTCGGCGGTTTCCCGCCTGCCCGGTGCGCGCCGGATCTATCTCGGTCCCCGCGGAAGGAAGCTGACCACCGAGGTTGCCCGAGAACTCGCCGGGGAGGAATCCCTGATCCTCCTGTGCGGGCATTATGAGGGGGTTGACCAGCGCGCGCTGGACACGTGCGTGGACGAGGAAATCAGCATCGGGGACTATATCCTGACCGGCGGCGAGCTGGCCGCCATGGTCCTGACAGACTGTGTCGCCCGCTTCATTCCGGGTGTGCTCGGCAGTGCCGAGAGTGCGGAGGAGGAATCTTTTTCTGACGGCCTGCTGGAATATCCCCAGTATACCCGTCCCAGGGACCTGGACGGCATGGCTGTGCCGGACGTCCTGCTGAACGGCGACCACGCGAAGATCCGCAGGTGGCGACGCCGGGAAAGCCTTGCGGCTACCCTTCGTTACCGGCCGGACCTCTTGGAATCCGCCTGCCTCACCGCTGAAGACAGGAAAATGTTAAAGGAGCTTGAAAACGAATGTTCCTTCGAAAACTGACCGTCATCATGGTTCCCCTGTGCATGCTGGTGCTGCTCTGCCTGCTGATGCCCCTCCTGTTCTCCCTGAACTGGTTTTTCGGCGGGCTTTTCATCGGGCTGCTGCTCGGTGCGCTGCTCAGCCTGCTGCTGCCCCTCGCCGGCGCAACACGCCTGCGTGAACCGTTTGCGTGGCTGCTGTGGGTCCCTGCCGCGGTCATCCTGCTTGTCCTGCTGTACCAGTACCTCGCCTCTGTGGACGTCGGCAGGGCCGTTCCGGTGCTCCGGCTGCTGGCTGTGCCTTCCGGGGGCTCCGGTTCCTGGATCGTCGGCGTCGAGAGCGCTTTTGCCGCTTACCTGCTGGCATTCTCCATCCGCACAGGCCGCGGGATCTGATCCCGTCCAAAGCCTTGGCAACTGTGAATGATGAATATGGAAAGGAATCCTGATATGCAGACAATCATGATCGATGCCGCCCTGTATGCCACTTCCCGGGATTTGCATGCCGCCCTGAAAGCCATGCTGTCCCTCCCCGACTATTACGGCCTGAATGCCGACGCCCTTCACGACTGCCTGTCCGAGCGCCGCGAACCGGTGAACCTCTGGATCGCCTCTGCAGGCGAAGGTGAGGTTGCGCGTTCGCTTTCCGCTGTCCGTGCGGTGGTGGAAGACCTCGGCGGCAGCGTAAAAGAGATCTGACCGAAAGGAGAATGCCGATGAAACTGCATGTGCTGGGCGTCAGCGGACCTTTCCCGGAAAGCAACGGCGCCACGTCGGGTTACCTGCTGGAGGCCGGTGATACGCTGCTGCAGTTTGACCTGGGCAGCGGCGTGCTTGCCCGCCTGACCGCGCTGATGCCGCCCGAATCCCTTTCCGCGCTTTTCCTCTCCCATTGGCACTTCGACCATGCCGCGGATCTCACCGTCCTGCTCTATCGGCTCGAAGCCATGGGCAGGACCCTGCGGGTCTATGCGCCTGTGGATGAGTCGTCCGCGATTCGAAAAATCGTTTCGGGCGCCGCCTGTTTTGACCTGGCGGACATCAGGCCCGGGGACAGGATAGCTGTCGGTGACTGCACCGTACTGGCCGGTGAAGCCCGGCATCCGGTGCCTGCGGTGGGTTACAGGGTCGAAGCAGGAGGGCGCGCTTTCGGCTACACGGGGGATACCAATACCCTGCCCTCCCTGGCCGGTTTCTACAAAGGCTGTTCCCTGCTGCTGGCCGACGGGCTGTTCCCCGCGGAAAACTGGGCGGAAACAAAACCCCACCTGTCCGCAGCCCTCGCGGCGGATCTTGCCTCGGCCGCGGGCGTCCCGCGCCTGGTGCTGACCCACCTGAATCCGGTATTCCCGCCCCGCGTCCTGCTGCGTGAGGCGCAGGCCCGCCATCCGGATGTAACGCTGGCGGTTCCCGGCTCCGCGCTTGAAATATGACCGCGCGCCAGCGGGCATGGCTTCTCCCGCCCGCCGCTCTTTTCCTGGCTGCCGGCATCCTGCTCGGCCGGGGAATGGCGTCGCCGCTGCTCCCCTGGCTGGCCTGTATCCCGGCGCTTGCCGCAGTCATCCTGCTGCGGGAACGGTTCCGTTTTGCCGCATGCATGGTGCTTTGCCTGGTGCTCGGCTCGGCCGCAGGCCAGATGGCATGGCATCCTGCCCTGCCGCCGGAAGGCGATTATGAAGTCCGCGGCATTGTTTCCGATGAGATCCGCCGGGGACGCTACGGCCAGGTCCGTACCGTGCTCACCGGTGTCGCCCTCAATGGGCGCCCCCTTTCCTCCGGCGCATACTGGACCTTTTATACCGATGAAGATACCCTGCCGGAAGGCCTTTATCCCGGAAAGGAAGTTTCTTTCCGTGCCTCCCTGTACTATCCATCCGGAGCATCAAACCCGGACGGATACGATTTCCGGGAGGAACTGCTCCGCCGCGGTGTAACCGTCTGCGTTTACGGCGATGAGGGCCTCACGGTTTCCGCACCGTCCGAATTCTCCTTTGCCGGGGCTGCCGCCTCCCTGCGGGCCCGCCTGGCCGCCCTGCTCGTGGAAAGAATGGGCGAGGAATCCGGCGGCTATACAGCGGCGCTTCTGCTGGGAAGCCGTTCCCTCGTCCCCTCGGAGGACAGGGCCGCCTTTGCCCGGCTTGGCATCGCCCATCTCCTGGCCGTCAGCGGCTTTCATACAGGCATCCTGGTCCTGCTGCTTTCCGCCCTGCTCCGGCTCCTGCATCTTCCGCCTTCCGCAAGGCTCGCGGTCTGCGGGATTGTCCTGCTCTGTTACTGTGCGCTGTGCGGCATGAGCCCGCCTGTACTCCGGGCTTCCCTGCTCCTGGTGCTGGTCCGCGGAAGCAAGCTGCTGAACCGGCCCGCGGTCGGCCTGCACCTGCTGTGCGCCGTCATGATCCTGATGCTGCTCTGGTCCCCGGTGCAGCTCACCGGTGTTTCCTTCCAGCTGACCTTCGGGGCGATGCTGGGCCTCACGCTGATCACACCGTACCTGGAACGCCTGGATCCGTTCCGTTCAAAGTTCCTCCGAAAGCTCTGGTCCTCCTTCGCAGTTGTGATCGGTGCCGAGCTGGGTGTGCTGCTTCCGGTGCTGTCCTGTTACCAGAAGCTGCCGCTGCTCGCGCTGCTGGTCAACCTGCCGGCTTCCCTGTATGCTTCGGTCCTGATTGCGGTGGACTGGCTGGTCCTCGTTCTCCTTCCGCTGCCTTTCCTCTGCGCTGTGCCGGCCGCAGCTGCCGGCTTCATGACGGCGCTGCTGCTGCGCTTCGTAAGGTCAGCTTCGTTGCTGCCGGGCATCACGCTCTGGACGCATGCTCCAACGCTCCTGACAGTGGCGGGGGTGCTTGCCTTCTGCGGCGCGCTGTGCATCCTGTTCCGCCCTTCCCGGCGCACAAGGCTCCTCTGCCTTGCGGCGGGAGCTGCCGTGACCTGCTTTTCACTGCTTCCGGTTCCGCACCGCGGAACGGAGTATATCCAGTTCAGCGTCGGCAACGCGGATGCCGCTGTGCTTTGGGATGAAGATACCGTCTGGGTCATGGATACGGGCACGGATGACGGCGTACTCAGCGGTTTCCTCCGCCGGAACCGCCTGATCCCGGACGCAGTCATCCTGACCCACCTGCATTCCGACCATGCCGGCGGGCTGCAGTCCCTCCTGGACGACGAAATTCCCGTCCGCCTGCTGTATTTTCCGGAAGGTGCCCGTGAGCAGCAGGTTGACGACGGGATCCTGCACCTTATCGATGCTTTCCGTGACGCAGGGACGGAGATCCGGGAACTGTCCCGCGGCGATGTCCTTTCCCTGCCGTCAGGAACCATGGAAGTGCTCTGGCCTGAAAGCGGAAGAATCCGCCGCGCCCAGGATGCCAACCAGTATTCGCTGGCTGTCCGCCTTGCACTCCGCGGGGTCACCATGCTGCAGGCAGGAGACCTTTCCGGCCTCTATGAAGCCTATGCCGCCGTCCCGGCTGACCTGCTCAAGGCAGCCCATCACGGATCTGCCTCCTCCACTTCGGTCGCTTTCCTCTCCGCGGTGGATCCGCAGGCAGTCCTCCTGAGCTGCAGGCACCTTTCACGCCATGAAGCGTTTGCCGGGCGTATCGGGAATACGCCGGTCTGGTCCACCGCTGTTTCCGGCGCGCTGACTGTCCGCTTCAGGGAAGGCGCTTTCGAAATCATTCCGTTTCTTTCCAGTCTGAACCCGGAGGTGGCTGACCATGGACCGTAAGGATTTTCAGAAACTCCTTTCCAAAGACAGCGCATCCATCCCTTCCGTCCTGCTGTTTGAAGGCGACGAAGAGCATATGAAGCAGGACGCATTGCACGCGCTGTGCAAAAAGCTGCTGCCGGAAGGCCTGGAAGACCTGAACCGTACGCTTCTTGAAAGCCCGGAAACAGACCAGGTCATCGCCGCTTCCGAGACGCTTCCTTTCATGGCGGACCGCCGGCTGACGATCGTGAGGAACCATCCTGCCCTCTCCGGGCGGGCCGAAGCAGATGACAGGCTCATTGAGTACCTGCCCTCGGTTCCGCCTTCCTCCATCCTGCTCTTCTACTGCATTTCGAAACCGGACGGCCGGAAAAAGCTCTATACTGCCGTCAAAAAGCTGAATGGGATTGTTACCTTTGCCCCGCTGAAGGACATGGAACTGACCGGCTTTGTCACCTCCGCCTTCAGGGACCTCGGCAAGGAATGCGACGAGCGTACTGCAGACTTCCTGGTCTTCACCTGCGGATCGGATACCGGCATGCTCCTGACGGAAATTGCAAAGGTCGCTGCCCACGCCGGGGACGCGCCGTCCATTCATCCGGATTCGGTCCGCGCGGTTGCGACGCCGTCCACGGAGTGCACGGTTTTCCAGATGGTGGACGCGGTCGTATCCGGGCAGGGCAGCCGTGCCTTCCTGCTGATGCGCAACCAGCTCCTCGCAGGTACGGACCGGATGTATATGCTTTCCATGCTCCTGCGCCAGTTCCGCCTGCTGCAGCACATCAAAATCATGCAGTACGAAAAAAAATCCGCCGCGGAAATACGTTCAGCCCTGGGTGTACCGCCCTTCGCCGCGGATCAGTATGTACGCCAGGCAGCCGCATATACGAACGGCCAGGTCAAGAATGCCGTCAACATCTGCTTTGATACCGAGTTCGCTGTCAAATCGGGAAAACTGAACCAGGAGGGTGCCGTGGAAGCAGTGATGCTGAAATTGCTCAGCCTGCGGCGGAAAAGCTGACTGTCGGAGCTCCCTGTACCAAAAATCTTGTATTCTGCGGCCCGGCATGGTACAATAATTTGTATTTCGATGGCTTCTCCGCCAAGGAGAATGTTCCCCCAAGGAGGTTATTGAATGAAGAAGATCCTCGCTCTGCTGCTGGCCCTGTGCCTGGTGCTCGGGCTTTCCGCTTCCGCGCTGGCTGCCGGCGCGCCGAAAATTGTCCAGCAGCCCACCACGCAGACCACGAATAAGAACGGTTCAGCCACCTTTACTTTCAAGGTGTCGAAGAATTCGCCCTTCAATGTCAACGAAAGCGGATGGCGGTTCCTGAATCCGGCCACCGGGGAAGTTTTCACCAGCCTGGAGCTCCGGGAGCTGATGGCTGACGTCAAGGGGTTCCAGCTGAAGGCTTCTGACAAAAAAAGGACCCTGTCCCTGAAGAACGTGCCTGAAACCATGCACGGCTGGGAAGTCTATGTCGTGCTGGTCAATAACGGCTACACCGTGACTTCCGACCATGCGACCCTTTGGTGCTACGGCCTGGAGCAGGTTGCTCCGACCCCGCGCCTGGCCTCCCCCACGGAGACCGAGCCCACGCCTGAACCGCAGCCCGCCTCCCCCACGGAAACGGAGCCTACGGCCGAACCGGCTCCCGAACCCACCGCTGAGCCGACAGCTGAGCCCACGCCCGAACCCACCGCTGAACCCACCGCTGAGCCTGCAGCCGAACCGACGGCTGAGCCCACGCCTGAACCCACATCTGAGCCCACGCCTGAACCTGTTCCCGAAGGGCCGAAGGAAATCACCGTGACTGCGGAAAAGCTGAAGCTGGTTCCCCTCGATTCCCACGGAAACCCGCTGGAGGACCAGGCTGCTTCGACGTTGGTTTTCCAGGGCTCCGGCGATGTGGCAGTGCGTGCTGAATCACCTGTCAAATACTGGCTGGTGAACGGAATCAGGATCCTGCCGACAGAAAACGTGACAGGTTTCATCCTGAAAAACATCACGACCGACCTGTCCATCTCCGCCAAGTTCGACGATACCGCCGCACCCGCTGCGGCTTTGGATCCGAACCGTCCCTGCACCGTAACCTGCGAAGGCTGCGTCTTTACGTATCATGGCGGCGGCCTGAGCTCCGTCACTGCCGGGTCCGTCCCGGCCGGCGCTTCCGTCATCATCCGTGCGGATGCTGAGGCGGATGTCTCCGGCGGCTATTCCATCAACGGCGGAGAACCGGTCAACGCCGGAAAAACATCTTTCATGATGCAGGTCACGGAAGATACCGTCATCACCCTGCCCTGACCGTCAAAGCGCATACAAAAACGATCCGGAGGAAATTCCGGGTCGTTTTTTGTATGCATATACTGTGCCGTACGGTTATTTCTTCAGCAATCCGCCGATGAAATTGCCGATGGTGTCCCCCAGGTTGATCCCGGAAGATGAGGAAGGCGTGCCGCCGCCCACCAGGTTCAGCAGGCCGTTCACAGTATCGCCGTATTCGCCTTTCAGCACTTTCAGGGCGATCTTCTTTGCGTCCCCGGTCGCGCTGCGGTAAGCTTCCACCAGTTTCTTCTCGGAAGCTGTTACTTTCATGGAGGTGTTCGCGGTTGCCGGTACCGCGGGTTTCTTCGCGGCTGCGGGCTTCTTTGCCGTTGTTGCCGGTTTCTTTGCTGTTGTCGTCTTCTTCGCCGCTGTCGTCTTCTTTGCCGCAGTTGTCGTCTTCTTTGCAGCCGCTGCTGCGGGTTTCTTTGCCGCGGTCGTCGTTTTCTTTGCCGTTGACGCCGTCTTTGACGCGGTCGCCGTCTTCTTTGCCGTTGCTGTCGTCTTTTTTGCTGCAGTTGTCGTCTTCTTTGCCGCGGTCGTCGTCTTCTTCGCTGCGGTTGCCGCCGACTTTGCCGCGGCTGTCGTCTTCTTCGCTGCGGTCGTCGTTTTCTTTGCCGCAGCTGCCGTCTTTTTCTCGGTGGTCGCCATAATTCCCATCCTCCTCGCTGTGATGCCCGGAATAATCCGGTATTGAACAATTTTCTTTCCTGTATTGTATCCCCGGAAGCCCCAACTTGCAATCCCTGGCTGCGGGAATTGCCCCTTTTTGCCGGCTTTCCGGCGTTTTTTTGTTTTTTTGCCGTATTTCCTTGTATACTTTCCAAAAAGTGCATATAATATGCACAGAAAACCCATGGATTATTTTACAGCAGAAAGATGAGGAGGAAGGTATTATGGATATTCAGAAAATTATCAAAGACCTGGTCGCAAAGCTCACCGGGAACAAGGACCTGATCAGCAAGTTCACTGCTGACCCCATCAGCGCGATCAAGGACCTGCTCGGCATCGATATCGACAAGAACCAGGTTTCCGAGATCGTGAAAGGCGTCACCTCCCAGCTTGGCGACCTGTCCGGCGATGTTGTGAAGGAAGGCACCGGTTTCCTGGCAAAGATCAAGAAGCTCTTCGGCATGAAATAATCCGGCTTCCCGCATAAAGGCCTGTGCATCGGCACAGGCCTTTTCCGGTGCCCGGCACACATCGAAAAAGGTCCTGCCTTTCGGCAGGGCCTTTTCGAATGCGCTTTTTCATTTACTTTTTGGAAGCTTTCTTCTGCCCGATGGGATCCAGGTGCCAGATCGTATCGTTGTACTCCCGGATCGTGCGGTCGGAGGAGAAGATACCGGACATGGCTGTATTGATCACGGCCATCTTCAGCCACTTGCTCCGATCCGCATAGTCGGCATTCAGCCGGCGCTGGGCCATGGAATAGCTGCCGAAATCCTTCAGCACGAAGTAATTGTCGCCCATGCTTCCCCAGCTGCCCAGCAGCAGGCTGTGGTACAGGTCCTGCAGTGCCGCGGGATTTCCCGGCATCAGGGTGCCGTCGATCATCTGGGTCATGGCGAGCCGGATCTCATGGTTCGACTCGTAAATGCTCATGGGATTGTAGGTATGCTCGCGGTACATATCCCGCACGGTATCGCTCCGCATGCCGAAAATGTAGATGTTGTCCATTCCGACCTGCTGGCTGATCTCGACGTTTGCGCCGTCCATGGTGCCGATCGTCACCGCGCCGTTCATCATGAACTTCATGTTGCCCGTTCCGCTGGCTTCCTTGCTGGCAGTGGACAGCTGCTCGGAAACCTCCGCCGCGGGAATCAGTACTTCCGCGCTGCTTACGTCATAGTTTTCCAGGAAAACAACCTGCAGCATTTTGCTCGCCCGCGGATGCTTCGCGATCAGTTCGCTGAGGGCGCAGATGAAGCGGATAATCTGCTTTGCGCGGTAATAACCGGGGCTTGCCTTCGCGCCGAAAATGAACACCCGGGGTTCCATCGTGAAGCTCTCGTCGTTCACGATCCGGTTGTACAGCACCAGGATGTGCAGGGCGTTGAGCATCTGCCGCTTATACTCGTGCAGGCGTTTTGCCTGGACGTCAAACATGAAGGAAGGATCCACAACAGCGCCCTGCCGTTCCTTCAGCATCACGGCCAGCCGTTCCTTGTTGTGCATTTTGATCTTCGCGAATTTGTCGCGGAAAGCGGCGTCGTCCGCGAAAGGCTTCAGGTCGCTCAGCTTCTCCGGATTCTTGATCCAGTCCGTTCCGATCGATTCATTGATCAGGTCCGTCAGTTCCGGGTTGCAGCTCATCAGCCAGCGGCGGTGGGTAATGCCGTTGGTGATCGCGCTGAATTTCTCCGGCATCACCAGGTTGTAGTCGTGGAATGTCTCATCCTTCAGGATTTCCCCGTGCAGCTGGCTGACGCCGTTCACGGAATAGCTCATCGCCACACACATATTGGCCATATGGATGTTGTCGTAGCTGACAATCGCCATCCGGGCAATCCGGTCCCAGTCTCCCGGGAAATAGTTCCACAGCCGTTCGCACAGCCGGCGGTTCATCTCGCAGATGATCTGGTAGCACCGGGGCAGCAGCTGCTGCACCATGTTCACCGGCCACTTCTCCAGGGCTTCCGCCATGATGGTATGGTTTGTATAGGCGATGGTCTTCTGGACAATGGCGGAAGCCTCATCCCAGCCAAGGCCTTCCTCGTCGATCAGCAGGCGCATCAGTTCCGGGACTGCCATGCCCGGATGCGTATCGTTGATATGGATGACGACCTTCTCCGGCAGCTTGCTCATATCGTTGCCGAACCGCTTCTTGTAATCCTTCAGGATGTACTGCAGGGAAGCGCTGGTGAAGAAGTAGTGCTGCTTCAGCCGCAGCATCTTGCCTTCATAGTGCCGGTCTTCCGGATACAGCACCTTGCTGATCGCTTCCGCCAGTTCGATTTCCTCGGAAGCCTGTACATACCTTCCCTCGCCGAAGCTGTTCAGGTCAAGCTTCTTCGGGCTGCGGGCGGACCACATCCGCAGGGGATTCACGATCGTGGCGTCATATCCCACGATCGGCATATCGTAAGGCACCGCTTCGACCGTGTAATAATCCCTGGTTACGAACTTCTGCTGGCCGTTGAGCATGATTTCATCCACATGGCCGCCGAAGTGCACCTCGCAGGCGTCTTCCATCATGGCGGTTTCCCAGATATTGCCGTTTTCCAGCCAGTTGTCCGGCATCTCCACCTGCTGCCCGTCCACGATCTTCTGGCGGAACAGGCCGTATTCATAGCGGATTGTGCAGCCCATGGCCGGCAGGTCCAGGCTGCTCAGGCTGTCCAGGAAGCAGGCCGCCAGCCTGCCGAGGCCGCCGTTGCCCAGGCCGGGTTCCGGTTCTTCCTTCAGGATATCCTTGATATCGATGCCCAGCTCCTTGAGCGCTTCCGTGTATTCCTTCGTGGAAAGCAGGTTCAGCATGTTGCAGTACATGCTGCGCCCCATCAGGAATTCAACGCTCAGGTAATAGAGGCTCTTGCCCTTCTGTTTCCTCCACGCTTCCCGGCTGGTAATCATCTTCTGCATGATCTGGTCCCGTACGGTGGATGCCACTGCACGGTAGATCTGGCGATTGGAAGCTTCATCAATGGTCAGTCCGTTATACCGCTGGATTTTTCCAACGATGGTATTTTTGATGGACTCCTTGTCGAACTTGGTCGCTGGCATGTCGTTCCTCCTCAGCTTCTCGTCTGGCCTGTAATATCTTCAGACCATTTATTATAGCATTCCGTATTCCTGTCACGCAAGGCAGCGGAACGCCTGTTTTCTGACCATCTTTGCCATGTTTCAGCCTTTTCCGGCCGCTGCAATCCATTCCCGCGCAGCCTGCCGGTCTTTCCGGATCTGGTCCGTCAGCGCCTCTACAGAATCGAACTTCCGTTCCGGGCGTATCATATCCCCCGGATACAGCGTAACTTCCTGCCCGTAAAGCTCCGGCTCCCCGTCCAGCACATGGACCTCCACCGTCACCTTTCCGGACGGCAGCGTCGGCTGCGTCCCGACATTCATGACGGCCGGGAGCGTATTTCCCGACTGTACGGTCATCCGGCAGGGATACACCCCGAAAGCCGGCAGCTGTTTCCTCGGATCCGCCTGTACATTGGCTGTCGGAACCCCGATGGCATGCCCGAGGTGCTTTCCGCCCGCCACCGTCCCGTACAGCTCGTAGGGATGGCCCATCAGCTTCCCGGCTTCCCCGATGCGCCCTTCCTGCAGTTTCTCCCGCACCAGCGTGGAGGAAACGGCCTGTCCGTCCTCCGTCATAACCGGCGGAATGATCATCACGTCATATCCGTTTTCGAGGCCGTCCTGCCTGAGCATCTCCGCGCTGCCCCTGCCGCCTTTCCCGAAAGTGTAGTTCCATCCGGCGACGACGGCGCAAAGGGATACCGAATCCCGCAGCATGCCCAGGAACGCTTCCGGCGTCATGTCCGCCGTCTCCCGCGTAAAGGGAAACAGCTGCAGTTCGTCCGCGCCGTACTGCGCCATCAGCGCTTCCTTTTCCGCCTGGGTCGTCAGCAGTTTCGGCGCGTACTCCGGGCGGAGCACTTCCAGCGGATGCCTGTCGAAGGAGCAGGCCCGCAGCAGGATCCCATGCTCCCGTGCATACCGTTTCCCGGCTTCCAGCAAGGCCTGGTGGCCCCGGTGCACCCCGTCGAACGTTCCCAGCGCCAGCACCCGTTTTTCCGGCGTCTTTTCGATTCCCAATACTCGCATATTACCTGTTCCTGTTCCCTGACATAAAATGACGGACGCTCCGCCGGCTGTCAGCTGCCGGCCTCCGGTGCGATCTGCGCTTTCCACACCAGCAAATCCCCGTCCCTGCGGACGATACCCCAGAATTCGCCGTTCAGGTATACCCGGAGGTTCTCATCTTTCCCGGGCCTTTCTCCTCCGGCCGCGCCTGCAGGAATCTTTGCCCCTGCCGCGACCTGTTTTGCGTATTTTGCGGGGATATCGACCCGCCTCAGGTGCGCCAGCGGGTAATCCGGCGGCAGCATTCTTTCCGCCAGCCGTCCTTCCGCCGCAAGCGCCCTGGCTTCATCCAGCGTCATGGCCGTTTCCGCGGTAAACACGCCGCTGCGTGTCCGCAGCAGGCTCCGCATATGCGCAGGGCAGCCGCAGAGTTTTCCCAGGTCGGCGCACAGGGTCCGGATATACGTTCCCCGGCCGCAGCGCACCTTCAGCGCAACCCCGTGGCCGGGCTCCTCCCCGGTCACCTCGATGCTCTTCACCGTAACGGTCCGCTCCGGCACGTCCACGGTTTCGCCGTTCCTGGCGCGCGCATACAGCGGCTTCCCGCCGACCTTGATCGCGCTGTACATGCTCGGCGTCTGCCGGATCTCCCCGACAAGCGCCCCGGCTTTTTCCCGTACGGTTTCCAGGTCCGGGTAATTGGTGCCTGTTTCCGTCACCGTGCCGGTGGCGTCCTGCGTATCCGTAGCTGTGCCGAAAGCGCACACCGCCTCATATTCCTTTTCCTTGTCCACCAGATAATCGAAAAGCCGCGCGGCCTTTCCCGTCATAATGGGAAGTACGCCTGCGGCTTCCGGATCCAGCGTGCCGGCATGGCCTGTACGCTTTTCGCCCGTCAGGCGCCTCATCACGGCCACCACGGCCGCGCTCGACATGCCTGCCGGTTTCATAATGTTAAAAAATCCGTTCATGCGTCAGCAACTCTACATCCAATACTGTAATTATTCGTCTGCCACTTTCTCTGCCATGGCTGCAACCACGCGCTCCACGCACGCCTCCAGGGGGCCCTGCATGGTGATTCCGGACGCCTGCGGATGCCCGCCGCCGCCGAACCGGATGGCGATATCGTCCACCCGGAACGGGTTCTTTGCCCGCAGGCTGAATTTCACCTGCCCGCCGTCGGCTTCCCTGGCCAGCACCGCCATTTCCGTCCCCCTGGTATCCAGCCCGTAATTCACGAGCGTGTCCGCGTGCTCGCTCAGCGCGCCGCAGGCCAGGAAATCAGCCTTTGTCAGCGTCATGACGGCGATCCGGCCGTTTCCGCGGAAAGCAAGGCTGCCCAGTGCTTTGCCCAGCAGCAGGATCTGCTCCCGGCTCTTCACGCGGAACAGGATATTGTTCAGTTCCACCAGCGGAAGCCCCTGCTCCATCAGTTCGCCCATCACCCGGAACGTCTCTGCGTCCGTACATGAAAACGCGAAATTGCCCGTATCCGTACTGATCCCCGTATACAGGCAAATGGCGATCTCTTTTGTCAGCGGAATCCCGAGCACGGCCAGCTGCTCCCGGATCAGGACGCAGGTCGCCGCCGCATTGCCGTCCACGCTGTTTTCCTGCATGAAAAGCGGATTGGTCGGATGATGGTCGATCTGCGCGGTCATGCTGCTCACCGCTTTCAGCGCTGCGCAGGCACCCATGCGCTTCTCGTCGCTGACATCCACCGACAGCAGGAGGTCAAAGGGGCCTTCGCCGCCTGCGGGAACGCGGAAGCGGTCCGCGCCCGGCAGGAAGCTCAGCTGGTCCGGAATCTTGCCGTCACAGAAAAGGAAAACTTCCTTTCCCGTTGCTTCCAGGGCAAGGGCCATCGCCGCGGCGCTTCCCAGTGTATCCCCGTCGGGATTGATATGGCTGGCCACCGCAATCGTCTTCGCGTTCCTGATACAGCGGGCAATGGCTTCAGGATTCCGTCTCATCGTTTCCATCCGCGTTTTCCTCCGGCTTTACGGTTTCTGCCAGCACTTTGGCAATATGGACACCGTATTCGATGTTCTTGTCGCTGATAAAAATCAGCTCAGGGCTGTACCGGATGATCATGCGCTTCCCGAGGGCGCGGCGGATGAATCCCTTTGCGCTCTTCAGCGCGTCCAGCAAGTCATCCCGGCGATCGTCCTCCAGCACGCTGACGTAGATCTTCGCGTACCGCAGGTCGCCCGTGACTTCCGCCCGGGTAATCGAAAACGTACCGCTGATCCTCGGATCCCCCAGTTCCTCCCGGATGATGGCGTCCACCTCGCGGCGGACTTCTTCCGAAATCCTGTCAATTCTCTGATAGCTGTTCATATCTTATCCTTTACCGCGGAATTTCCTCCATGATGAAGCACTCGACGATATCGCCTTCCTTGATATCGTTGTGGCCTTCCAGGCTCATACCGCATTCATAGCCGGCTGCCATTTCCTTCACGTCGTCCTTCAGGTGGCGCAGGCTGCTCAGCTTGCCTTCATGCACGACCACGTTGTCACGCAGCAGGCGCACCTGTGCGTTGCGCTGCACCTTGCCGTCCGTGACGTAGCAGCCTGCAATGATGCCGGCGCCGGTGATCTTGAAGACGTTGCGGACTTCCGCATGGCCAAGCAGCACTTCGCGGTATTCCGGCTCCAGCAGGCCCTTCATGGCCAGTTCCATATCCTCGATGGCCTTGTAGATGACGGTGTAAAGCCGCACGTCCACCTTGGCTTTCTCGGCGGCTTCCCGCGCGGAAGCATCCGGGCGGATATTGAAGCCGATAATAATCGCGTTGAAAGCGGAAGCCAGGTTCACGTCGTCCTTGG
>CAMMYM010000028.1 GCA_946527725.1 uncultured Clostridia bacterium
GTATGTACAAGGAGAACGGCTTCCCTGTTTCCGGGAAACACGACGCAGGCCTTCCCTTCCAGCGGGATGAGTTCACGGATTGTTTCATTGCGGATTTCCTGCGAAAAACCAAGCAGGATAACACAGCGCTGTATCCGGTCTTTGTACCCAAGTCGGTGCAGCGCTTCCGGATCCGGATGGCCGGTCAGCGCATCAAGCACTGCCTGTTCCCTTTTGCTGACAGCAAACCCCGGCGGTGTGTGCGGGCGTATCGTTTGAAGCAAGGCAATGGTTTCAGGCGTTATTTTGCATGTGTAAACAGCCCTGTCAGCAAGGATGTATGCTGTATCGTTTTTATAAAGGATATGTTCCGGTATATTCTTCAGCTTCTCCAACACAGCAGGATCAGTTTCGGAGAATTGCCGGATCGAAATCTGAATATCATTTTCCATGCAATCTGGCATCCTCCTTTCTCATGTTCAATAATAATCAAGACCGGCTGCTTCGTCAAGTTGATCGCCTATGTTGAAAAGTGAACTGAAATGGGTATAATAAAACCGTATTACAAAGGAGGCGATTGCAATGGAGCAAAAAGCTCGGATTTTTATCGCGTCTGTTTTGCTCGTTTGTTTATTTGCATCGCAAGCTTTGGCTTCCTATGGTTCGTTTGAATTTGCCGACGACAGGTTCCAGGGCGAATTCACTACGGAAAACCTTGACAGGATTATCGATGAATATGAGCTCTATGACGGGTGGTTCTGGACAACCCAGGCCTGGAAGCCCCAGACTTTCCATGGTTTGGAAAATGCGCCGGGATGGACGGATTCAACCGTAAATAAAAATGGCAAAAGAGGTTACAAACACGGAATCTACGGGTGCCGGTGGCTGGCCAACCTGATTCGCCCGGATGTGAAAGGCTCCATTCTCTCCGGTCATGGAGAATGCTTCGGTTTTGCGCAATTCATCGGCTACCTGCTTTCAGGAGAATATAACCTGTATAAGAACTGGAATTATTTTTACAATCTAGATGCGTCAGAAGGATTGCGCGTAGGCGACGTGCTGCGGACCGAATTCGAAGCCAACGGAAAAAAGTACGCACACAGTGCTGTCGTATATGCAGTCAGTGATGATGAAATCCTTTTTTTACAGGTTGCAGGCGGCTCCTACAACAGGATTTCTGTCGGTGCCGGTTTTGCATATGGTTACCGGGAACCTGCTACGACGATGGAGGATCTCAGGAAGGTGCCTTACCTGAAAATTCACCGGTCACAGTTGAACAGTCCTGGTCAGGAATAAGATGTACTTCAAAAGCTTTCATCAGAAAATCATGCTGGTTTGGGCAACAGAAACAGAGGCCGGATAAATCCGGCCCCTGTTCCCTGTTTCATAACGTCCTGATTACTTGTTCAGGATGGTCTTTTCGGTTTCCTTATCGAAGAAATGCAGGTGGTTGGTGTCGAAAGCAATCTTGATCTTGCTGCCGGCCCTGCTGGAGGTCCTGGGATCAACACGGGCAATAATGTTGCCGTCTTTGCCGGTGGTGCTCAGGTACAGGTAGGTTTCAGAGCCCATCAGTTCGGTTACTTCGACATCCACATCGATGGTGGCGGTGGAGAACTCAGCAAGCTTCGCTTCGTCATCAGAGATATTTTCCGGACGGATACCCATCACAACGTCCTTGCCGATGTAGCTTTCATCAACAAACTTGGAGATCTTCTTCTCGGGAACAATGATCTTATTGTCACCAAACAGGGCAACAACATCCTGACCCTGGCGTTCTAGCTTCACATTGAAGAAGTTCATCTGGGGGCTGCCGATGAAGCCGGCGACGAATTCATTTGCCGGATAGTCATACAGGTTCTGGGGCGTATCGACCTGCTGCACAACGCCGTCCTTCATAACCACGATACGGCTGGCCATTGTCATAGCTTCGGTCTGGTCATGGGTAACGTAGATGAAGGTTGTCTGCAGGCGCTGATGGAGCTTCGTGATTTCGGTACGCATGGCAACACGCAGCTTCGCATCCAGGTTGGACAGAGGTTCGTCGAAGAGGAATACCTTCGGCTCACGGACGATAGCACGTCCCAGGGCAACACGCTGGCGCTGGCCGCCGGACAGGGCCTTCGGCTTACGGTTAAGCAGGTGTGCAATGTCCAGGATCTTTGCAGCTTCTTCAACACGGCGCTTGATTTCATCCTTGGGGGTCTTGCGCAGTTTCAGGCCGAATGCCATGTTATCATAAACGGTCATGTGCGGATACAGTGCGTAGTTCTGGAACACCATTGCGATATCGCGATCCTTGGGGGCTACGTCATTGACGAGCTTGTCGCCAATATACAGTTCGCCGTCAGAAATTTCTTCCAGGCCGGCGACCATGCGCAGGGTCGTGGATTTTCCGCAGCCGGAAGGACCAACCAGAACGATGAATTCCTTGTCTTCGATATCCAGTGTGAAGTCGCTGACAGCCGTCACGTTACCGGTATAAACCTTGTAGATATGCTGGAGAGATACACTTGCCATTTGTTTTTCCTCCTTCGTTCATTCAGGACAATGTCCAACTGTTGACATTATATGCTTTGTCAGCAAAAAAAGGAATTGCCCGTTCTTACAAGCATTTCCTTTTTTTCTTTGTGCATTTTGTACAAAACGCGGAAGGTATCAGCGGTGATTCCTGATTTCGTTCCTTTCAAGACGGATGTTGTTTATGAGTTCACTCATTTTGCGATCCGTCTCTGCAAGCAGCGAATCGATATAATCAAGAGTGTTTTTGTGGAGGTTTGCCGCGTCTGTTTTTGCACTTTCACGCAGCTCCTCGCTTTCCACCCTGGCCCTGCGGACGATATTCTCTTCCTCGACCAGTTCCTGGGCCTTTTTTTCGGCTTCCTGGACGATACGCTGTGCTTCCGATTTTGCAGCATCAATGCAGGCATTGGCTTCCTTCCCGGCACGGTCAACCATTGCGTTCGCTTCCTGTGTCGCCTGCTCCATCATTTGGTGCGCCTTCTGCCCCGCTTCATTAACCATGTTCTGTGCCTGGGTATTTGCGTTTCCGAGGATTTCTGTACGCTTCTGTTCAGTTTCCGTACGTATCTGCTCTTCTTCTTCAACAATACGGGCAGCGATTTCAACAGTTTTCGGCAGGTTATCCTTCAGGTATTCAAGGTTAGATGTCATGATGCTCCGGTTCACGATACAGGTTTCACTGTTGATCAGCGTCCGTTTTGCCCCGCGCAGCTGTTCCTGCAGGGACTGGATGGCATTGAGGCAGAGTTCAGCACTGTTGATTTCGCTTGGCATAAGGATACCTCCTGATTTATTATTCTTTGCGTTTCAGCCATTTCTTCAGTTCGTTCCGGTTGCACGCCGGTACGAAGCAGCTGTAATCCCCGCCGAATGACGCTATTTCGCGCACAGCGGAAGAAGAAACCTCTTCAAACTCGTCCGTTGCCGGGATCAGAACGGTTTCCAGTCCAGGAAACAGCCGCCTGTTTATGGCAGCTGCATTCATTTCCTGTTCAAATTCCAGCACGTTCCGGACGCCGCGGACGACAACGGCTCCGGGATGGTTTCGCATATAGTCTGCAAGAAGTCCGTTCCACATTTCTACCCGCACATTCGGAATTTCGGCGCATGCCTTCCTGATCATCCTGACCCTTTCTTCATAGGGTATGCATCCAGGCTTTGAACGGTTTACCATGACGGTTACGTTTACCTCATCGTACATTGCAGCGGTACGGAGGATCAGGTTCAGGTGGCCGTTTGTCAACGGATCAAAGGATCCCGGGAAAACACAGGAGCTCATCTCATCCCCTCCGTTTCATCCTGGCTGTTTTCAGCCTGGTTGCTTTCTTCCGCCGTTTTCTCCAGGAAGGTCATCCCGCAAAAACCCCATCTGCGCTCATCGCAAACTTTGAATCTTTCACCGGTGATAACAGCCTTTCCTGCTTCATGCTCGATAATTACCAGTCCGTCGTTCCTGACACACGGATATAGCCGGTCAAGGACAGCCCTGAGGTCTGTCATGACATAAGGCGGATCCAGGAAAACCAGGTCAAACTGCATTTGCCTGTCCTGCAGTTTTTTCAGGGCGGTATGCCAATCGCAGCAATAGATCTCCGTCCTGTCGGTAAAGCCAAGTGATTCGGTATTCATGCGTTCGACACGGTTCGCATTCCTGTCAATATCGCACATCACTGCTGAACGGGCGCCCCTGCTTAATGCTTCCAGGCTAAGTGCCCCGCTGCCGGCAAAAAGGTCAAGCACAACAGAGGCATATATCCTGGTCTGGAGGATATTAAACAGGTTTTCGCGTACCCTGTCAAGCGTCGGGCGCGTGTGTTTTCCCTCAGGTGCTTCAATCCGCCTGTTTCGGGCGCTTCCGGCTATGATCCGCATACGTTCAGGCCCTCATCCTTCCGCTTTCATCAGTTCAGCTGTTTGGGTTCTTTCAGCGCGATCGTTCTGCGTGCTTTCTGTTCTTTCTTTTCCTTCATAATCCGTTTGCGGGTATTCTTCGCGATCTCTGTATGCACCCGCCTGCGCCTTGCAGGCCCGGTCAGGTATCCTGCTCCGTAAGCTGCGGGCGCAAACAGTACCAGCAGCGGGCTGATCCTTTCAAGCACCAGCAGGATATCCGTATTATCCGCCCCAACCATGCTGACAAACGGCATCAGCATCATTCGGACAAGTATCCGCATGATATCGGTGAATGTGATGCCGGAAGGCTGGATGTACTGTGCCAGGGCATTCCTGAATTCCGACCTCCGTATGAATCCTTCTGTCCATGATGGAAGCACTCCGGCGCCAGTCATTTGTTTTTTGGTCGTCACCGCAAGCAAAATTGCAAAAACAAGGAATAAAGCCGATCCGAGCAGGCCAATGATGAAGCCTTTCATTTTGTTGAACGGTATTCTTTTCTCGCTTTCTGCTGCGTCGATTCCTTTCTGGATATGCTGGTAAAGGATTTCGCCGCGTACGACGCCATCCGTGCCGAGATCGGCCCCCTTAGTGTAAACAACAAGGAGAATCAATCCTTCTACGGCAAGATTGACAATAATACTGAGAATCCTGGAATTGAACCCGGTCATTGAACATACAAGGAAAGACATAAAGATGATCAGCAGCATCATGCCGAAGAATTTCAGTGCCTGCTTTACAGTGTTTTCATCCGTCGGAGCTCCGGTCAGGAATGGTTTTGATTTTTCCGGAGCAGTCTTCTTTTCCTTCATTGATGTGTATCCCCTTTCTTTTCAGTGTCCTCGAAAACACGTTCAACACGGCTTCCTACACTCAGCAGGATCTCATAACTGATGGTGCCACTCCAGGAAGCGATGTCTTCTGCAGTAATCTGATCGCTGCCGTCCTGACCGATCAGGACAACCTCATCCTCCGGGAAAGCTTCAGGAATGTCGCTGACATCTGCCATCATCTGGTCCATACATATCCTTCCGAGGATACGCGCCCTTTTCCCGTGGATCAGGACTTCAGCTTTTCCGCTGGCTGCCCTGTGGTATCCGTCTGCATAGCCGCAGGTAACGGTTGCGATCCGCATCGGCTTTTCTGTCCTGAATGTCCGGCCGTAACTGATGTATACACCGGGAGGCACTTCTTTAATATAGCTGATCTTTGCAGTCCATCGCATACAGGGTGCCAGCCGGAGGTCATTTTCAGGAACAGGCGGATAACCGTAAAGGCTGATTCCGGCCCGGACCATGTCCATCGCCATGTCAGGCCGCCTGTGGATCGCAGCTGAATTTGCGCAGTGTCGGAGAATTCTCCCCGGAATCATCCCGGAAAGCTCTCTGAAAAGGGAAAACTGTTTCTCGGTGTATGCCATGCCGTCGCTGTCACCGTCTGCATCCGAAAAATGAGTAAATGCACCTGTAATCCTGACATGATCCGCCGCATCCGCGCTTTCCAGCAAAGCCTTGAGTTCATCCCCGTTACGCACGCCGATTCTGCCCATCCCGGTGTCTATTTTAATGTGGACTTCGGTCTGTTTATTCATGGCTGATGCTGCATTTTCACACAGGAGGAGCATTTCCGGTGAACAAACTGTCTGAATCAGGCCGTTTTCGACACCTTCGGCGACATCCGCAGCTGTAACGGCCCCCAGTACAAGGATCGGGGCAGTAATGCCGGATCTCCGCAGGAAGGATCCTTCTGCGACAGCAGCCACAGCCAGCATATCCGCTCCTCCGGCGATGGCCGCGCGTGCGGTTTCAGCGGCACCATGTCCGTACCCGTCCGCTTTGACGACAGCCATGACTTTCACTCCGGAAGGAACAGCATTCCGGATCCGCTGCATATTTTCCTGCAGCAGGTCCGTACGGATTACCCGCCTGTTTCTCGGATGCATGGAAAGCCACTTCCCTTTCATTTCTTTTCCGTCTCGTGCCGGTGGATCTGATCATTAAGTAAATTAATGTCTCCGCACCCCATCGTCAGAACCAGGTCACCCGCACGCCAGTTGCTCCGCAGCCATCTTTCCGTATCATCAAAAGTCGGTGTCCATTTTGCGTTGATTCCGTTCCGGAGCATGCCTTCAACGATCATTCCGCTGTTGAGGTCGCCCGGATCCGGCTCCCTTGCAGCACAGATATCCGTAACAAGGGTAAAATCGGCGGTTTCTGTGCATGTCAGGTACTGGTCGAACAACGTTCTGACCCGGCTGAAAGTATGCGGCTGCATCACCGCCCACAACCTGCCTTTACAGCGCTTCCTTGCAATGGACAACGCGTTGCGCATCTCCGTCGGGTTATGACCGTAATCGTGAAAAATTTCCACACCGTCGATCTCATCTGTCTTTTCAAAACGCCTGTGAGCGCCTGAAAACCGGCCGAGGATTTCCGCTGACCTTTCAGCCGGTACACCGAGCTCATCGGCTGCGGCAATGGCTGCAAGGCCGTTCATCAGATTGAATGATCCCGGCACAGCCATCCGGACCTGTAAGGGAGCTTCATTCCGATGCCTCAGCAGGAAGGTTATACAGCCGAAACTGTCTTCTTCCATCTGTTCAGGGAACCAGTCGTTTTCAGCACGCAATCCGAAAAAGGCCTTCCTGCAGTGAAGCTTTTCAATTTGCCTGCGGACCCTCGGATCGTCTCCGTTTCCGATAGCGATGCCGTCTTCCGGCAGCAGCCGGAGATACATCCCGAATGTCTCTTCAATTTCGTCCAGGTCTTTATAACAGTCAAGATGGTCTGCGTCAATATTGAGCACGACGGCAACCGTCGGACGGAGCTGGAGGAAGGATCGGTTGAATTCACATGCCTCAGCAACGAAAATATCACTGTGGCCGACCCTCGTACTTCCTCCGATGGCATCAAGCCGGCCGCCGATGGCGATACTTGGATCCTTGCCTGTTTCCAGCAGGATCTGGCTGATCATGGATGTCACGGTCGTTTTGCCATGGGCTCCGCATATCCCGACGGATTTTTTGAATCCCGCCATCAGCTGTCCCAGCAGCACCGCCCTTTCAATAGACGGGATGCCGAGGCGATCCGCTTCAACACGTTCCGGATTATCCGCGGGAATTGCTGCAGAATAAACCACCAGGTCTGCCCCATGCACATTCCCGGCACAGTGGCCGATCATAACCTGTCCGCCCTTTTCGCGAACATGGTGAATCAGATATCCCTCATCCCGGTCGCTTCCGCTGACCCGGTAGCCCTGGTCGATCAGCATCTCAGCGAGGCCGCTCATACTGCTTCCGCCGATGCCGATCAGGTGGATCCTTCCGCCCCTGTAATCGCTGATCTGGTTGCTTTTGTTCATTCTGTCCATAACCTTCCCATAAAAAGTCATTCAATGACAATGCGCGGATTTTCCCTGCTCGGACGGAACATGACAAAACGGCGTCCGATCTGCTGGATCGGCTCCGCTCCAGTTTTTGAACACAGTTCCGTCAATGCTTCGCGGGCGCTGATGGGCGCTCCCTGCTGTACGCACCCTTTGATCAGCTCCCTGGCTTCCAGGGCGTCATAGCATTCTTTTACGGTATGGTCTGTAATTCCTTCTTTGCCAATGTAAAGAATCGTTTCAATCGTATTTGCCATCGCCCTCAGGCTTGCACGCTGTTTTCCTGTCATATTCTTCTATCCTTTCCTTCATCATTCCGCCATTATTCCACAAAATCAAATTCCATTTCCGCAATCCGGACTGTGGATCCTTCTTTTGCGCCTTTTTCCCGGAGTGCATCGATGACGCCAAGCTTGCGGAGCATTCTGTGGAACCAGTTCGTACTGTCAATATCGTCAAAATTGACGCTGTCGATAAGTCTTTCCATGCCGGGGCCGACGACTTCAAAGACGGGTCCGTCCATCACAATCTCAAATGTATCATCCGGACGAATCTCGTCAATGTCATCTGCCTCCTCCTGATAATGGAGGATAGGCGGAAGGGTTTCCAGTATGCGGGCCGTCTCATCAAGCAGCTCTTCAAAACCCTGATGCGTGGCTGCGCTGACTGCGAAGACCGGACAGCCCATTCCCTCTCCAAGCGCTTTCATACGCTTCAGGTTCTCTTCTGCGCCGGGAAGATCCGTTTTGTTGCAGACGATGATCTGAGGCAGCTCCGAGAGTTTCCCGTAATGGTCAAGCTCTGTATTGATCCGATCCAGGTCATCAATCGGATCCCGCCCCTCGCTTCCGGAAATATCGACAACATGCAGCAGCAACCTGGTCCGTTCAACATGCCTCAGGAAATCGTGTCCTAGCCCCGCACCGTCCGCTGCGCCTTCGATCAGTCCCGGAATATCCGCAAGCACGATATCTTTGCCAAAGCGGCGGACAATCCCGAGATTCGGCGTCAGTGTCGTAAAGTGGTAATTGCCGACTTTGGGCCGTGCACTTGTCACAACGCTGAGAATCGAACTCTTTCCGACATTCGGATAACCGATAAGTCCGACATCGGCTATAGTTTTCAGTTCCATTCTTAATGTGCGTACCTGCGTTTTGATCCCTGGTTTTGCAAAGTTCGGCGCCTGCCTTGTTGGCGTGGCGAAATGCCTGTTCCCCCAGCCGCCTTTGCCGCCTTTCAGCAGCACGCGCTTTTCGCCTGGTAGATCCATATCAGCAAGCACTTTTCCCGTTTCGTCGTCCAGGATAACAGTTCCGACAGGAACCTTAATCAGCAGGTCCTCCCCGTTTTTGCCGTTGCACAGGTTGGATGCGCCGTCTGCGCCGTTATCGGCGGTATATTTCGTTTTATAGCGGAAATCAAGCAGTGTGTGGCTGTTCTCATCTGCCAGAAAAACGATATCCCCGCCTTTACCGCCGTCGCCGCCGTCCGGCCCGCCGTTCATGACATACTTTTCCCTGTGGAAAGACGTCGATCCGTTTCCGCCGTTGCCAGCTTTTGCTGTAATCCTTACATGGTCTACATAATTGCTCATAAAATCCTCACAAGATTGATCAGTTTCGGAGGGAATGTAGCGGTGCGGGAATCCTTCCGCCCCGTGCAATAAAAGCATCGTTTTTCATCGGATTTACAGGCATAACCGGGGCGTACCCCAGCAAGCCGCCGAATTCGACGCGGTCTCCTGCCTTTTTTCCGACAGCAGGAATCACACGCACTGCTGTCGTTTTGTTGTTTACCACTCCGATGGCGGCTTCGTCAGCTATGATACCGCTGATTGCTGCGGCAGAAGTATCTCCCGGAATTGCAATCATATCAAGTCCAACCGAACATACGCACGTCATCGCTTCCAGCTTTTCAATCGTCAGTGCTCCTGCCGCAGCAGCTTCGATCATGCCGATATCCTCGCTGACAGGGATAAAGGCACCGCTTAAACCGCCCACATGGTTGCTTGCCATGACGCCGCCCTTTTTGACGGCATCATTCAGCAGCGCGAGGGCAGCTGTCGTTCCCGGGGCTCCTGCCATTTCAAGGCCCATCTCCGTCAGAATATGGGCAACTGAATCTCCCCTGGCCGGTGTAGGAGCCAGGCTGAGGTCAACAATGCCGAACGGAATATTCAGGCGCTGGCTTGCTTCCCTGGCGACAAGCTGGCCGACCCTTGTGATTTTGAAAGCCGTTCGCTTGATTGTCTCAGCGATGATATCAAAGGGTTGGTTCCGTACTGATTCCAGCGCAACCTTCACGACGCCCGGTCCTGATACGCCGACATTGATGGCACATTCAGGTTCTCCCACACCGCAAAATGCCCCGGCCATGAACGGATTGTCTTCCACAGCATTGGCAAAGACCACAAGCTTTGCACAACCCAGGCCGTCCTGCCCCGCGGTCTTCTCAGCTGTTTTTTTTATGATTTCTCCCATTTCACGGACAGCGTTCATGTTGATGCCCGTTCTGGTTGAGGCAACGTTTACACTCGAACATAAGAGCTTCGTTTCGCTCAGCACTTCAGGTATGGAAGCAAGCAGCCTTTCATCTGCGAGCGTAGCACCCTTGTGCATCAGGGCGGAATATCCCCCCAGGAAATTGACCCCGACTTCTTTTGCTGCACGGTCCAGCGCGCGTGCGACCGGCCTAGGATCGGCCTGACAGATCAGGCTTACAGGTGTCACGCTGATTCGCTTGTTTACAATCGGAATACCGAATTCTGTTTCGATTTCCTCGCCTGTACGTACCAGGTCCTTCGCTTTTTTGCAAATCTTGTCATAGACCCGTGCAGCGCATTTGTCTGCGTCAGGATCAGAACAGTCAAGCAGGTTGATTCCGAGTGTAATGGTCCTGATATCGAAATTTTCTTCCTGGATCATCCGCATCGTCTGGAGGATTTCACCCGTTTCGATCATGTCTGTTCCCTCCGTCAGATTCTGTGCATCGCGTCAAAAATATCCATCCGCTGCATATGGATGGTCATGTTCATTGCTTCGCGAACCGGCTGGAGCCGTTGATTGATCTCGTCAAATCCAAGGTTTGCGCCATCAAGGTCAACAACCATCATCATCGTAAAATACCCGTCAAGGATCGTTTGTGTTATATCAAGGATATTGATATTCATCTCACTCAGCTTTGTTGCAACGCTTGCGATGATGCCTGTCGTATCCAGTCCCGTAACTGAAATCAGCGCTTTTGTCATAATCGGGTTTCCTCCGGCACATATATTCATTGTATTATATTGCTCACATGCTTCTTTTGTCAATTTGGCCCGGTTTGTCAGGAGCCTCCCATTTGTTGGCCAGTCAAACACTTTTATTCAGAATCGGTTTATGTTATAATAACAGGGTATATTCATTTACGGAAGGAGCTGCAGCCAGTGGAGAAACTGATTCTTGCGTCCTGTTCACCCCGCAGAAGTGAACTGCTGGCGCATGCCGGCATCCCCTTTGAAACAGCAGCTCCCGATGTTGATGAAACATGCAGCCTTCCAGCGGACCAGGCTGTGGAAGAGCTTTCCGCAAGGAAGGCAAAAGCTGCTGCGTCACTTCACCCCGGCCGTTTCATCCTCTCTGCGGACACGTTGGTTTCCGTTGACGGAAAAAAGCTCGGAAAACCGAAGGATGAAAGCGACGCCATTGAAATGCTGCACAGCCTTTCAGGCAGAATACACCAGGTATATACAGGTGTTTCTGTCATTTCACCTGCCGGGAAGCTTCTTACAGGCTCCGACAGGTCGGATGTTACTTTTTGTACACTTACGGATGAAGAAATCCTTGCCTATATACGAACGGGAGAACCGATGGATAAGGCAGGGGCCTATGCGCTTCAGGGGCGGGCATCCCTGTGGATTTCCCGTGTGGAAGGCAGTTTCAGTTCCGTCATCGGGCTGCCCCTCTACCTGGTCCGCACGCTGCTGATCCGCAGCGGTTATTCATTCAGCGATATCCGCTGAACCCGAAAGAAATCGAAAAGGATGATACAGACATGCCATTTTGGGCACCTGATATAGGAATTGACCTCGGTACTGAAAACGTGAGTATTTATGTCCGTGGGCGCGGTGTGATTATTTCCGAGCCAGCCCTTGTTGTTCTTGACAGGGAGGACCGGCATACCGTTCAGGCGGTCGGCGATGAAGCCGGTTTCCTCCTCGGCCGCTCCCCGGAAAGGCTGACTCCTGTTTATCCGATCCGGAACGGGCTGGTTGCTGATTTTGATATTGCAGAACTGATGCTCAAATATTTTTTCCGGAAAGCAATCGGCATCTCGTACCTTGGTAAACCGAGGGTCATTGCATCTGTTCCCTGCAATCTGGATGATGTAAACCGCAAGGCACTGACGGAGGCAATCCGCTATGCGGGTGCCAAGCATGTATTTTTAATCGAGAAGCCATTCGCGTCTGCCATCGGCACCGGCCTGCCGGTATATGATCCTGTCGGAAACCTTGTTGTTGATATCGGTGCGGGAACAACGGATATTGCTGTGATTTCGCTTGGCGGGCTTGTTGTTTCCCAAAGCGTGCAGGTCGGGGGCAACAAGTTCGATGACGCGCTTGTAGATTATCTTCGGAAAGAGTGCAACCTGCTTGTTGGAAACAGGACCGCTGAAAACATCAAAAAGGATCTTGCGTCCGCTTTGCCCGTGGAAGAGGAACGGTCCATCGTTGTTCGCGGTATCAGCCAGCTGAACACAGCCGCAGGAACTGTCAGCTTCACTTCTTCCCAGGCTTATGAAGCATTGAAAGGCCCCTGCAATGCGATCGTAAAAGCAATCAGGTGGGTGCTCGAAAGGACGCCGCCTGAACTCGCAGCAGATATTATGCGGGGCGGGATCCACCTGACCGGCGATGCCGCACGCCTGTTTGCACTTGACAGGTTTATTTCCGAAAGCGTCGGAATGCCGGTGCTTCTTGCAAAAGACCCGGGAGACTGCTGCATTCTCGGCATTGGATACCTGACAGAGAACATACAGCTTGTATCCCCGCAGAACAAGCGTTCGGAAAAGCCCGTGTATAAATGATCGGGCTGAGCCTTTCAGAAGGAGGTGACAGGTATGGCCAGGAAACGCCGCGGAGAACAGTCTGATAATGATCCGCGACCGATAGCAGTTGACGATTTTGTCTATGACGACCCGGATAGCGGAGACGCGTCGTTCCAGTCTGATACTCCTGAAGAAGCTGTGCGTAAGCTTCGCGGAAAGCCTTCCGCTGAAAGTGCGGCAGGCAGCGATTCGGATCAGGCTCTTCCTGAAAACGATCCTGATCTTCCCGCCGGCAGGAAACAAAAGGCATCGATTCCGGCAGGAATTGGCGGTGAAGATGACCTCCTGCCCGCAAGGAAAACAAGGCGTCCGCATCCTTTTATCCGTGGCCTGGCGCTTACCCTTGTCACCGTAGCGCTTCTGCTTACTGCCGCATTTTATATTCTCCATCGGATTGTTCCTGATTTTTCAATCCTCGGAGCTCCTGAAAACGCAATCAGCACAATGGTAACGCCTGTTCAGTCTTTCTTTTCAGGGATTACTGAATCTGTCGCCGGTTATTTCCGTACGTTGAAACTGCGCAGCAACATTGAAAATGAATACAATGCGCTGAGGGCTGAGAATGAACAGCTCGTTTACAAGGCAATGCTGGCAGACGAATTGCAGCATACGCTTTCAACATATGAAGACCTTTTGGATGAAGTCAAAGCAAATGAAAACATGCGCCCGATCGTTGCCACGGTTATCGGGCGTTCAGATGCGAATTATTTTTCGACAATGACGATCAATAAAGGAACCGCTGACGGCGTCGAGGATTATATGGCCGTCACGATATCCGGAGCCCTTGTCGGATATACGGAAAACACACAGCTGAACAAAGCGACAGTCCGTACGGTTATTGATTCCAACGCGTCCATTGCCGCACTGATCCAGTCTTCCCGCGACCAGGGTACCATACGGGGAACCCTTGGCGTTGACGGAACGCCTATGTGCCGGATGTATTACCTGCCGGACGATAACCTTCCAAGGCCGGGTGACCTGGTTGTCACTTCCGGCGTCGGACTTTCCTTCCCCAAAGGAATCCCGATCGGAATTGTGCGTGAAAGCACCCGCGGAATGGATTCCAACAAGCAATACATCATTGTTGAACCTCAGGTTGATTTCCAGCACCTTGAATACGTAATAGTCCTGCGCTACAAACCTAAGGCTGAAGCGATTGAAGGACGCGAAAACGGAAGGATTAACCTCGACCTTGTTCCGCTTGAAAGCGCGCGGCCTTCTCCGGAAGTACCGCAAATTGCCGCTTCGCTTTTTGACTCCCCGACGGAAAAACCTGACGAAAACGCCACACCGACGCCGACCCCTGAACCCACAGCGACACCGACCCCCACTCCGGCCCCGACAATGACTCCCGAACCAACGCCGGATGAAACCCCGTTTGAATATCAGGTAGTCAACCTCAGCAATGACCCGACGCCTTCACCGACACCTACTTTTGCGCCGACTGCTACGCCGTATTTCACGCCCGACCCGAATAACATGACGTTCGAGGAGGATGATTGACGTGCAGACAGGTTTTGTGCGGAAATATACCCTTCTCCTTTTGCTTACTGTCCTTGGGTATTTCCTCGAAGTGTGTGTCATGCCGTATATAAAGGTATTCGGGGTCTCGCCGAACCTTCTTTACGTTGTGATCGGAATTGTCACGGTAGCATACGGTAAACTCCGCGCGTTTTGGGTTGGACTGGTTTACGGCCTGCTCATGCAGATTATGCTGCCTTCCGTAACTTATCTGAACCTTGCGCTTTATTCACTGACAACGTTGTTCTGCTCATTCGCCTTTGCGGATAAACCGCTGAAAACGCTTGAATATGAACGGGTTATTAACCGTGAACGAAAAGAGCTTCCTGCCTGGGTGCGTACAGTCCTGTGCACCGTGCTGAATACGTTTATATATGAAGTCGTCCAGATTACCTATATTTACCTCGGCGGCTCACCGCTGACGGTCAGTCATTTCCTTCGCGGCCTGACCGATGTAATCCTGACGGGGCTTCTTTGCCTCTTCCTTCAGTTTCCGGTCCGCCGCCTGCTGTTCGGACGCCACAGGAACCAGCCTGTACTTCGTCCGGCACCTGTTGTCTTCAGCAAAAGCTGACAGCATGGTATAAATTCGAACAGAAAGAGGTGAACAGTATGGAATCAAACGAAAAAAAGAAAAAATCCGCTGAATACTGGCGGTATACCGCTTTCCTGATTGTTCTGTTCGCTATTTTTGTCTGGCTCGTTTCCGGGCTGATCAATCTCCAGCTGCGCCAGTCCGATGTTTACAAGGAAAAGGCGGAAAGCACGCGGACGAAAACAATCGCCCTCCGCGGTAAACGCGGCTCCATTTCCACTTCCGATTCTGTCGTAATGGCAGAGGACGAACTCATTTATAACGTTACCTTCCAGAAGGATGCATCAGCAAACTCAAAATCCCTCTACAGCCAGTATACGAAATCCATTATTGAAACCATCGGAATTATTGAGAAAAACGGCGGAACCATCGCGGTCAGTTATGTCATTGAGCGCAATCCGGAAACCGGAGAATGGCAGTTTAATTTCGGTTCCGGCGTCTCCGAAACTGTTTTGAAGACCCGTGAAACGCAGTGGCGGAAAAACAATTATGCGACCAGTAAGAGATATGAAACTGCGGAGCAGTGTATCGAACAGTTCCGGAATAGATACCAGATTGACCCTGAAACAACTTCTGAAGAAATGATGCTGAAAATCATGGCCATTTATTCAGAAATGCAAATGAACATCTTTAACTCCCAGCCAATTGTGATTGCCAAGGATGTCCGTTACGAAACGGTCATCGAGATTGAAACCCGTTCCATGGTTTTGCCCGGCATGAGCATCCAGGTCGGCACAAAACGCGTATATCCGCGCTCCACGCTGGCCTCCCAGATCATCGGTTATACAGGAGCAATTCCTTCCCGCGCCATGTGGCTGAACCTGAGTGCAAAAGGGTATTCCTATAACGATACCATCGGGCGTGACGGTATCGAATCTTCCATGGAGGACTGGCTTACCCAGAATTCTTCCCTGCGCAAAGGCGCACGGATCGTAGAACGTGACCAGATGTCCCGCGTCGTACGCGAACTGGATTATACGCCGCCGAAAGACGGCAACAACGTCAAGCTGACGCTGAATGCTTCCTATCAGCAAATGGCAGAGCGCTGCCTTGCGGAAAACGTGAATACCACCCGTGACCTCCAGGAAACGAAACTTGCCTCCGAAGACTGGCGTGAAGCCAACAAAACGGATATACACAACCGGGATTGGGACAAATATCCGCTCGCACTCGCTGAGCACGGATGCCTTGTTGTCCTCGACATGCAGTGCCGTGTGCTCGCGTTGGCCAATTATCCGACATACGATCTCAACGCGCTTGTTGCCGGCGGAAAAGACGCCATGGCAATCCTTGGTGACAGCCGGAATCTGTTGCTCAATTACGGCATCCACGCCCGCGGAACCCCC
>CAMMYM010000029.1 GCA_946527725.1 uncultured Clostridia bacterium
ACAGTGAATGGAAATGACGTTTCAGCGAATACATTGAATAAAGTGGGCCGTAAAGACGCTGTCGAAACAGCAGACAAGGACGGTACACCATCCATTGCCCACGGAGGAAAAATCAAATACATTGGTATTCCCAATGGTACAAAAGTCAAAGTGACTGAAACAAATGACGTAACAGGAACAACATACTTTGTAACTGCTACACAAAAGATTGGTACAGACAGTGCGGAAGGTGTCATTTTTGATGATTCGTCATCTGCCGATCTTCCCGGCGACAAAAAAACCGCCACTGCCAATGAGACAAAGACCATTGTGTTCGCAGAAACTGCTGCACCGAGAGTTGACAGTAATGTTGAGATTCAATACACCAACATCCTGAGCATCATTTCACCGACCGGATACGTTTCCCGTTTTGCCCCATATGCCCTGCTTCTTATCGGCGGCATCGTACTGCTCGTGATTTCCAGGAAGCACAAAAAGAGCGATTCTGAGGACGAGTAAAATTTCCGGAGAACATGGCAGGAGGAAGCTGGAATGAAAATTGCAGCATTCTACGAGAATATCTGTGACGGAGTGCAGGCAACAGGCCAGGGAATGGCTGACGTATTAGCTGAGCTGCATCATTGCGGGATGGATCTGCTGTACCTCACTCCGGATTCATGGAAGCGGGACCGGGACAGCCTGTCATGCATCATGGAGAAACTGGACCTGAAGATCGAGGGAATGCATGGCTTCTGCGATTTTCCCGGAAATCCGGATACGCAGAGATACCGGGAGATGATTGACCTGGCGGCGGAAGCCGGCGCCGGTAACTTCCTGATTATCCCGGGCATGTATTCGACAGGGAATACGAAGCGCGACCTGGAGAAGATGGCAGACGGGGTCCGGCGGACGATTGAGTACGGAAACAAACGGAATTTACCGATCCTGATGGAAGATTTCGACGGCATTGCCTCTCCGTACAACAGTATTGCCGGCCTGGAGTATTTCCTGAAGACGGTCGACGGACTGGGCTGCGCTTTCGATACGGGAAACTTTGCGATGTTCCGTGAGGATGAGACAGAGGCGTTCGACCTGTTTGCGGGGAAGATCCGGACAGTTCATCTGAAGGACCGTTCAAACGAACGAAGGCATGAAGGCGATACTCCGTTTTTATGCAGTGACGGAAAACCGGTATATGCCTGCAGGATTGGCAGCGGATATATCAGGATCGCTGAAATCCTCAGGAGGCTGAAGAACAGGAATTATGACGGAAATGTGATTGTTGAGTTATATGCTGTAGATCCGAAACATGTACTGGAGGACATGAAGGATTCAGTGTTATGGGTCAAGGAACAGCTGGAGAAGGAATGAAGCTGTGAATCCTTGCATTACAGGGCAGGCAGGTCAATGACTGCCGGGAGGAGAAACGAATGCCGGACGAAAGCAGGCAACCGGAAAAGAATACAGCTGCACAGGCAGCTGCCAAGCCGGACGAAGCACGCATGAAGCGGCGGCGCCGCAGGCTGCGCGCATTCCGTTCCTTTCTGTTTCGGCTGATTGCCCTGGCCCTGGTGGTTTATGTGCTCCTGTTCCACATTGTCGGATTGGCTGTCGTACCGAACGGCGATATGTCCCCGCGGCTGGAGGCGGGGGACATGCTGCTGTTCTACCGGATTGAAAAGCATCCGAAAGCCCAGGACGTTGTTGTGATCGATAAAGCTGACATGAAACAGCGGTTTGTGCTGCGCGTGATTGCCGGCCCGGGGGATACGGTGGAAATATCAGCGGAGAGAGGCCTGAGCGTGAACGGGAACATGCAGATCGAGCCAAGGATCTTCCAGCTCACGCAGCCTTATGAAAACGGCATTGAGTATCCGCTGCAGCTGAAGACCGGGGAATACTTTGTGATGGCGGACCAGCGGAACGGCGGCATGGACAGCCGATGGTTCGGTCCGGTGACACAGGATGAGATCCAGGGAGTCGTGATTACCCTCCTGAGGAGGAACAACCTGTAAGCGAAATGATCTGTCAGATGCAGGAAAACCAGGGATGGGCGGAAACCCTGGGAATGACCCAAAAGACGATTTTCAGGAAAGGAGGAAGGATGCAACCATGGCCAGGGATCCGGAACGGGATATCCTGAAAAACCCGACACCTACCGGCGGCGCAGCGAAAAAGACTGTGGACGCTGTGTTAACTGCGCTCAAAATCGGGAACGGCCTTGTTTCCCTGATGGCAGGACTGCTGGCCTCCGTGCTGATCCTTTACTCCGGATATGTGCTGTATGACAGCTTTGCAACAGAATACGGCGCATACACTTCTTCCTGGGATTTGCTGAAATACAAACCTGCCGTGCTGGATGAAAAACCTTCCGAAGGCGAGGACAAGCTGGCGGAGATCAACGAGGATTACAGGGCGTGGCTGACGGTATACGATACGACGATTGATTATCCGGTGGTCCAGGGTCCGGACGACCTTTATTATGCTTCCCATGACATCTACAGGAATTCTTCGCTGACCGGCGCTATCTACCTGGCAGCGGGAAACGACGGGAGCTTTTCAGATTCCTACAACCTGCTCTACGGGCATCATATGGACAACGGGGCCATGTTCGGTTCGCTGGACCGGTTCATGGATGAAGCGTATTTCAAGGCGCACCAGACGGGAATCGTTGTAACAAAGAGCGGAATCTACGACATAAGCTTCTTTGCTGCGGTAAGCACCGACGCTTATGAATGGGAGATTTACCGGGCCGGGAACCGGGCCGGGGAAGTCCTTTCTTTCCTGACCGGAGACCGGAGCAAGGACGTCGGACTGGGAACAGAAATCCTGGTTTATGACCAGGAGGCTGCAAAGGGTGCAAGCAAGATCATTGCCCTTTCGACCTGCGCAGACGCGCAGACGAACGGAAGGCTTGTTGTGTTCGGGAAAATGACGCCGAGTGTGATTGAAACACCGACACCGACGGCTACAGCTACACTGACACCGACGCCGACTGCAATGGCTATGCCGACGGTTACACCGACTCCGACGGCGACCGCAACAGCCACACCGACGCCTACAGGGAAACCGACGGACGAACCCACGGCGACACCCACGCAGACGCCGGCCGAAACGACAGCGGAACCGACAGACGAACCCACGGCGACACCCACACTGACACCGGCTGAAACGACAGAGAAACCGACGGCCACACCGACACAGACAGTGACAGTGAAGCCGGCGGAAACCACAGCCAAGCCCACGAATACGCCGACACCGACACCGACCAGGAACTCCGGCGGAGGAACGGCAACGCCGACGCCGACACCGACGTTCACACCGGTACCGTATGTCACGCTCCGGGTGCATTACCTGCATGAGGACGGTACGGAGGCATTCCCGACCGCTGTGCTCACCTATGTCTACGAAGGCCAGTATTATGCCGTGTCCCCGCAGTATCCGGGATTTGAACCGGAGATTGAGATTGTCCGCGGAACGATCACAGAAGACATGGATGTTTATGTCAGGTATAGACCGAAGACCTATAAGGTAACCGTCCAGTATGTGCTGGCGGACGGCACGAAGATCAGGGAACCGATCACAACCGACGTGCGTTTCGGAGAATCCTACGAACTCGACAGTCCGGATATTCCGGGCTACAGGGCGGTCAAACTGAAGATTTCCGGAACAAATCCGGGAAGGGATGAGGAGTACACCGTGATCTACCTGCCGGTCAGCACAGAACATGAAGACGGCACGGGAGGACAAAACCTGCTTTCCATCGATGACTACGAGACGCCGCTTTACCTGGAAACCACCTATGTGCAGATCGGTATCTGCTTCGAATAACGGGGGAGTGCAAGGATGAGGAAAAGGATCATCGCCTTAATGCTGGCCCTTTTGCTTGCTGCCTCTGTAACAGCTGCTTCAGCGAACACGGGGATCACCTGGACAGAGGAAGCCAGGGCCAGGCTGCGGATCGGGAATCCGACCGCACTGCAGGGCAGGTTTTTCACCTCCATGTGGGGCGGAACAACCAGCGATATGGACGTGCAGGACTTGCTGCACGCCTATTCACCTGTGCGCTACGATATTGAACTGACGCGGTTCAGGTTTGACCACAGCGTGATCCAGGACGCGGTGGCGATGGATGACGCAGAAGGCAACCGGACATATATCCTGGTGTTCTATGACGACCTGCTCTGGTCGGACGGAACGCCGATCACTGCAGCAGATTACGCGTTTTCCATTTTGTTCTGCATGGATCCGGCGATTGCCGGGGCGGGCGGAAAGCCCATGGACTATTCGTGGATCGTGGGCTCGGACGAGTATCTGGATCACTCGAAAAAGGAACTGAGCGGACTGCGTATTCTTTCGGAAGATATGCTGCAGGTCCAGGTGAAAGCGGAAGCACTGCCGTATTTTTACGAACTGAGCAGATTCAGGATTTTTCCTTATCCGATCTCTGTGCTGGCACCGGGAAACGCCGTGATGGACGACGGGGCAGGCGCATACCTTTCGGAACCGCTGACGCCGGAGCTGATCGGCAAAACGGTGACGGATCCGGAAACAGGCTACCTGTCCCATCCGTCTGTCGTCAGCGGGGCATACACGCTGATCGGGTACGAAGGCACCATGGCTGACTTCCAGATCAATCCGTATTTCAAGGGAACAGAGGAAGGCCTTATTCCCCGGATCGGCGAACTGGAATACTCCCTGGTCGATAACAAGAACCTGGTGGAACTGCTTTCCGACGGCTATTACGGCCTGCTGAACAAGGTAACCCTGATGGAGAACATCCGGAAGGGGATTGAGAAGAGGCTGGACAGCGAAAACAGCTTTACTTTCGAGAACTATGCGCGCACAGGGCTGACGATGCTCTGGTTCCTGGAATCCAGCCCGATGCTGCAGGAACCGGAAGTGCGCAAGGCCATTGCTTACTGCTTTGACCGCGACAGCTTTGTAAGGCAATACGTAGGGCCGTACGGGTTAAAAATGGACTGTTTCTGCGGCCTCGGACAGTGGATGTACCGGCTTGCATCAGGACAGATGGGGCTGCCGGTGGACGAAAGCCTGCCGGAGGAAGAAAGGCTTGCGGCGGAGGCAGTCTTCGAGGGCTTAACCCTGGACGGGCTGAGCTTATACAGCCTGGACATGAATGAGGCAAACAGGCAGCTGCAGGAAGCCGGATGGCAGCTTGACAACCGGGGCTTCCGCGTGAAGACCGTGGACGGGCAGCAGAAGGAACTTGAACTGGTGATCGGGATTCCGGCATCCGTGGAAGCAATGGAATACCTGGAAGAGTATTTTGTGCGGAACCTTGAGGATGCGGGTATCCTGGTGACGCTGAAGACCATGGACATGGATGAAATCGTCAGGAATTACAGGGGGGAAGTGCGGACGGCGGACGTGCTTTACCTGGGGGAAAACTTTTCCATCCGGTTCGACCCGGAAATCCTGGCACCGTATGGGGACACGGAAAGCAGCCGGAACAGCGGCGGCGGGATTCCGGCGGTGAAAGCTGAACTCTATGAAATGGCGAAGGATATGGTGAAAACCGAGCCTGAGGACATTGCCGGGTTCATGCGGAAATGGATTGCGCTGCAGGAACGGATTACTGAAACCCTGCCGCTACTGCCGGTTTATTCCAACGTCTATTTCGATTTCTTCTCCAGGGAAGTGCACGATTATATGATTACCCGCGCTGTCACCTGGTCGGAGGCGATTATCAAAAGCTTTATCAGCGACCGTGAAATGATCACGGAGGAAGAGCACAGGAAAATCGAGGAGGCAGAACAGGCCGGCATTGAAGTGCTCAGGATGCACAGACTGGAAAAAGAGCTGAATGCCCTGGACTTTGCATTCCTGAAGGGTTTCTGATTCATCGGAGGAACAGGTTCCGGAACCTGGAAGGAGGGCTCCTGCGCGCAGGAACCCTCTTTTTTTGAAGGTGTTATGAACGGAAGTCTTCTTCGCCAGGAATATCGTCATCCTTATCCCGGCCGAGCCGGATGAGAAAGCGGACAAGCAGGATACATACGGCGATACCGGCCAGGCGGATCAGGCCGCCCCAGATAAACGGCATGGTCAGGATATAACCGAAAAACCACGCGGCAAGCCAGCATAATCCGATGATGAGAATATAGCGTAAGATCATCCCAAAGATTCCGCTGAATACTTTCAGCACAGATTTCAGGAACATATGCGATTCCTCCCGGATACAGTCAGGTGAGGGGACAGGATTACCGGTTATACCATTCATAATCGTAGCCGGGATCGGTGGTCCTGGTGACCGGCAGGAGGCGGAGGCGGGCCAGGGCGTTGGGAGCCAGTTCCAGGGAGACGCGGGTTTCCGCACCTTCTTTTCTGGTTTCCAGCACTTTACGGGCAGGCTGTCCTGCAGCACGCAGGAAGGCCAGCTGTTCTTCATTGAGGTCCGCGGGTTCTCCCATGCGGTGCCAGCAGGCAAGGGGATTGCAGGTTTCCTCATCCACGAGCTCGACCAGGGCTGCGCTGTCCTGGTCCATCGGGAAGGAAAGCTCCAGGCATACAGGATCCTTTTTCCCTTCTTCAGGCAGGTTCCAGAGAACCGCTTCATAACCGCCGCCGTCCCGGCGGACGATGACGGCATGCTCATCGCGGAAAACACATTCACCCTTCAGGTTCGCGAAAAAGGAGAACGCCCAGAGCGTCGGCTTGGGTACCAGGCCGGCAGCCATCATGCCGAAACCTCCGTGGAAAGGCCGGGTCGGAATACCCTGTTCCTCGAACACATCCCCGAAGGTCCAGTAGCTGTAGCCGTCCGCCACATCCCCCAGGCGGGCAAGAAGCGCGGCACAGGTCACGGCGTTCAGGTTGGTGTCGTGGATCGGGCAGAAGGGGTTATAGCTTGTGTTGAATTCGGTGATGTACATCGGGATGCCCCGGAATTCGGGAAAGGAATCAATAATATCCCGGGATGCCTGCATTTCGGCGATCAGGACATCCGGCGTGTTCATTTTATGATAGAGGTAGCGGGATTTGTGCTGCGGCTGCTGGCCCATATAGGCATGGCGCGTGACGAAATCCACGGGAAGCTTTTCATCCCGGCAGAAGGCCAGGAAATCGGAGATCCACTGCTGGCTTCCTTCGCCGCCGCAGATGGCAGGACCGCCGACGCGCATGGCGGGCAGGACTTCCCGGATAGCCTGCACGGTGATCCGGTACAGCTCGAGGTATTTGGCTTTGTCCGCATGTTCCCAGAAACCGGGCAGGTTCGGCTCATTCCAGATCTCGCAGGGCCAGGTTTCCACACGTTCCTTTCCGTAGCGGGCCGCCAGGTGCTTCAGGGTTTCTTTGACCAGCGTACACCAGGCATCGGGATCCTTCGGGGGCACGGTGTGGGCTTTCCAGTAAAACAGCGTCTGCGGGGAGGAGGAGAGCTTCTCCGGCATGAAGCCGATTTCCAGGAAGGGCTCCAGGCCGTTTTCAATATACGCGTCCATGACACGGTCCAGATAGGTGAAGCAGAGCCACTGCTCCTTTTCCGCAAAGGGCGGGCCCCACTCCTGCCAGATCCCCATCTGGTCGCTGAAAAGCCCGTGGCCCCGGATATAACGGAAGCCGCAGAGCTTCTGAACCGCAGCGAGCTCATCCTGGTATTCCCTGTGGAGCGCAAGGTCCAGCCGGCCTGTGCCGACACAGTAATCGGTAAGGTTCCTGAAGGCCGCAGTATCCCCGGCATGAACAGTGATCTCTTTTTTCATATGCTTCTGCCTTTCCGCTGACGCATTCTTTTTTATAGGTTTAGTATACAGCGGAGGGAAGAGGTTTGGCAAGAAGTTGTATGGACAAATTTGCGATTCTTCAACTGCGGCTGACGTCGTCGCCCAGGACGATCCCAGAGGGTGCCGGGACGGCAAAGTTCAGGATGGACTTCACCATGAAAAAAACTCCCGGCGCAGGCCGGGAGCTTGGGGAATCATTTGCTGTGTTATTCAGCGGGAACAGTTTCTTCCGCAGGAGCTTCTTCCACGACTGCGGGTTCCACGGGTGCCTGGAAGTCCGCGATCGCAGCGAAAAGATCCGGGAACAGCTGCTGGAACGTTTGCGCGAGGTTCATAACGGAAGCCTGGACTTCCTGGCCGAAAGCCGCGGCGGCTTCCTGATCCTGGCTGAGGGCTTCAAAAGCAACGGTATTCGCGCCTTCAGCAACTTCAAAGGCGGGTTCATTGTCAAAATTGACGTTTCCCTTGAAGGTGAGCACCAGGGGCGCGGTGTCCGAAGTGGGAAGCCTGAGGGAGAAGACCAGGTCGGCGCCGGCTTCAGAACCGGACAGCGAGGCATCGATGAAGATCGGGATCAGGTTATAGGTGATGCTGCCGCTCAGGCTGTACTGGTTTTCACCTTTCGTCCCGGTGAAATTCAGGCCGAACATCTGCCCGGAGGCGGAAACAGCAGCTTCCAGCTTCACTTCAGATTCGGAGAGGACCGTTACTGCACCGTTCAGGATGGATTTTGAACCATTCATGTTCATGGTTGCAGAGAGGCTGTACTTCTTTGCGTTGTTGTCGGAGACAAGCTTCACAGTCAGCTGGCCGAGCATATCCAGGTCAATGGTGGCAACGCCTTCTGCAAGCATATAGCAGAAGGTAATGCCGGTGTTGTTTTCATCCAGCAGGAGGACCTGCATGGCAAGAGCACCGGATTCATTGGTATACGACGCGGCATCCAGGTTTGCAGCAGGTTCACTGTTGGTGATCTGTTCAATGGTTCCGTCCAGGCTGTCCGCAGAGACCTTCACGGGGAGCTTTGCGAGCAGGGCAGCGACGTTTTCATCGCTGAGGACTTCCTTTGCCTTGTTGAGGACCAGGAGAGCAGCTTCCTTCGTGGTCATGTTGTAGGGAATCTTTGTGGTGAATTCCACATCATTCACGGTGAAGGAACCGGTTTCCGGTTCGCCGGCAGAGGCCTGGAAAGCTGCCAGGACTTCACCGACTGCGGTGGTTACAACAGGAACAACAGCTTCGAGGTTCAGTTCCTTCAGGGAATCCAGGGAGAACCCGGATACCTGGGGCACAGAAGCGGTAATCGAGTTGGTGAAGGATTTCAGCGTTTCGTTGGTGACGGTCAGCTGCGTGGAGGGGAACAGGGAGGATACAGCGTTCCAGCCGTCCCCGGCTTCATTGGCCTGCACAGCTACAGTGGCCAGCGAATTCCCATTCGCCATGACATTCATCTGGCCGGCATCGGGCTTCGCGACGAAACGGAGCGAAACGGCGCGCAGGACGTTCTGGACGGCTGTGATGAGCGGAACGATTTTCTCCGCTTTTTCAGCCGGAATCGGAAGCGGCAGCGCCGACAGCATCGTGACCACGGGAGCGGCATCGCCGTCAAGCGTGATCGCGGCTTCAACCGTGACAGGCTTGTCGACATTGGCGTTGCCAATGCCACCGCAAATGCTGGTGAGTGCGATGATGAATGCGATAATACCGGATAACAGGCTATTCATATTCTTTATCCTCTCCTTTTCATATTTATTCGGAAACTGATTTATTGTACCATACAAGCAGCGAAAATGCAAAGAACAGCACGGACATGAGAAAAGTTTGCATGAATCGCTTCTTATATGATAAAATAATATGTTAGTACTTTTCGGAAGACTTATTTGGAGGTTCATTTGGGATGCTGACACTACGGCAGATTACAAAAGTCTATTCCGGCGGGGAAATGTCGGTGAACGCACTCCGCGGCATCGACCTGGATTTCGGGGAAAGCGAGTTTGCCGCGATCCTGGGTCCGTCCGGCTGCGGGAAGACGACGCTGCTGAATATCATCGGCGGACTTGACCAGTATACGGAAGGCGACCTGATCATCCGCGGAAAGAGCACGAAGCAGTTTAAGGAGAGCGACTGGGATACCTACCGGAACCATGCGGTGGGCTTCGTTTTCCAGAGTTATAACCTGATTCCGCACCAGACGGTGCTTGCCAACGTGGAACTGGCGCTGACGCTCAGCGGCATCGGCCGGGAGGAACGGCGCGCGAGGGCGATGGATGCACTGGCAAAGGTCGGCCTTGCAGACCAGATCCGCAAGAAGCCGAATGAGCTGAGCGGCGGGCAGATGCAGCGTGTGGCGATTGCCCGCGCCCTGGTGAACAACCCGGAGATCCTGCTGGCGGACGAGCCGACAGGCGCGCTGGACAGCGAGACGAGCATCCAGGTCATGGAAATCCTGCGGGAGGTTGCGAGGGAACGCCTGGTCATTATGGTTACCCACAATCCGGAGCTGGCGAATGAATACGCGGACCGGATTATCCGCCTGCTGGACGGAAAGGTGATCAGCGACAGCCGGACCGTGCGGGAAACGCCGGAGAACCGGCGGGCCGCCGCGGAAGAACCGAAGAAAAAGCGTTCGATGAGTTTTCTCACGGCGCTGAACCTGAGCCTGACCAACCTGCTGACGAAGAAAGGGCGGACGCTGCTGACGGCTTTTGCCGGATCCATAGGGATTATCGGTATTGCCCTGATCCTGAGCATCTCCAACGGCGTGAACAAATACATCGAGCGTGTGCAGCGCGATACGCTGTCCGCCTATCCGCTGGAGATCAACGCGCAAAGCATGGATATGACGGAAACGCTGCAGAACCTGTTTAAAACGGACGGGGGAGCGCAGCAGCACGAAGACGGCAAGATCTATTCCGGAACGCGGATGACCAACACCATGAGCGCCATGATGAGCGGCGTAAAGGAGAACGACCTGGCATCCTTCAAGGCGTGGCTGGACGATCCTGCGAACGGCATCGGCAAGCTGGTTTCCGGCATCCAGTATGAATACGAGACGCCGCTGGTGATCTACCGGACAGACCACGGGCTGAAAATGCAGGTCAATCCTTCCACGACCATGGAATCCACCGGAATGATGGACATGTACAACATGGGAGCCATGGGCGCCGGCATCCAGCAGACCATGATGGATACCTTCATGAAGCGGCTGAACGTCTTTGAACCGATGCTGGACAACGACGAGCTGCTGAAGAGCCAGTACGAAATCCTTACGGGGCGCATGCCTGAATCGATGTACGAGGTCGTGCTGATCCTGAACAGCCGGAACGAACTGAGCGACTACACGCTGTATTCCCTGGGCCTGAAGGACCAGGGAGAGCTGCGGGGCCAGTTCAACGGGCTGATGCAGGGCCAGGGCATCGAGAGCGTCGATATGGAATTCACATATGAGGACCTGATGAACCTCGAGTTCAGGCTGCTGCCGGCGACGGATCTTTATGAAAAGTCCGGGTCCTTCTGGAAGGACAGGAGCGGCGACGAGGAATACCTGGCCAGGAAACTGGCGGGGGCAACGGAACTGAAGATCGTCGGCATCATCCGGCCCGCGGAGGGCTCCGTAACCACGTCGAACAGCGGGACGATCGGATACAGGCGCGAGCTGATGCAGGAAATGATCCGCCGGGTGACGGAGAGCGGGATCGTGCAGGATCAGCTGGCAAATCCCGGGATCGACGTATTTACCGGGCAGGAATTCCACGCGGAAGAGATCGACGTGCTGAGCCTGGTGGATAGCATGGAGATGCCTGAGCTGATCTCACTGATGGAAGAAAAGGGATTCATCCCGGTCGGGATGATCCCGGACATGCTCAAGCCGATGGTCACCAAGGACATCGTGAAGCAGTTCGTCCAGAAAGGCACGGTGATGATCGAGGGCAACACGCTGGAAAAGAACCTTGAGAAGCTGGGCGTGAGCGACGAGCGCAAACCGACGACGGTGCTGATCTACCCGAAGGATTTCGAATCAAAGAAGACGCTTTCGGCCAAGATCAGGGCGTACAACGCATCGGCGGACGAGGACAAGGTGATCCGGTACACGGACGTGCTGGAGCTGATGATGTCCAGCGTGACCACGATCGTCAATGCCATCAGCTATGTGCTGATCGCGTTTGTGGCGATCAGCCTGGTGGTTTCCTCGATTATGATCGGGATCATCACCTACATCAGCGTGCTGGAGCGGACCAAGGAAATCGGCATCCTGCGCGCCATCGGCGCTTCCCGGAAGGATGTGGCGAGGGTCTTCAACGCGGAAACGCTCATTGTCGGGTTCGGGGCCGGCGTGATCGGCATTGCGGTGACGCTCATCCTGATTGTGATCGCGAACATCATCCTGAAGAACGTGACAGGCATTCCCAACCTGGCGGTGCTGCCGCCTGAAGCGGCCGGGATCCTGGTTGTGATCTCCATGGTGCTGACGCTGATTGCGGGCATTATCCCGTCCCAGGTGGCCGCCCGGAAGGATCCGGTGGTCGCACTCAGGACGGAATAATCGGTTGAATTCAATTTAGATTCTCTTGGAGGAAAGAGTTATGTATAACAAAGTTGCGACGGACATGAACTTTGCAGCACGGGAAAAACAGACAGCGCAGATGTGGAAGGACAAGGATATCATCCGGAAGAGCTTCCACCACCGGGACGGGAACGAGCAGTTCACGTTCTTTGACGGGCCGCCCACCGCCAACGGCAAGCCGCATATCGGCCATGTCGAAACGCGCGCAATCAAGGACCTGATCCCCCGCTACCAGACCATGAAGGGCAAGAGCGTACTGCGAAAGGCCGGCTGGGACACCCACGGCCTGCCTGTGGAACTGGAAGTGGAAAAATACCTGGGCCTGGACGGCAAGCCCCAGATCGAAGAATACGGCATCGAGCCTTTTATCGCGGAATGCAAGAAGAGCGTATGGAAATACCTGCACGAGTGGGAAAAAATGTCCGAACAGTCGGCGTACTGGGTGGACATGGAGCATCCGTACGTTACTTATGAAAACGACTATATCGAGAGCGAATGGTGGAGCCTGAAGCAGATCCACGAAAAAGGGCTGCTGTACCAGGGACACAAGATCGTTCCGTACTGCCCCCGCTGCGGGACAGCCCTGTCCAGCCACGAAGTCGCCCAGGGATACAAAAACGTCAAGGAGATCTCTGCATTCGTGCGCTTCAAGGCCAAGGACGAGGAAAACACCTACCTGCTGGCCTGGACGACCACGCCGTGGACGCTGCCGAGCAACCTGGCGCTGTGCGTGAACGCGCACGAGACCTACTGCCGGCTGAACGCGAAGGAAGAAGGCCGGACCTACATCATGGCGAAAGCCCTGGTTTCGAAAGTGTTCGAAGGCAAGGAAACTGAGATCACGGAGGAGTTCCCCGGCGCCGACCTGAAGGGAATGGAGTACGAACCGCTGTACCGTTTCCGTGAGCCGGACGGCAAAGCATGGTTTGTGGTCTGCGACGACTATGTCACCATGGAGGACGGCTCCGGCATCGTCCATATCGCACCGGCGTTCGGTGAAGACGATAACCGTGTCTGCAAGGAGAACGGCGTGCCGTTCATCAACCTGGTGAATACCCAGGGCCGGTTTGAAGAGGATACGGCCTGGGCCGGCACCTTCGTTAAGGACGCGGATCCCCTGATCCTGCAGGACCTGAAGGACCGCGGGCTGCTGTTTGCGGCGGTGCCCTTTGCGCATGACTATCCGTTCTGCTGGCGCTGCGATACCCCGCTGCTGTACTACGCACGGCCGACCTGGTTCATCCGGATGACCGCGCTGCGGGACAACCTGGTCCGCAACAACCGGACCGTGAACTGGATGCCGGACAATATCAAGGACGGCCGGATGGGCAACTTCCTGGAGAATGTGATCGACTGGGGCCTGAGCCGCGAACGGTACTGGGGAACGCCCCTGCCGGTATGGCGGTGCGAAGAAGGCCATATGCACGTGATCGGCTCCCGCGAGGAACTGCGGAAGATGGCTGTGACCGATCCGGGCCCGGACGTGGAACTGCACCGGCCCTTCATCGACGCGGTGACGATCCGCTGCCCCGAGTGCGGCAAGGAAATGCACCGGGTGAAGGAAGTCATCGACTGCTGGTACGACAGCGGCAGCATGCCCTTCGCCCAGTGGCACTATCCTTTTGAACACAAGGAAGAATTCGAAAAGAATTTCCCTGCTGATTTCATTTCCGAAGCGATCGACCAGACCCGCGGATGGTTCTATACACTGGAAGCAATTTCCACGCTGCTGTTTGACCGGGCTCCGTTCAAAAACTGTATCGTGCTGGGCCACGTCCAGGATGCGGAAGGCCGCAAGATGAGCAAGCACCTGGGCAATGTCGTGGATCCCTTCGAGATGCTGGACAAGTTCGGCGCCGACGCGGTGCGCTGGTACTTCTACACTACTTCCGCCCCGTGGCTGCCCAAACGCTTCAGCGACGAAGCCGTGCAGGAAGGGCAGCGGAAGTTCCTAGCAACCCTGCAGAACACCTACGCGTTCTTTGCCATGTACGCGCAGATCGACGGGTTCGATCCGCTGGCACACCCGTTGGACAAGGCGGAGCTGACGCTGATGGACCGCTGGATCCTGAGCAAGCTGAACACCCTGATCGCGGAGGTGGACAACCACCTGACGAATTACCGGATCACAGAAGGCGCGAACGCCCTGGCCGCTTTTGTGGACGACCTGAGCAACTGGTACGTGCGCCGCGGGCGTGAACGCTTCTGGGGCAAGGGCATGGCAGGCGACAAGGAAGCTGCCTTCGCTACGCTGTACCACGTGCTGGTGACGCTGAGCAAGCTGTGCGCGCCGTTCATCCCGTTCCTGTCGGAAGAAATCTGGCAGAACCTGGTCGTCAACAATGTGCCCGGCGCCGCCGAGAGTGTGCACCTTTGCGATTTCCCGGTGAGCGATCCGAGCCGGATCGATCCTGACATGGAGAAGCAGATGGACGCCCTGCTGGAGGTTATCCAGCTGGGACGCGCCTGCCGGAACACCGCCAACCTGAAGGTGCGGCAGCCGCTGGCGAAGCTGTATGTCAAGGGCGCCGCCTTCAGCCAGGCATACCAGGAACTGTGCGAGGATGAACTGAACGTGCAGGAAGTGGTTTTCACAGAGGATGCACGCGCCTTTACCACTTATAAACTGAAGCCGCAGATGCGGACCCTTGGGCCGAAGTACGGCAAGCTGCTCGGCAGGATCGGCCAGCAGCTGGGTGAAATGGACGGAAACGACGTGGTGGACGCTTTCGCGCGCGGCGAGGAAGTATCCTTCACGATCGACGATACGACAGTGACCCTGGCGAAGGACGACGTGCTGACCGAGCCGATGCAGAAACCCGGCTTCACCGCCATGGAAGACAAGGGCGTCACCGTCGTGCTGGACACGAACCTGACGGAAGCCCTGATCCGTGAAGGATACGCCCGCGAAGTCGTTTCCAAGCTGCAGACCATGCGCAAGGAAGCCGGCTTTGAGGTAACCGACCGGATCCATGTGACCTATGAGGGCGACGACGAACTGGCGGGTGCCGTGGAAGCCTTTACGGAGATGATCACCCGGACAACGCTGGCCCTGAGCATGAAGCGGGGCGGCGCGGAGGACGGCGCGGTTTCGAAGGAATGGGACATCAACGGCAAGAAAGCCGTACTGAGCGTCAGGAAGGATTCATGAAATTTGCATTCATCGGGCAGGACATTCCGGTGCTCCTGCCCACACTTTTGACTGATCTTCTTTTCGCGGGGAAGGAAAAAGGCGCGGAGGTTGCCGTCGAGGAAAGCAACCCGGCTATGCAGGAGGTGCTGCAGGGCTACGGTGACGCCGTGATCCGGCACGCAGGCATCGGCGGCGCTATCCGCGTGACAGGCAACCGGCAGGAGGCCCTTTCCGGCGCGGACTGCGTCCTGTACGCAGGCGATCCGCAGGCAGCGAGCGGCTTCTTCATGGACCGGAGCGCCCTGGGGACCGACAATGAAGATGATCCGGGGCTGACCGACCAGGCGCGGGTGAACGGCGGCATCGGCGGGCTGATGCATGCGCTGCGGGCCGGCCGGGCGGTGCTGAAACTGTGCGACGATATGGACGGGGCATGTCCGGAGGCACTGGTCATCAACCTGGGCCAGCCCATGGCCCGGACCACCGCCATGTTCCTGGACCGCGGCTACCGCTGCCTGGGCATGGGGCGTACGCCCATGAAGGGCGCCAACGGTGCGGAAACCTACGCGAAACGGCTGCAGATCGCTCCTGAAAAGATGAGGGCTGTGACGGCAGGACTGCCGGGCTTTGCCTTCCTGACGGAGATGAAGGACGGAAATGCCGACCTGCTGCCGAAACTGAAGAAGGCGGCGGACCGGAACGAGCTGGGAAGCCTGAGCAAACGCTGGCTCGGATGGTGGGGCGCGATTCCCGCGGGGGACGTGACGGACCACGCGGAATTCCTGCCGGCGCAGCCGGACTACATTCCGGAGGAAAAGCCGGAAT
>CAMMYM010000030.1 GCA_946527725.1 uncultured Clostridia bacterium
CATGATCAGGTCCACGTCCAGCTTGCTTTCGGACATGTTCTGCATCGCGGTGCCCAGGGAGGTGATGTTGTCCTTGAAACTGCCAAAGCTTTCCGTGATCCGTTCGTTCATGGCCATGAACTGCTCCAGCTGCACCGCAAGCGTCAGCGCGCTGGCCGCGCGGTCACTCTTTTCGCCGGTGGTGGCCACGATGTCGTCCACGATCTTATACAGGCGCTTGCTTTCCAGGTCCATCGCCTGGATCGCTTCAGGATAAACCTTTGCAAGGTTGTAGTCGCGGAAACGGTCCGGATTTGCGCCGGTCAGCACCAGCAGCTTCCGGTAAACCTGGTTCAGGCGGTAGATGCTGTCCTCGACGCGTTTCAGCACCGGGCCCATCTCGCCCAGCGTTACCTCCAGTCGGATGGTATGCGCGCCTTTCGTCAGGAAGAAGCGGAACGGCGTCCCGTTTTCATCGGCAAGCGTGCGCATTTCCCACTTGGTGTTGTAGGCAAATGTAATCGCTTCCATTTCCTTGAAGGGTACAGCCCCGTCGATGTATACCGTACGGGCTGAAAGGGCGCCGCGCTGGTACATCTGGCGGGCTTTGACGGAAATGTTGTAGAACCCGTCCTCCGGCACTTCAAAATCCCACTGGATCCATTCGCCGGCATGCGTCCAGGGATCGCCGCCGATGTAATTCAGGATCGTGTTGGTTACAGAATAGGGATCTGTCTTGGAACTGCTGCGGTCATAACGGGCATACAGGCTGGGCGCGCTCCTCAGCTTCGCGGATTCGCCCTGGACCGTCTGGGAATAGTTTTTCCCGGTGTCCGTCATGGTTACCTGCTGCTGGGCGGCAAGGTAATCCGTATATGCGGGATAATCGACAATAGGCGTCAGCGTGATGCCGCAGACGACCATCGGTTCGTTGACAGCCCGCAGGCTCAGCGTATTCTCGCCCTCGTTGAAATGGAAAGCATAGGGCTCCGTCTGGTAGCCCATGTCATCCCGCAGGTAAACCGTCTGCCTGTCAAAGATTTCCGCCTGGCTCGGGCGGATATCATTGCCCTGGTTATCCTTGCGGACTTCCCCGGCGTCTGTCCACAGGCGGCTGAGCGTCAGCGTGCTGGCTCCGGCAAAGGGCAGCTCGCCGTTGATCTTCAGCTCGCGTTCGATATCGACGCCGCGGCTTTCGGTCGTCAGGTACTCCAGCCGGATATTGTACATTCCGGCCTGGGGTACATTCACCTTCCACGAGACCTCCGATCCGTCCGGTGTCAGCAGCCCTTCCGCCTGGGGCGTTGCGTCTCCCTCGTAAGCGAGCACGTCAACAGCGACTTCCTCTTTTACTTCCGGTTCGGAAGCATAGGAAGCCGCATACGTCCCATACGTGTTGCTCCTGCCGATACCGGATACATCCGTCGACAGGTCGACGCCTGCATACTTGCTGCTGTAGTCGGAAGTACCCTGGCTGAGCAGGATGACAACAACGACCAGAACAGCAACTGCAAGGACTCCGATGAGAATGTTCCGCCATTTCCTTGACATGAGTTCATCTCCTGTTGCACCGTCAAAACGCACAGCTTGAACCAGCCTGCGTTCAAACGGTTATTCTATTCTGTGTCCATTGAAAATAAATTAGTTCTCCTGGGTAATTATACAAACGGAGAACTGGCTTGTCAACGAGCTTGTTGCTCAAACTGCCAGCTGACCAGCCTGACCCCGCTTTCCGTAAAACGGAAATACAGATCGTGTTTCCCGGCCAGCGGTACAGGCAGTCCGGCCGTCACTTCCGTATCCCCTTCGCAGGCAGGAATTTCGAGTACAGCAGCCGGTTCTCCGTCCGCTGTGTCCGGAACGATCTCGATCTTTGCCCCGATCTCCGAGCGGACAGTCATACGTATGCCGTCGGCGCCTTTCTCCCCGAAATCCGCGCCGGCCACGGCGATCCACCCGCCGGAAGCGGTGCTGACAGCCGCCATTTGTCCCGTACCGGCTTTCCTGTCCTGTGCGTACGCCAGTTCCGTTGTCATGCCGGCCATGGAAACTGCGGTAGCGCCGGAAACTGATCCGTACGGATCAAAAGCCTTCGCCTGCTGAACACCTTTGTATGTGCCCTTCGACGGTGCCGGAAGCCCGTTGCTGTCCAGTTCCAGCCTGTCCACGAAGGTGCTGCGGTATCCCCTGCCCCATCCCATCGCCTTGTCCAGCGTCGCTGCATGGTACGTTATATACCATTGGCCGTTGAAACTGAACATGCAGTGGTGGTTGTTGCCGCCGACGCCGAAAAAGCTGCCCGGATTGAGGAGGATCCGCCCGGCATATGCAAAGGGCCCCATCGGGTTTTCCGACGTCATATAAACTATTTCGCCGCCGGTAAAGCCCTGTTCGCTGGCTCCGGGAACATTGAAATTGGAACAGTAAGAATAAACATACGTGCTTCCGAAGCGGTTGATGCCTGAATCCTCGAACAACCACGGCGGATTGATGGCCGCGGGGTCCCCGTCCAGGCTGATCATATCGCTGTTCAGCTTTACAACCCTTGCGGTTCCTGGATCAGCCGCCCGGCCGTCCGGTATGCCGCCGCCGAAATAAAGATAGGCGCTTCCGTCCTCGTCGACAAGGATCGCAGGGTCAAACAGCCATGTCACGCCCGCGCATGTCGGGGTGGAACGGCTGACCAGCGCCTTGCCGATCGGGTCCGTAAAAGGTCCTGTCGGGCTGTCCGATGTCAGCACGCCGATACCGCCGCCCGAATTGGCGAAATACAGGAAGAACCTGTCTTTCCCGTCGATGTTCTTCCAGGCGGCGCATGGCGCCCAGGAATTGGAGGCCCATTTTGCCGCGCCTTTTCCGCCCGCCGCGCAAACAGAACCGTGGTCTGTCCAGTTGACCAGGTCATCCGAGGAGATGACCCGCAGCGTGACAATATTGCTGTAGTCGTTCTCTTTCGGTTTGCCGCCTGTTTCTCCCGTTGGTTCGTCACCCGTCATGTACAGGTATACCCTGCCGCCGTAAACCATCGCCCAGGGATCGGCGCCGAAGCGCTGCACCATCACCGGGTTGTGATTCTCAGCCTTTTTGTAAACGGTCACAGGATCCTCCCCCTTTTTCAGGTATGTGTCCAGCTCCAGGTTCTCCGCTGCTGCGCGGATCGCTTCACGGTCTTCCGCCGGCGGAATGTCTTCATCCTGCAGTACCCCGAAAAAAGCGGCGGCACACCTGCCGTTTGCGTCAAACAGCCGCTGCGGAGTGCCTTTTGCCTTTCGGTCCGCTTCATCCTGCAGCGCGGCAAAGGAGACGCTCACTGCACCGTGCCGTTCCGCAGCCGAAAGCACGGCCTTGTACCTTGCCGCAAGAAGCATCTGCCCTTCCGCTGTCCTGTCTGTATCGTCAATTTCCAGCCCGGACAGGTGAACTTCCGCGCCGGCGGATACCGCGTGATCCAGCACTTCCTCCAGCATATGGAGCTCCGCGTCGTTCGCCTGCATCCGGCAGGCTATGATGATGCCGTCAGCAAGGCCCTCGGAGCAGAGTTCCCGAAGCAGCCTGAGTTCGGCCTCGTCGGGAATCGAAGATACCTGCCACAGCAGTTTCTGGCCTTTTTCCGCAACACTGCGGGCTGCGGTGAAAGCAATACGGATATAATCATCCCCGATTGCTTCCCGGAAAGGATTCCCTTCCGTCGAAAGATCTCCGCAGACCACGGTCCATTCCGTGATAAGGCCCGGGTATTTTCCGTTCAGCAGTTCGATCTGGTCCCTGACCGCATGCTCTGCCCGCCGCGTCATCGTCTGCCTGTCGGCTTTTGCCGCCTTGGCAGAAGTTGACCAGCCGTCCCTGAAAAACCAATCCGGAATATCCGCCGTGCGGATAACCGTTCCCGCCCTCACTTTCATCCCGTGTTCCTGCGCGAACACCATTGCCTCCGCAGCTTTTCCGATGATAATGCCTGCGCGTTCCGGATCCTTTTTACTTTTGCTCCGGCTGCGGTCCAGTGCGGCTGTTCCGGTTTCCCGGTCACAGGCGAGCAGTCCGCACTGCCCTGCGGCCAGGCGGACCGACTCCGCGCTTTTGCCGAGGAGCGCTTCAGCTTCAACGCCGATCTCCATCCTGCCTGCATAAACGTCCTTCAGGGACGGCACGGTTCCCTGCTCCAGGTATGACCTGAATCCCGCGGCCGAGGCAGCTGAAATCAGCATCAAAAAGCAAAATGCCAGGACTGCTGCCCTCTTTCTGATCATCGCAATATATTTCCTCCTGAAAAACAACGACATTTCAGTCTGTTTTCTTGTTTCGACAATTATGCGGGTACAGCATCCTGCATGCTTCTGTGCATCGTGTTTCAGGTCAGTAAGTTCCGTAAATTGCCCGGTACTGTGTCGGCGTACAGCCTTTCTTCTCCCTGAAAACACGGTTGAATGTCGCTACGCTTCCAAACCCGCTTTCCGCAGCAACCTCCTGGATCGGGCGGTTGCTCCTGATCAGCATGTCCATTGCCGCCTGGAGCCGTTTCTCAGACAGGTAATCCTTAAACGAGAATCCGGTCTGCTTCTTGAAGGATCTGGAAAAATAAAACCTGCTGAATCCGGCAAACTCGGCGACGTCATCCAGTGTCAGTGGTTCCTGATAATGGTTGTTGATATATCCCATCGCGGCTGTAACCACTTCCGGATCAACGCTGTGCATCATATCGCGCCGTGAAAGCGTGTTGCTCAGGTAATGCTGCGCCAGCACCGCATACATCCGAAGGAAATATCCGTAGCAGGCTGTGTTCCACATGCCCTCGCCGCGTTCATAGATACCCTGCGCTTTCAGCAGCATTTCCCGGATCCTGTTCTGCGCATCTGAACCTTCACATATGTAAAATGGCCGGTTCAGCTGGTGCAGGATTGCCTTGATGTCCCGCATGCCGTATATCGTCTCCGGTTCGAACAGGAACAGGTACCTGCTGCTGTTTTCCCCCATGACCAGCGCATGCGGGGTATCCGGAGGAAGTATCAGGATTTCCCCTTTGTGGACATGATAAACCATGTCAAGGACGGTATAATCCACCAGGCCTTCCAGCGTCAGGCATATTTCGACGGCGGAGTGTTCATGGACATCGTATCGCCAAGGGATATCGGAATACCAGATTCGGATCGAGGAGTTCTCAGGATACGTAACATATTCCCGGCGACCTTGCATAACACGAAAGCCGTCCTCATACCGTTTTCCCCTGATTCCGGCGTTCACCAAGCGCTGATCAGACATTTTGTGTTCCTTTCCTTCTTTTCTGTGGATCGGCTCATATTGTGGAAACTGTTTCTAATCCAAGTTGCTCTTGACCTTAATAAGCGTGACCATCGCGAGTACCGGCAGAGCAGCCAGGATTTTCTTCATGCTTTTTCTCCTCCGTTTTGAATTTTGGGCACATGGGTGCCTTTTGATCATATTATGCTAAATTTGTACGCACTTCTGCAATGGCCCATTCGGTCAATTCTGCTTAATATTTGTTGTTAATTCTATCATAGTTTGCGCATTAATATTGCAAACGTTTACATTGTCTTCTTATTGTTTGCTTCTATATTTTACCTTATATTTCAACGTTTTCAGGCGTTTTCCTGCTTTCCTCCCTTCGTTTTTTGCGCATCAGGAGCGTTGCTGTGTGCTGATATTTTGTCATTGCAAAATTCGAAGACCGCGGTTTATATATCTGTATTTATTGCTCTGGTGCTGTTTCGGGAACGGTTCCGGCATTTTCGCTGTTCATGGCGTTTTATTGAATGGTTATGGAAAAAGGACAGAAAAAACCGGACAGTGTGTTCGTTTCACTGTCCGGCGGATGGTCAGCGGATTTCCGCACCGAGTTTGAATTTCAGGTTCCCAAGGATTTTTTTAATGAACCGGTCCACATCTTCCGGTGCAAGTGCCTTGTCTCCGGGTGCGAACGTGATCTTGAAGGCCATGCTCTTCCTGCCTTCGCCGATCTGTTCGCCGCGGTAAATGTCAAACAGCTCCACGTCGTGCGCTGCCGGGCATGCACGGAGGATTTCATTCATGAGCGCACCGCAGGTGATTCCCTCATCCACTGTCAGTGCAAGGTCACGGACCGCTTCCGGGAAGGGGGATACCGGCTTGTAGCGGATGCTCGCCGAAGCATGGCCCATCATGCGGCCGTAGTCAATCTCACCGAGGAAGATTTTGTGGTTTGCCTTGCTGTCCTTATGCAGTTTCAGTTCAGCCGTCACTTCATTGGCCAGCTTGCCGAAGACACCGATGCGTTCCCCCTCGCAGAGGATATAGGCGGAAATGCCGGGATGCAGGTACGGTACGTCTTCCGCCCGTTCCACATCGAACTTCATCCTGAAAGCTTCGCCGAGGGCCTCGATGCTGCCTTTGACCGTAAAGAAATCCTCACTGTCGCCGAAAGCTGCAAGCCCGAGGTGCAGGCGTTCTTCCGGACGCACCCCTTCCGTTGCGGGAAGGTAAACGTTGCTGATTTCAAACAGGCGGCCTTCCTCATTGCCTTTCTTCAGGTTGTCCACAACGACATTCAGCAGGCTCGGCGCCAGGAGCGGACGCATTACTGAAAGCTTCTCGGAAATGGGATTCTGGATCCGGATCACGTTCCGTTCCGGTGCGTCTTCCGGAATCTTCAGGGCATCCAGGTCACTGTCCGCATAGAAGGACAGCGTGTAGCACTCGTTGTATCCCTGGGCACACAGGATCCGGGCGGCGCGGTCGCGGCGGCGCTGTTCCGGATTCTTGCCTCCGCTCGTGACAGTCGCGTTTTTCAGGAAGGTCGGCACCACATGGTCATATCCGTATTCACGGATCACTTCCTCCGCCAGGTCCGGTTCGCCGACCTCGATGTCCTCGCGGTAGCGGGGAGCCGTTACGTCCAGTGTGTCGCCGCTGCGCTTCACGTCAAAATTCAGGCGCTGCAGGATATCTATCACGGTTTCGGCCGGTACGGTGATACCGAGGATCCCGTTGATCCGCTGCAGGCTTGCCGTAAAATGCTTGCCTTCACGCGGCGCGCCGGCGCTGCAGTCAAAAGCGGAAGAGGTGATCTCGCCGCATGCCAGTTCCTGGATCAGGTGGAGGGCGCGCGCCATGCCGAGCTCCGTGATATATTCACTGATTCCTTTTTCAAAGCGTGCGGAGGAATCGCTGCTCTGTCCGAGGGCACGGGAGGTGCGGCGTACGTTGTCGCGGGCAAACTTGGCGGCTTCAAACAGCAGGTTGGTGGTTTTTTCCGTAATTTCGCTGTTCAGCCCGCCCATAATGCCGGCAAGGGCCACAGGACGGTTGCCGTCGCAGATCACAAGGTTTTCGGTCGTCAGGGTGAATTCCTTTTCGTCCAGGGTCTGGATTTTCTCCCCTTCCTTTGCCCGCCTGACAATGATCTGCATTTCCTGGAGCTGGTCCATGTCAAATGCGTGCATGGGCTGCCCGATCTCGAGCAGTACATAGTTGGTAATATCCACAATATTGCTGATGGAGCGCAGTCCGCAAAGCGCCAGGTTCCGGCGCATCCACCGCGGGCTTTCCCCGACGGTGATGTTGCGTACCGCATGCCCGAGGTAACGGGGGCACAGGTCCGGCGCTTCCACGCGGATTCCGAGGCCGGGGACGGTTGCTTCCGTCGCCGTATAGTCCGTGGCAGGCATCTTCAGGCTTTTCCCGAGCACGGCCGCAACCTCGCGCGCAATACCGAGGATGCTCTGGCAGTCAGGCCTGTTTGCAGTCACGCTGATATCAAAGATGTAATCGTCCAGGCCGACGACCTCCCGGATATCTGTTCCGGGAACGGTGTCTTTCGGCAGGTCCAGGAGTCCGTATACCTCGGCGCCGGGATACAGGTCTTCATTCAGGCCCAGTTCCTCGCCGGAGCACATCATGCCGTCGGAAGGAATCCCTTTCAGGGGTTTGGCAGCGATCCTGATTCCGCCGGGCAGTGTGGATCCGTCCAGGGCCGCGGGTGTATGCATTCCTTCATATACATTCGGGGCGCCGGTCACGATCTGGATATCATCGCCGTACGGCCCGCAGTTCACCTTGCAGATCACCAGGTGCGTTCCTTCAACCTTTTCGCAGCTCTTTACCTCGCCTACGACAACTTTGCTGATTTCAGCGCCCAGGCTGATCAGTTCCTCCACTTCAAAGCCGCAGCTGAACAGCTTTTCCTGGAGTTCTTCAGCGGTAATATCGATATCCACATATTCTTTCAGCCAGCTGTATGGTACTTTCATGTTCCAGTCTCCTTTCGATCCTTAAAACTGTTTCAGGAAGCGAAGATCGTTCTCAAACAGCAGGCCGATATTGTTGATGCCGTATTTCAGCATGGTAATCCGTTCAATGCCGATACCGAAAGCGATACCGGAATACACCGAAGGATCAATGCCGCAGTTCTCCAGGACCTTGGGATGGACGACGCCGCCGCCAAGCACTTCGATCCAGCCGGTATGCTTGCACAGGGGGCATCCTTTCCCGGCGCATTCAAAGCAGCTCACGTCAACTTCCACGCTGGGTTCCGTGAACGGGAAATAGCTCGGGCGCAGCCGCGTACGTACGCTTTCGTCGAACAGCTGCTGTACGAACTTGTCCAGCATGCCCTGCAGGTCGCACAGGGTAATCCCCTTGTCGACAACCAGGCCTTCCATCTGGTGGAACATGGGAGAATGCGTCGCGTCGCTGTCAGAACGGAAAACACGTCCCGGGACAAGCACCTTGATCGGCGGTTTCTGCATGTCCATGACGCGGATCTGCCCGCCGCTGGTCTGCGTCCGCAGCATCAGGTCATTCTCCAGGTAAAAGGTGTCCTGCATATCCCTGGAAGGATGGTCCTTCGGCACGTTCAGCCTTGTAAAGTTGTGGTCGTCATCCTCGATCTCCGGTCCTTCAAACACGTCGAACCCCATGCCGGAGAAAACGTTGATGATTTCGTTCTTAACGATTGTCAGCGGATGCTGGTGGCCCATCGGCTGCTTTTTGGCAGGCATGGTGATATCCACCGCTTCCAGCCTGTTCCGCGCCTGCAGTTCCGCCTGCTCCATTTTCTCGCTCAGCGCTTTATATCTTTCTTCCACTTCGACCTTAAAGTCGTTGATCACTTTGCCCATGGCCGGCCGGTCTTCCTTTGCGACAGCACCGAGTCCCTTCATCAGGTCCGCGATGCTTCCCTTCTTGCCAAGGAATTCCTGCCAGAACGCACCCAGCGTGTCCTTGGAATCAATCTGACCGATCCGCTTTTCCATCTGTTCGCGAAGCGCCCTGATCCTTTGCTCCATTTTCCTTCACTCCTGCATGAAAATATCGGGTCTGATTATACCACGCTCCTCCGTTGAATGCAAAAGAAAAAAGGAACGGGTTGATAAACCTGTTCCTCCATATCCGGACAGTCGCCGGCAACTCACTGTGCGTTCCTGACCATGCGCGTGATCTGGTCAACAATATCCTTGTACCCCGCGTTTTTCCCCATGTTCCCTTCAACAAGCTTGCAGCTGTGCATCACGGTCGTGTGGTCCCTGCCGCCGAAGACGCTGCCGATCTGCGGCAGGCTCATTCCGGTCATCTCACGGGTCAGGTATATGGCGATCTGGCGCGGCACGGTAATTTCCCGTTTCCGGGTCGGCCCGACCATGTCATTCAGCGTTACGCCGTAGTATTCGCATACGGTCTGCATAATCAGTTCCGCAGTCACCTGTTTGTGCCTGTTCTGGTCAAAAACTTCCTTCAGGGCCTGCTCGCACAGTTCTGTCGTGACCGGCTGCCCCACAATCCTGGAATATGCCGTCAGCCGTGTCAGGCATCCCTCCAGTTCCCGCACGTTGCTGTCAATCTTGACAGCGATCATGGAAAGGACTTCATCCGGGATCGGAAGGTTTTCCTGTTTCACTTTTTCACGCAGGATTGCGAGACGGGTATCCACATCCGGCCGCTGGATATCAGCCACCAGCCCCCATTCAAAGCGGGAGCAGAGCCTCTCCTCCAGCCGCTGGATCTCTTTCGGCGGTTTGTCGCTCGTCAGGACAATCTGTTTGTTCTCATTGTGCAGTTCATTGAAAACATTGAAGAATTCCATCTGGGTTGATTCCCGGCCGGCAATGAACTGGATATCGTCAACCATCAAAACGTCCACGCGGCGGAGTTTTTCGCGGAATTCGTAAGTTTTCCGCTGCTGGATCGCGTCAACCAGCTCATTCGTAAAGTTTTCGCTGGTCATATACAGGACCCGTTTCGAGGAATCTTCCTTATGGATATAATTGCCGATCGCCTGCATCAGGTGTGTTTTCCCGAGGCCCACGCCGCCGTAGATAAAAAGCGGATTATAAGATTCCCCCGGCGTTTCGGCAACAGCCAGCGCCGCCGCCCTTGCAAAACGGTTGGCGTCTCCGGGAATGAATGCATCGAAAGTATACCTGGGGTTGAGATGGGGGTCTGTATCGTCGGGCGTCGGATGAATGGTCGACCGCTTATCTGCTTCGCTTTTGCTCAGGATCAGCGCCTTCATAGGCTGTGCTGCAGTCTCGCTCAGGCACTTCTCAATCAGCGGAAGGTATTTTTTCTGGATCATGGTGATCACGGTTTCCATCTTGGAGCTGATCACCACCGTATCGTTCTCCAGTGCCACAGGCGTCATATTGTCTTCCACCCAGGTGGAATAAGATACATAATTCATCTGACCCTTCAGAAGCTCACAGGTTTGTTTCCATAGCGGTTCCAGTTCCATCCCCATGCCTCCTGACTGTCATATTCGCCGGCAAAAAAAATCACAGGACATTTTGTGCGCTGTGGAAAACCTGGTTGTGGAAAACTTTCCCGTCCAGAACCGGCTGGATAATAATATCAGATAAATCACGCGATTTCAAGCTTCGCAGCCTGTGGATAATTTATCAGAAATGTAAGAATTGGCCATCGGCATCCTTCAAGGTTTTGTGGTCATTTATCCTGTTTTGTACAAGATTTATGATTTCCGGAAAATGATGAATCCGTTTTTTTGCTGTTCCTTTCCCTTTTTGAATTTTTCGTCAAAAGAATTAATATTTAGTTTATAAGTTGCCGGACCGAAGGGATCCGCCTCCCGGGAAAACTGCACAAAATCCGGGAAACAACAAAATCTGTACAAAGCCCTTCATTAATAATACAAAATATGGTATATTGTTTATATATGCTCAAATCGGGGGTTTGCTCATGATTGAATCCTGGCATATCCGTGAAGTGCTTCGGAACCGGTTGGGTTCCTCCCTGGTGGATGAACCCGGGTTTGCTGATCCGCTTGCTGATCTCCTGAGATCCTATGCTTCCTATAAAGATACCTTTGCAGGCATGGCGGCCCGTATCGAGGATACGCTTTTCAACATGCTTTATAACCGCCTTGGCCCAACCATGTCCGTCCGGATGAACGACGGTTCCCTCCGCCGGATCCGTACCGCCGAACTGAAGGATGCCGCTGACGATGTCATGGGAGTCCTTTTTTCCCAGCTGAAGGTGTATTCCGTCAATTATGACGCGCTGCAGGCTTATGTGCTCGAGACCGGCTCCTTTTCCGCGATGAAAACGCTGTATACGCGTTTTGCCGATTGTATGACCGCGAACGAAAAACAGCTGATGGCCAGGATTATCCGGAATGCCCGTCCCCGGGCCGAATGGGAAGAATGGCTTTGCGATGAGGAGGCCCGCAGATGAAAAAGCTGATTGTTATCCTGGTTGTCCTGGCGCTCCTTGCCGCAGTCATCGCTGCCGTCGTGCTGAAAAAACCGGCTGAACCGCCGGCCCGTGCCGGAACAGTGGTCACGAGCTTTTATCCGGTCTGGCTGATCGCCCTGAACCTGACAGACGGAATTGAAAACCTGACCGTCAGGAACCTGGCAGCCCCTTCTGTCGGATGCCTCCACGACTACCAGCTGCAGCCCGCAGACATGAAACTGCTCACGGGTGCGGATGCCCTGCTGGTCAACGGTGCGGGAATGGAGGCCTTCCTTCCCGAGATCACCCGTGCCTTCCCGGATCTTCCTGTCATTGCGGCGTCTGAAGGTATTGACCTGCTTGCAGAAGGCGATGCGGTGCAGATCGGTGAAGCAGAAGGGGAAGAAGTAAATTCACACATCTGGCTGGACCCGGCCCGGGCAATCCGGATGGCGGAAAACCTGGCAAACGGACTTATGAAACTCCTGCCCGGCAGCCGCAGCACGATTGCTGAGAACCTGGAAAAATACAGCATGCGCCTGGCCGCGCTGGATGCGAAAATCCGTGAAGGCCTCCGGGATCTTCCGTCCCGGGATATCGTCACGTTCCATGAAGCCTTCCCTTATTTTGCCGCATCCTACGGCCTCCATGTCGTCGCGGTCGTCAACAAAGAGCCGGGTGAGGTGCTTACACCCACGCAGATGGGAACGCTTGCAGCCGAAATCAGCCGCCTCGGCAATCCTCCGCTCTTTATCGAGCCCCAGTATACGGATCTTTCCGCCCGTACGCTGGCTCAGGAAACCGGCGCCTCCGTCTTCATGCTCGATCCTGTCGTTACCGGCCCGGAAGAAAACGTTCCGCTTGACTATTATGAAACTGCAATGCTGAAAAACATGGATACATTAATTGAAGCATTGTCCGGCCCGGGCCGGCCGCAGTAATCCGGGCAGCGGGGAAAGGGGTGATTCTGTATGCCGGTTGCATCCGATGATGTCTGGCGGATTGTATATACGGTCTCACGCTACCTTTTCCCCGTCCTGGCTTTCATCCTCGCCCTTTTGATCCTGTTCTGGATCCTTTATGAAGCGGGACTCCGGAAGGAAAAGGCCCGGAACCTTCCCGGCTTTGGCACCGTCGGTGAACTCATTGTCCTGTCCGGCGGCAGGAATCTCGATCCAAACACATGGTTCCCAGTCCCCCGCGAAGGTGTTCTCGGCGCTGTCCGTTCCTGCGATTTGGTTATTCCGTGCCAGGGTGTACATGCAAAGCACCTCGATTTCTCATGGGAAGACGGGGTTGGCCTGGTCATCCGTCCGCGTACAGGATGCAATGCCCTGGTAGACGGATATAATGTCACCTGCCGGACAGATGCGTCGGATTTCCCGTTGCGGCACGGATCCATCCTGCAGGTGGGTTCTGCCGTGCTTCGCCTTCATCTGTTTGCTGCGCTTGACAATACAATCATATCCGGCGCCCCCCCGCAATCCGGATCCGTTCCGGAACAGCCAGGCCAGCCGAATCCTTCAGGCGGCAGCTGGCAGCCTGAAGCCTGGAAGGAGGACTTCGGCGAATGAGGAAGCGTCCGTCATCCTTCCGTGCCAGGGTTTCCATCCTGATTGCAGTTTTTTTTGCCGCTGTTTTTTCAGTGCCGGCTTTTCGAACCGGTGATGCAGGGCTCTGGACGCTTGCAGCTGCGGTACCCGGCGCCATGCTCCTGATGCTGCTGCTTCCCTCCCGGATCATCCGCCTTGACCGTCCTTCCCTTTCCGCTGCAATGGTGCTGTGCGGCTTCGGAATCATGGCGCCTGCCATGGCCGATCCGGGCGCCGCAGTAACGCAGGCGCTGTATTCCGCAGGAAGCCTGCTGTTCTTCTTTGTTGCCGCTGTGCTTGTACGCTCCTCCAGGCCTTCCGTCCCCGCGGGAGCGTCTTTCGCAGTTGCGGCTCTCGGGCTGGCTTCCTGTCCGCTATGGCTGGACGGAAGCATTGAATTTGCAACAGGCGGAACCGCACTGCTGCTCGTTGCAGTCACAGTCTTTCTTTCCTTGCGTCAATACCTTCCCTCCCTGTGCATTTCGCTTCTGGGCGTCCTGCTTTTCCTGCTTTCACATAGCATCGCTCCCGCGCTGGTATGGGGTGTTGCATGCATCCTTGTTTTCTGGGCCGCATCCGGAAGCGGTGTCTGGACAACTGTTTCTTTTGCTTCCATCAGCGCACTGATTGCTTCCTGGATTGGTTTCTTTCCGCTTTCCGCCGAAACCGCTGCTGAATCCTCACTATCCCGCCTCGTTGGCCTCCCGTTGCTCGCCCCTGATGTACCGCATGAGCCCGGTTCTGTTACAGGGCCGCTCTTCTTCCTGCTTGCTGAGCACTGCGGACTTGTTTTCCTGCTTTTCGTCCTGCTGCTTGTCTGCATCCTGCTCCTCCGGGGCGCCTCCCTGGCAGGCAGTGCACGCAGGATGTTCCATGCCTCCCTCGCCCTTGGTGCAATGCTTCTTTTCGGTTTGCGGTGCCTTCTCTTTATGGGATCCCTTTTCGGGGCGCTGCCTTTTCCCGCGGCAGGTATTCCTTTTCTTTCCGGATCCGTTCCGCAGCTCTGCAGTGATTTCTTCCTGCTCGGCCTCCTTTCCGGCGTCTCGGCCCGGAATGAAGCGGACCTGGAAGAAGATACCCGGTTGTCCATGTTTGCGCGTTGATTTTTGGGCAGGAAGGAGATGCAGCGTCCTTGAAAATTATGCGCTATCGGATCAGGCTTCTTGCGCTTGCCCTCGTACTTGCGCTGTTTGCTGTGCTCCTGTGGGGAATCCGCGCTGCTTGGTTCCCTTCCGCACCCTCGGCTGCTCCCTCCGGACCTGTTTCCCTTACTGCTCCGGAGGCAACTGCTTCACCGGAGGCGCCGTCCGCTCCTTCTGAATCACCGTCTGCCGAACCCACCGTTTCGCCCGAACCGTTGTTTGATACCTACGGCCTTTAAGTCTGGAGGGATTTTCATATGCTGGCATTCAAGCGAATCGCTGCATTCCTGGCTGTGTTCCTCGTGCTGATCTCCGCTTCGCATGCCGTCGCAGCAGGCAAAACTCCTGCCGCCACACCGGAACCTGTTGCCATACCCGCTGATGTCCTGGAACCGCCCGAGCAGATCAAAAATATGATTGCCATCGCGGAAAATGAATGGAGCACCCTGAATGGCAAAGGCCTCCCCAGGAGCAACAAGTATACAAAGTGGTATAACCAGTATGAGTGGGGCTGGTGCGCCGGTTTCACCTCCTGGTGCGGGATTCAGGCAGGCATTCCCAACGCCACCCTGAATGCTGTCATGAAAAAAAACGAGGGTAAAAACGCACCTGTATTCATCTGCTCTGCGGTCAGTCCCGCCAAACAGCTCAGGGCATGCCAGCATCTTGGCCGTACCGCCATGATTCCCCAGAAAGGTTTTTTCATGCTTTACGGGGACGGAAAGAATACGACAGTGCATATCGGTCTCGTCACAGATGTGGTTCTCCTGGATAACGGTAAGTACAGGATCACGACGATTGAGGGAAACATGAGGGCCAAAGAGGGGAATACAAGGACAACCGTTGTGAAATACGTCGCTGATTACGTGCCGGTGGACGTATACAGCGAACAGGGCCCCCATCCGGCCGCAAGCAATCTCTCACAGGTCCCGGAAGAGGAACGTGATACCGCGGAATCAAAGAACTTCTCCTACCGTCTCCGCGTTTCAGATTCGGACAGGACGGACTGGTATGTAACCTGTTTCCTGATGACCTGGATACCCGAACCGGCTCAGGAAAGCAGCACTGACTATACTGTTGAGGATGAGGAGGGATCACCGTGATCTGGACTGTCGGAATCTGCCTGGTTTGCATGGGTATCTGTTTGCCTTTCTACAAGCATTACAAGTCACACCTTCGCCTTCCCCTCGCCTGCGCATATAAATCGCTGGGAACGCTTTGCGCTTTTCTGGCCGCCCTCATTGCAGCGATTCGCCTCGATCCGCAATGCTGGTTTTGTGCCGCTGCAATCTTCCTGTATGCGGTTGCGGATACAGTGCTGGAATTCAACTTTATGTTTGGGGCAGGTGTTTTCCTGGCCGGTCATATCCTGAACATTGCTTTTTTCCTGAAACTGGCGCCGGTATCTGCATTTCACCTGATCGGTTTCCTGCTCATCGCGGGTATATCGGGATACGTGTTCTGGCGCTGGCATAAGGCGATCGGAAAGCAGCTTCCTGCCTTTATCGTCTATGGTGCGGTATTGATCATGATGAGCGTTTCCGCTCTTGCCTGCTTTACCCTGCATACTGCTGCCGGAATCATGATTGCATTCGGCGGAGCCTTGTTTTTCATCAGTGACCTGGTCCTTCTCCGCGAAGTGCTTTTCCCATCGGATAAAGCGCTCGACTGGATTGTTATGATAACTTATTACAGTTCGGTGCTTCTTTTCGGAATTGCCTGCCTTCAGATGTGACGCACTGGCGGGACAGCGGAATATCATCGGCACTGAAGGGCTTAACTTCTGTGTTCGGTATGGGACAGGTGGGCTCGGC
>CAMMYM010000031.1 GCA_946527725.1 uncultured Clostridia bacterium
GGCTGCCGTCCGGCTGGCGCTCCCGCAGCGGCGCGGTCTGGGGCGTGGCGATGTATCCCGGTCCGATGCCGTTGCACTGGATGTTATGCTCGCCGTATTCGGAGCAGATGTTCCGCGTCAGCATTTTCAGTCCGCCCTTGGCCGCGGCATAGGCGGATACGGTTTCACGGCCCAGCTCGCTCATCATGCTGCAGATGTTGATGATCTTGCCGTGTCCCTTTTTGATCATGGAAGGAATCACGGCCTTGGAGACGATGAACGGTGCGTTCAGGTCCACATCGATGACCTTGCGGAAATCCGCCGCGCTCATCTCGATCATGGGAATCCGCCGGATGATGCCGGCGTTGTTCACCAGGATATCGATCACACCGACTTCCGCTTCGATCTTCTTAACCAGTTCCTGCACCGCTTCCTCATTGGTCACGTCGCAGACATAGCCTGCCGCGTCGATGCCTTTCTCGGCATAAGCCTTCAGGCCTTTATCCACCAGTTCCTGGTTGATGTCGTTGAAAACGATTTTCGCGCCGGCGGCCGCGTATGCTTCCGCGATGGCGAATCCGATGCCGTAGCTGGCTCCCGTAATCCAGGCGATTTTGCCCTTCAGGCTGAAAGCGTTCATGTCCATTTTTCGTTCCTCCTTTATCTCAGTTCAGTCGTTGGAATATTGTCCATATCGTCGAAGGCCTGGTTCTCTCCGCCCATCGCCCAGATGAACGTGTAATTGCTGGTGCCCGCACCGGCGTGGATGCTCCAGCTGGGGGAAATCACCGCCTGTTCGTTCTGCATGACGATGTGCCGGGTTTCCTGCCCTTCACCCATCATATGGAACACTACGTTGTCCTTAGGTACTTCAAAATAGAAGTACACTTCCATCCGGCGCTCATGGGTATGGGCAGGCATTGTGTTCCAGACGCTGCCGCTCTCCAGCACCGTCATCCCCATGCTCAGCTGGCAGGTTTTCAGCACCGAGGGATGGATAAACTGGTTGATCACCCGTTTATTGCTGGTTGCCGCGTCGCCGCACGGTTTCTTTGCAGCGTCCGCAATTTTGATCAGCCTGTTTTCGTAACTGCAGTGTGCAGGCGCGGAAACAATGTAGAATTTCGCGGGGTTTTCCGCGTCGTCGCTTTCAAAGTACACTTCCTTCGCGCCGCGGGTCAGGTACAGGCAGTCTTTATAGCCCAGCTCGTACACATTGCCGTCTGCGGTCACCTTCCCGGCGCCGCCCACATTGAACATGCCGCACTCCCGGCGTTCGAGGAAATACGCCGTTCCGAAATTGTGCCAGATATCGATGCCTTTGTCGATGGAAACCTTTTCCTTCACTGGCATCACGCCCAGCGTTACCATCCGGTCCACATGGCTGTAAACCGCTTCCACCGTGTCCGGCGTAAACAGCTTTTCAATCAGGAATTCCTTCCTGGTCTCTTCTGTCGTATATCGTTTGAAGTCTCTCTGGTTGCAGCTGTAACGAATATCCATCCTTTATACCTCACTTTTCTGTGATTTCTTCCGTGTTTTCAGCGTCAATCCATTCGCCGTCCACACCCTTATGCGCGACGTGGTCCAGGGTGACCTTCCGGACATTCTTCAGGATCAGTCCCCGCCGGCAGCATTCTTCAACCTGCTCCGCCATGACCGGAACCAGCGGTTTTGCTTCCGGGTCGAAAGTAAAGGAGCAGTCTTTCAGGGCGATATGTTCAGCAGGCTGTTCCGGAAGCCCGAGCACGTATCCCGCGCAGGCTTTGCAATCCGTCGCTTCCACCCGTTCAAACCGGATTTCACCGATTCGCGGCGTAGTTTCATCCACCGGCTTCTTTTCCCGGCTCTGGACCCACTCACTGTGCCCGTCCGGATCGCAGAAGTACATGCTGTTGACAATCAGGGGCATCTTCACCCCATCCATCCGGACCTGCTCAAAGAGGATCTCATCGATCACGCCGTCTTTTCCGCGGCCCCGGCGCGTCTTCACCCGGAGGCCCCGGTCATTCCCATGCATATAGCAGTGATGCACCCGGACCTTCCGGATTCCGCCGGCCATCTCGCTGCCCAGCGTTCCCCCGCCGTGTCCGTCCAGCATCGCGCACCAGGCGATTTCAACATCCTCACAGGGCCTGTGGTACTTCTTTCCGATCCGGATCTTGCCGCTTTTCAGGGCAATGCAGTCGTCCCCGACGGAAATCTCCGTACCCAGCAGGCGTATACTCCTGCAGCTTTCCGGATCAAAACCGTCCGTGTTCGGGCTGTCCCACGGCGCGCGGATCTGCAGGTCGATAAAGTCCAGGTTCTCGCTGAAGGCGGGATGCAGGTTCCAGCTCGGGCTGTTTACAAACGTCAGCCCCTGGACGAGGAGATTCCTGCACCGCTGTGTATACAGCAGGTTCCCGCGCCTTGCGATCCGTTTTTCCTTCGGACGGACCCACCAGTCGCTTTCATTGGCCCGTCCGTCGATCACGCCTTCGCCAATAACCGCCGTATCCGTTACGTCGATGGCAGTCAGTGCCGAGGCGAATCCTTCCTCGCTGTTTCCTTCCCACATGCCCATCAGGACTTCGCCGTCCGGATTGTCCGCGGGGACGGTCTCAGGCAGGATCGGGAAACGGTTCCGGTCTGTCAGCAGCCGCAGCGCTGCGCCGTCCTCGATCTCCAGTGTCATACGGCTCTTCAGGAACAGCGGTCCGGTCACGTAGTCTCCCGGCGGGATGAGCACCCTGCCGTTCTCCGGGCAGCTGAGAATCGCTGCCTGCAGCATTGCTGTGTCATCCGCCTCACCGTCACCCTTCGCGCCGAAATCCCGGACGTCCAGGGTGCACAGCTCCGGCTTTGTCCGGAAGGAAAGCGTCTCCGCCTTCCCTCCTTCCGTCAGGCTTTCCAGCACATATTCCGTATCAGGTTCCAGGCCAAAAAGGGATGTGACCGACCGGTATTCCTCTCCTTGCACTTCCCCGTTCAGCGTCAGCGTCCGTTTCTCCCCGGCTTCGTACAGGCCGTCAGGATCAAGCAGTATGCTGCAGCTCCGCGATGTCAGGCACAATACTTCCATATCTACCCCCGGCACGTTACTGCCTTTGCTTTTCAGCATTCTTTCTTCGCGAATCCGAAATAGTTCCTGGCGTTGTTATAGCTGATGTCCGCCACAATCTGCTTCAGGGTGTCAAAGTCTTCCGGATAGAAACCTTCCTCCACCCATTCGCCGAAGATCCGGCAGAGGATCCGGCGGAAATACTCATGCCGCGGATAGCTCAGGAAGCTGCGGCTGTCTGTCAGCATGCCCACGAACCCGGCCAGGTATCCCAGGGATGCAAGGCTCTTCAGCTGTTCGCTCATCCCGTCGAAGTGGTCGTTGAACCACCAGGCGGAACCATGCTGGATCCGGCCGACAGCGGTCTCATTCTGGAAGCAGCCCAGGATCGTGTCGATCGCTGCGTTGTCATTGGTGTTCAGGCTGTACAGGATCGTCTTCGGCAGCTTGCCGGCATCCTCCAGCGCGCCGAGGAACGCCGCTGTCTGGGCGCTTGGCGCGTAATTGTCCACGCAGTCAAAGCCTGTGTCCGGTCCCAGTGCCCGGAACATTCCGGGATTATTGTCCCGGCGGCAGCCGTAATGCAGCTGCATCACCCAGCCGCGCTCTGCGTATTCCGCTGCCATGGCCGTCATGAATGCATACTTGAACTTTGCTTCCGCCTCCGTGTCAGGAATCGTGCCATCCATCCGTTCACGGAAAATCCGTTCGATCTCTTTTTCTTCGGCCGGTGCGTACATCACATAGTTCAGTGCATGGTCGCTCAGCCTGCATCCGTGGGCGGCAAAGAAATCAAGCCGGTTATGCAGGGCTTTCTTCAGGTCCCCGAAGGAGGCGATTTTCATGCCGGCTGCGGTTTCCAGGAGCGCGATGTATTCCGGATAAGTTGCCTTTTCAAGGTTCATCGCCTTGTCCGGGCGCCAGGCAGGCAGCACTGTCACCGGGAAGGTCTTGTCCGCTGCCAGTTTCTCATGCCATTCCAGCGTATCCGCCGGATCGTCCGTCGTGCAGATTGTATCCACATTGCTCATCATAATCAGCCCGCGGGCGGAATATCCTTCGCTCTGCAGTTTCGCGTTGGCAGCCTCCCAGACTTCCTTCGCAGTCTGTTTGTTGAGAATGCCTTCATAGCCGAAGAAACGGCGCAGCTCCAGGTGGCTCCAATGATGCAGCGGATTGCCGATCGCCTTGCCGAGCACTTCTGCATACTTTTCGAATTTTTCCCAGTCGGAAGCATCTCCCGTGATGTATTTCTCCGGAACGCCGGCGGAACGCATCAGGCGCCATTTGTAATGATCCCCGCCCAGCCAGACCTGGGTGATGTTTTCATACCGGATATCCTCCCAGATCTCCCGGGGGCTCAGGTGGCAATGGTAATCGATAATCGGCTGTTTCTCAGCTGCTTCATGGTAAAGCTTCCTCGCCGCTTCCGTATTCAGCAGGAAATCCTGGTCCAGAAATGCTTTCATTTTCCGCCGTCTCCTTTATTTTCTTTCATTCATTGCCGCTCGCTGAATGCTTACCGTTTCACGCGGGCGCTGCCGCTGCCCATCACACTCTCCACTTCTTCCCTGGTGGCCATGCTGGTATCCCCGGGGGTGGTCATCGCCAGGGCGCCGTGGGCAGCGCCGTAATTCACAGCCTTTTCCGGATCGCCGGTGGTCATGAGGCCGTAGACCAGGCCGGAAGCGAAAGAATCGCCGCCGCCTACCCGGTCCAGGATCTCCAGGCCGTCGTAAGCTTTGGACATATGAACTTTTCCGTCTGCCCAGCAGATTGCTTTCCAGTCGTTGACCGTCGCGGTCTTCACCGTCCGCAGGGTTGTGGCGATCGCCTTGAAATTGGGATACTGCCTGGCGGCTTCTTCGATCATCTTGTAATAGCCGTCCAGGTTCAGCGACTTCAGGTTTTCGTCGTTGCCTTCCACCTGCAGGCCCAGGCAGGCCGTAAAGTCTTCTTCGTTGCCGATCATTACGTCAACGTATTTTGCCACTTCCTTGTTAACCTCACGTGCTTTTTCAAGGCCGCCGATTGCGGACCACATGGAGGGGCGGTAATTCAGGTCGTAGGAAATCACCGTGCCGTACTTCTTGGCTGTCTTGCAGGCGGCGATAACCGTTTCGCAGCTCTGTTCGGAAAGGGCCGCGTAGATACCGCCGGTATGCAGCCAGCGCACACCCAGTTTCCCGAAGATATACTCAAAATCGAAATCATCCGGCGTAGCTTTGGAGATGGCCGTGTTGGCGCGGTCGGAACAGCCGACGGCGCCGCGGATGCCGAATCCGCGCTCGGTGAAATTCAGGCCGTTCCGGCAGATCCTGCCGATGCCGTCCGTCTTTTTCCAGCAGATGAGGCTCGTATCCACGCCGCCCTGCTCAATCAGGTCTTTCAGCAGTTTGCCAACCTCGTTGTCCGCAAACGCTGTCAGCACGCCGGTACGAAGGCCGAAGCACTTGTGCAGGCCGCGAACCACGTTGTATTCTCCGCCGCCTTCCCATACTTTGAATTCCCGCGCGGTGCGAATCCGGCCCTCGCCGGGATCCAGCCGCAGCATGATTTCGCCCAGGGATACGGCATCATAGCGGCATTCCTCAGCAGGTTTCAGATTAAGAGTAAGCATATCATTTCCTCCTGTTCGTTCTGTCTTCAGCGAAATTTCCCGTGGTCGGCCGCCTGTCCTCAGTCCCTGATCTCCTTAACAATCCCCGCGGCTTCCCGGACAAGGTTTTCAATTTCGTCAAACTTGCCTTCCTTGACCATTTTCCCGCTGACCATCCAGCTGCCGCCGCAGGCGACGATCCGGTCATAAGCCAGGTAATCGCGCACGTTCGCCGGGCTGATTCCGCCGGTCGGCATGAAGTTCACGCCAACATAGGGAGCAGCCAGCGCTTTGATCATTTTCAGTCCGCCTGAAGGCTCAGCCGGGAAGAACTTCAGTACATCCAGGTTGAACTGAAGCGCCGCTTCGATCTCGGTCGGGGTGCAGACACCGGGCGTCATGGGAACGCCCTGCTTCAGCACATATTCCGTCACTTTCGGATTGAATCCGGGGCTGACGATGAACTTCGCTCCGGCGCCAATCGCCCGGTCTGCCTGTTCAGTGGTCAGAACGGTGCCTGCGCCAACGATCATATCCGGGAAAGCCTTCACCATCTGCTTGATGGATTCTTCAGCCGCCGCCGTCCGGAATGTAACTTCCGCGCAGGGCAGGCCGCCCGCAACCAGGCGCTCCGCCAGGGGCAGCGCATCTTCCGCCCGGTCCAGTACCACCACCGGCACAATGCCGATCTTCTGCAGTTGCTTCATCATCTCTGTCATACCTGTTTATCCTCCTGTCTGTCATTTGTTGAAGAAGATTTATAGAAGAAACCCGACCTGTCAGATGAAACCGCCGGGCCAAACCCCGTATCCCGGTCAGAGTGTCACGCCCTTTTTGAAGATAGCCAGGTCGTGGAACCCGTTTTCTTCGTTGCGCGTCTGCTTCCCGGATGCTGTCTCCAGCACGAATTCCATCAGTTCCTTCCCGAGTTCCTCCAGTGTCATCCCGTCCAAAAGCCGGCCGGCATTGAAATCGATCCAGTTCCGTTTCCTGACCGCCAGCGGCGTATTGGACGCGATCTTGACCGTAGGTACCGGGCAGCCGAAGGGTGTTCCCCGGCCTGTGGAGAAGAGGATCATTTGTGCACCGGAAGAAGCCAGTGCCGTAGATGCCACCAGATCGTTCCCGGGGGCGGAAAGCAGGTTCAGCCCCGCTTCCGATACCTTTTCCGCATATGCGAGCACACCCTTGACCGGGGAGGATCCGCTCTTCTGGGTGCATCCCAGCGCCTTATCCTCCAGCGTCGTAATCCCGCCGGCCTTGTTGCCCGGCGAAGGATTCTCGTACACCGGCATTCCGTTCGCTTCAAAATAGCGTTTGAAATCGTTGATGAGCTTTACGGTTTTCCCAAACAGTTCCTCGCTTCCGCACCGGTTCATCAGGATTGTTTCCGCACCGAACATCTCCGGTACTTCGGTCAGGATCGTCGTGCCGCCCATGCCCGTCAGCAGGTCGCTGAAAATGCCGATCGTCGGATTGGCGGTAATCCCGCTGAGCCCGTCCGATCCGCCGCATTTCAGGCCGATAACCAGCTGGTCTGCGCCGCACGGTTCCCGCCGGTCATCGCGCATCCGCGCAGCCAGTTCCTCCAGCAGCGCCATGCCGGCTTCCAGCTCATCTTCCGTTTCCTGGCAAATCAGGAAGCGGACGCGGCTTTCGTCGAAATCGCCCATATACGGCCTGATCTGGGCGATTCCGCTGTTTTCACATCCCAGCCCGAGCAGCAGAACGCCGCCGGCGTTCGGATGGGTTGCCAGGTCTGCCAGTACTTTCCGGGTATTCTCCTGGTCGTCCGCCAGCTGGCTGCATCCGTAAGGATGCGGGAAAGCGTAAACGCCTTCGACAGATCCGCCGGCCAGCTTCTGTGCTTTCGCCGCAAGCGTCTTCGCTACGTCGTTCACACATCCGACTGTCGGCAGGATCCACAGCTCGTTGCGGATGCCGGGACGTCCCTTGGCCCGCCGATATCCCTGGAAAACAGCCGTTTCCGTCTTCCGTACCTGCGGGTTCATCGGCTCCCAGGTATATTCTTTCTCCCCGCTGAGCAGGGTGTGCATGTTATGCGTATGCACATGTGCGCCTTCCGGGATGTCTTCCGTCGCTTCCCCGATCGGGAATCCGTATTTGATCACGGCCTCGCCCTTCCGGATTTCCCGCAGTGCGGCCTTGTGTCCCATCGGCAGGTCTTCCGTCAGTGTAACCTCTCCGTCTCCGAATGAAACGGTATCTCCGGCTTTCAGCGGCCGCAGTGCGACCGCAACCATATCCCTTGGAGTAATCCGGACCAGATCGTTCATGTTTCCCTCCGTCATGCCAGGCAGTCCGCGTAGGCCGCCAGTGCTCCGTCTTCCCGGATCCGCTTCAGGATCCGAACTGCTGCCGCTTCAAAACCGGGCACTTCCGTCAGGTCCTGCCCCCACATTTCCGTATTGGTCATCACGGCATGAATCAGGTCTTCGGGGCTGTCGTTCCGGTGCGCCAGGAAGAACTCAAGCACCCACCGGTCGTCGCTGACCGTATACTCGTTTCCCTTCGGCCGCCGGCAGACAAGGCCCTTCTCGTTCAGCTCCCGGATGTCGCTGGAGTAGAAGGCCGCATATGCGGCAAAGCTGGTCGTCAGGCATTTGGGCAGTTCGTTCTTTTCCTTTACATAATCCAGGAAAGTCGGCATGTTCCTGGCACGCCACTTGGAAGTGGAGTTCAGGCTGATACTCATCAGCTCATGGTTGACAAACGGATTGTTGAAGCGGTCCTGCACGGCGCTGGCGAAGTTTTCCAGGTCTTTCCTGTCCAGCGGCAGCGTGGGAATCACTTCCTCATAGAGCATCTTGTTCATATATTCGCGCACGGTATCGTTATGCATGCAGTCCCGCACAATGTCAAAGCCGGCCAGGTACGCTCCCAGCACAAACCCGGTATGGGCGCCGTTCAGGATACGGACCTTCCTCTTTTTATAAGGGGTCACATCCGGCACGACGATCACCGGCACACCGGCCTTTTTGAAGGGCAGCCGGTCTTCTAAGCCGTCCGGGCCTTCAATAACCCAAATGCCGAAAACCTCGCCGACATCCGTCAGCGGATCGTCGTATCCGTTCTGCTCAGCAAGGCGTTTCACCTCTTCGGCATCCCGGATCCTCCCGGGCACGATACGGTCCACCAGCGTGGAGCAGAACACGTTCTCCTCGTTCACCCAGCGGCGGAATTCGCCGTCCAGTTTCCAGTCTTCAATATACTGGTTCACGCAGCGGAGCAGTTCCTTGCCGTTGTTGTCGATCAGCTCGCAGCTGAGGATAACGAGTCCCTGCTGCCCTGCCTGCCAGCGCTCATACAGGGCGCGCGTCAGCTTCGCCGGGAAACTGACAGGCGGGGTCTGGTCAAACCGGCTCTCATCGTCGTGCACGATGCCGGCTTCCGTCGTGTTGCTCACCACGATCTCCATTTCAGGGCTGCGGATCGCCTCGAGCACCTTATCCCATTCCCCATAGGGATTGACACAGCGGCTGACGCAACTGATCACCCGCTTGTCGTCCACCTTACGTCCGTTTTCGCTGCCGCGGAGGTAGAGGGTGTAGAGGCCCTCCTGCTGGTTGATCAGTTCCGTCAGTCCCTGGGCGATCGGCTGGACCAGCACGACCTTCCCATTGTATCCAACGCGTTCGTTCGCCAGGTCGATAAAATCGTCAACAAAAGCGCGAAGGAAGTTCCCTTCGCCGAACTGCAGGACTTTCTCCGTGCCGTTTTCAAGCACGTATCCATCGTATCCCGATTCCTTCAGAACCTTGTAATTCAGCTTTTCCATATTTTCTCCTCCTGGCTCGTGTCCGGATTTCCCTTTTTGCTGTATTTGAAGTATACAACAGACGCCCGCGCTCTGTCAACACGTCTTCCAAAGATTCTTTGCATACGATATTATTAACTTTTTATGACTTTGTTGACAATTGATGTATACAACTGTATAATCCATAATCATCAGAGTGAAATTGTACGCATTTTTCAAATACGAACGTAGCGCGTTGCGGAAAGGAATTTTTGATGTCTGAAAACGAACTGAACGCCGCCAAAAGCCTGAAGCAGGTGGCTTATGAAACACTGAAGCAGAAAATTGTTTCCTGTGAAATCCTGCCCGGTTCCACCCTGACGGAGGATATGCTGTGCGAAATGCTCAATGCTTCCCGCACACCGGTCCGCGATGCGGTTTCCAGGCTTGAACAGGAGCATCTTGTATCCATCATGCCCAAGAAGGGAATCCGTGTCAACCGTGTTTCCATGAACAGCATCAAGGAACTTTTTGAGGTCCGCTGCCTGCTGGAGCCGGCCGCTGTTCTCAAGTACGGCAACCGGATCCCGGATGAAGTCTACGCCCGCTATACACAGCAGTTCCGCCGGAAAAACCTCCCGGCCGAAGAACTGTACCGGGTCGATGATGAATTCCACAATATGTTCATCACCGCATCCAACAACCGGTATTTCCGCTCCGTTTACGCGATGATTGCCGATCAGGTTGTCCGCTACCGGGTGCTGACAATCAACGGCCCCCGGGATGAAATTGCCCAGGAAGAACACTATGAAATCGCGGCAAGCTGCATACGCGGCGAATGGGAACAGGCTTCCCGCCAGATGCTCCGGCACATCGAGAATTCAAAGCTGGCCATCGTCCATTATGTTCTTGATACCAACCGGAATGCGCGAAACGTTTTCATGGAGGACGAAGATCCGTGAACGTTCTGTTCCGGTTACTTTTTTCGCCGGATCCTGTTGACAGGATCCGGCGAGTGTATTATATAGGTAAGGCTGATTTATTTTCAGCAGGAAAGAAGGTTTTGTTTATATGGTAAAAATCAATGTGATCTCCGGTTTCCTCGGCGCCGGGAAAACGACGCTCATCAAAAAACTCCTGACCGGCAGCCTCCGTCATGAAAAGGTTGTGCTGCTGGAGAACGAATATGGCGAAATCGGCATTGACGGCGGTTTCATGAAGGATGTCGGCATCACCGTAACCGAGCTGAATGCCGGCTGCATCTGCTGCACGCTTGCCGGGGACTTCCAGGCTGCCGTGGACCAGCTGATCGATACATACCATCCGGATCGGATCCTGGTGGAGCCGACAGGTGTCGGAAAGCTCAGTGAGATCCTCTCCGCTGTCGAAAAGGCAAAAACCCGCCATCCGGAAATCGAAGTCGGCGGCAGCGCGACAGTTGTGGACGCCGGCAAATGCCGTATGTATATGAAGAATTTCGGTGAATTCTTCATGGATCAGGTGAAGAGCGCGTCCACAGTCATCTTCAGCCGCACCCAGCTGCTGGATGCTGCCCGTGTGGAAAAGAGCCGCCTCCTGATTGCTGAAGCGCATCCGGATGCAAGGATCATCACCACCCCCTGGGATGACATGGAGCCCGACTTCATGCTGGACGTGATCGAGAACGGCAAACCGCTGTACTTCCCTCCCCTCGAAGACGATGATGATGACGATGAACATGAGCACGGGCATCACCACGGGGAAGAGCATCACCATGAGCATGACGATGAAGATGGCGATGAACACGAACATCATGATCATGACCACCACGACCACGATCACGAACACCATCATGAACATCATCATCACGAACACCATCATCACCATCACCACGGTGAAGACGAGCATGACGCCGACGAAGTCTTTGGCAATATCGGCCTCGAAACCGCACAGCGCTTTGAACAGGATGAAATCCGTTCTATCCTCGGGAAACTTTCCGATGAAGAAGAGTACGGCCGGGTGCTGCGTGCCAAGGGTATCCTCCAGAACGCGGCCGGTGAATGGTTCCAGTTTGACTATGTTCCCGGCGAAATCGATCTCCGGGACGGCAGTGCGGATTATACCGGCCGGCTGTGCGTAATTGGAGCCGACCTGAACGATAAAGCATTGATGGAGCTGTTTCATTTATGATTCGCAGATTTGTACCGGTCTACCTGATTACCGGTTTCCTGGAAAGCGGCAAAACTACACTCGGTCTGACGATCCTTGGCAATGAGCGCTTCACCAACGGCGGAAAGTGCCTGATCCTTTGCTGTGAGGACGGGGAAAAGGAATGGGATGCCGAATCCCTGAAAAAATACAACGGAGTCCTCGTCATGCTGGAGGAAAAAGAGGAGCTTTCCAGCGCGCGCCTGCAGGCGCTTGAAGATGAACACAAGCCTTCCTGTGTCATCCTGGAATTCAATTCCATGTGGGGCATTGATATGCTGGATACACTCAGGCTTCCGCGCCTCTGGGACTGGGCGCAGATGGTCACGACCGCGGACGGCGGCACCTTTGACAACTACATGGCGAACATGCGCAAACTCCTGACAGATCCGATGAAAATTGCGGACATGATCAGCGTCAACCGCTGTGCCCCTGATTTCAATAAAGCTTCCTGGCGCAGGCAGCTTCGGGCCATGAACGCGAACGCGACGATCTTCTTTGAGAATCTTGACGGCACGGTGGACGATGGAATCACGGACGAAGACCTGCCGTACGATATGAAGGCGGATCCCATCGTCATTTCAGATGAGCAGTTCGGCGTCTTTTATGTCGATTCCATGGACCATCCGGAACGGTACCACGGCAAACGCGTCCGCCTGGTCGGCCAGGCGTGGAAGCGTTCGGGATTTCCGAAGGGATATTACTACTTTGCCCGCAATGCCATGACCTGCTGCTCCAACGATATTGCTCCCTGCGGATGGGTCTGCAAGGGTGAACGTACGCCGGACAACAAAACGTATTTTTCACTCACAGCACGCTGCCAGCAGGTGCAGGGCCCCGACGGCCAGGTTGCCCTCATGCTCAACGAACTTTCCGCGGAGCATGCGAAAAAACCCCATGAAGAGCTTGTCAGCTTCGTCAATCTTTGATTTTCAGCTTTTAAAAGCGCGCCGGGCAATGCCCGGCGCGCTTGTGCTTTCCTGTTCGTTCAGAATCCGACAATCAGTCCGCGGCGTTCCGCATAAAAGCTGTCCAGGCCGCGTGTCGCCAGCAGTGTCACGCGGATGCCCCTGAAAGCTTCCTCGATCTGTTCCTTCAGGGCCAGCGCGCATTTTTCATTCTGGCAATGACTGATAAAGACTTCTTTCCCGGCTGCCCCGATCTTTTTCATTTCTTCTGTGAGGAAACGGATCATGTTCCTGTCACCGCGGGCCTTCCCGCGGATCGCAATCTCGCCCTCGTCGCTTCCGATGCCGATTCCCCAGAATCCGAGATGGCCGGCAATAAACCCGATCAGCCGGTTTACACGGCCCGCTTTGATCAGGTTATGGTAGGAAGCCAGCGCAAAAACCGTATGGATCCTCTCCGCTTCCCGGTTCAGCGTCCTTTCGATCTCATCAAAAACCCTGCCTTCCCGGATCAGCTCCCTGGCCTTCATAATAAGCATTGCCACTTCCGGTCCGGTCGCCTTGCTGTCGATCACGGCAATCTGTTTGCCGGGGTCCTCTTCCTCCAGGATCTGTTTCGCTGTGCAGGCACTGTTGTAGCTGCCGGAGAGCGCGCTCGAAATAGTAAAGGCAAGTGCCGGTCCTTCCGGGGCAAGCTTTTCCCGCCAGTCTTCCGGTGAAGGGCAGGATGTCTGGGCCATCTCTGCATGATTTTCGTTTGCCGTCAGCATCTCCTCCACGGACATGTTTTCATCGTCAATATATTCCCTGTCCCCGATCCTGATCGTAAACGGGATTGTCGCAAAATCGAATAAGCCCTCACCGCCGTCGAGGGAATGCAGGTCGCAGCTGGTATCTGACACGATGTGCCACATCGTTCATCACTCCTTTGGCAGAGCCATTCTACAACGTTTCCCCTGCAATTGCAATTCTCGGCTCAGCCCCACAGGGCGGTCAGCGCCGGCACCATCTGCTTTTTCCTTGACACGAGGCCCGGAATAAACACATGGTTTTTTTCTGTTTCCCGAAGATCGAGTGCCTGCCGGATGATTTCACCGTCTCCAAGGAACAGCAGGTCTGTGCCTTCCCGCAGCACGTCCGTCACCATCAGCAGGATCATGTCAGCCTTCCGGCTGCTCCGCATCTTTTCCATTTCCGCCAGCAGTTCGTCCTTGCGGGAAGTAAGTGACGCGGCGTCGATCGTTGTAATCTGGCTGATAATCACATAGTGGTCGCCCAGGTTGAATTCCTTCAGGTCCGTTCCCAGCAGCACGCTGACCGGTTTGTCCGGTGAGCTGGCGGAGAACACCTCCTGGCCAAGCTTTTCCAGGTCAAGTCCTGCGATCTTCGCCAGGCGCTCCGCCATCCGGCGGTCCCTGGCCGTCGTCGTGGGGGATTTGAACATAACCGTATCGCTGATAATTGCGGCTGCCATCAGTCCGGCCAGTTTTGCCGGGGGCATCAGCCCGTTCTCCTGGAACATGGTCGCAATAATCGTGTTTGTTGAACCCACCGGTTCATTCCGGACGAAAACCGGATAGCCCGTCTGCACGTCCGCCAGCCTGTGGTGGTCCACCACGGCGACAACTTCCGCCTGGTCCAGTCCTGCCACGGATTGTCCCAGCTCGTTATGGTCCACCAGTACGATCCGCTTCCGCCTCGGCTGCAGCAGGTGGTACCGGCTCAGCGTACCGACCACCTTGTTCTCCCTGTCCAGGATCGGATAGCTCCGGTGCCGGCTCTTGAGCATCGTTTCCTTTACGTCATCCAGGTAATCGTCCAGGTGGAACACCTGCATTTCGTCCTTCTTGGCGATCCGCCCGACCGGCGTAGCCAGGTACAGCCAGCGCGCTGCCCTCCATGCGTCCAGGGGCGTTGTGATCACACACGTTTCTGAGTTGATTCCCCGGTATTTTTCTCCCAGGTCGCTTTGGCAAAGAATGATGCACTTTGCCTTCTTTTCCAGCGCCAGGTCCACCGTATCCGGCTGGCTGCCGCACAGGATCACGCTGTCCGGCCCGATGCCGGACAGGTAATCGCCGCCGCCGGGCAGCGCGATCACCACTTCGCCGGATATGCTTTCAAAGGTGTCCTCGTCGCTGTTCAGGATCCGTCCTTCTAGTGCGGAGAGGATATTCAGGATCGGCGCATCCTGCAGGATAGGCGTCTGGATTGTCTGCATATCGTTCTGAGCGATCGTCGTGCCTGAAATCAGTCCGAGCAGCGTCTCATCCTCATTCGTAATAGGCAGCACGCCCAGGTTCGGATGCTCCAGCAGCAGGTTCCAGGCATAACTCACCGGAACACTGGCTGCCAGGCGGGGCGGTGTGTCAAATTCGACGTCCCGGATCTGGGTCCGGACAGAAGAGATCATCATCGGCGGTTCAAAACCAAACCGTTCCATCAGGAATTTCGTTTCATCGTTCAGGTGCCCCAGCCGTGCCGGCACATAGTCGTTTTCCCCGAGCATATTGTACAGCGCGGCATAGGAGATTGCCGCCACAATGGAGTCTGTATCCGGATTGCGGTGACCGCAGACATAAGTTGTCATCGTCTCTTCTCCTTCCCGGTCAGGCGTTTTCCGTCCCGTCTCCCGTCTTGTAACCGTCCGGATTCATGCGCTGCCATCTCCATGAATCCTCGCACATCTCATCAATCCCGTATGTGGCTTCCCAGCCGAGTTCCCGCTTTGCTTTCCCCGGATCGCAGTAGCATTCCGCGATATCGCCGGGCCTCCGCGGTTTTATTCTGTAAGGAATCGTGTGCCCGCAGGCGCGTTCAAAGGCATGCACCACGTCCAGCACGCTGTATCCGTGTCCTGTTCCGAGATTGTAAACCCGGACATCGTTTTCCTCTTTGAACTTTGCCAGTGCCTGTACATGGCCGCGGGCCAGGTCCACCACGTGGATGTAATCCCTCACTCCTGTTCCGTCCGGTGTGTCATAATCATCGCCGAAAACGCCCAGTTCCGGCAGCTTCCCGACTGCCACCTGCGCCACATAAGGCACCAGGTTGTTCGGAATTCCCTTCGGGTCTTCGCCGATCTTTCCGCTCCGGTGCGCGCCGATAGGATTGAAATAGCGCA
>CAMMYM010000032.1 GCA_946527725.1 uncultured Clostridia bacterium
AGACAATACGAGTCAGAGTCGTAGGTGCTGCCGTTACACCATTCCCCATCGGCGGTACAACCGCAAGCGCTATTATAGCAGAGGGCGGATAGGGTGTCAAGCAAAAAATGCGGTCAGATGCAAACTTTTGAAAAGCCGCATGTTTCCTGCATGGAAAGAACCGCCGGATCCGTTGCCGGTCCAGGCGGTTCCTGCCGTTCATCTTTGATTGTCTGCAGCCCGGTTTGACGCTCCGGCCTGCTTTCTCCTTCGCATCTTGCTGCGCACATCGTGCCAATCACTCCGGAGGAAGAGCAAACCATCCGCGGCTTTGCTCAGGCTTCCTCTCCCCTGCTTCTCGCCTTGGCCCGCAGGGAGTGGTCCAGCTGACGCTTGCGCATCCGCAGGTGTTCGGGGGTGATCTCCAGCAGTTCGTCGTCGTCAATGAACTCCAGGCATTCCTCCAGCGTCAGGGGATGCACGGAAATCAGGCGCATGGCATCTTCGGAGGCGGAAGCATTCCGCATATTGGTCACGTGTTTTGCCTTGCACACGTTCACAACCAGGTCGCCCGGGCGTGCGTTCTGCCCGCAGATCTGGCCCATATAGACGTTTTCACCCGCGCCGATAAACAGCGTGCCGCGCTCCTGGGAATAGAAGAGGCCGTAACTGGTGGTGACCCCGGTCTCGAAGCAGATCAGGGCGCCGGCATTCCTGTGCGGGATATCCCCCTTCACAGGCTCATAACGTTCGAACACGGAGGACATAATGCCTTCACCGCGGGTATCGGTCATGAATTCACTCCTGTATCCGAACAGGCCGCGGGACGGCACCAGGAACTCCAGGCGTACCCGGTCGCTTCCGCTCATATGTTCCAGGGTGCCGCGGCGGCGGCCGATCTTCTCGATCACCGCGCCGGCGGAAGCCTGGGGCGTATCCACAATCAGCCGTTCGACAGGTTCGCACTTCACGCCGTCAATCTCTTTGTAGATGACGCGGGGCTTGCTGACAGCAAACTCATATCCCTGCCGCCGCATGTTTTCAATGAGGATCGACAGGTGCAGCTCACCGCGTCCGCAGACCTCGAAGGAATCAGTGGTGTTCGTATCGTTGACCCGAAGGGAAACATCCGTCTGCAATTCGCGCATCAGCCGCGCCCGCAGGTGGCGGCTGGTCACGTACTGCCCTTCACGTCCGGCAAACGGGCTGTCGTTTACGGAGAAGGTCATGGTTACCGTGGGCTCGGATATCTTGACGAAGGGGAGGCCTTCCACCCGGGCCGGATCGCAGACCGTATCGCCGATGGATATATCCTCAGCGCCGTAAAGCGCAACAATATCACCCATGCTGACCTCGGTGGCGTTCACCCGTTTCAGCCCGTCATACTGGAACAATCCGCCGAGGCGCCATACGGGGCTCGTCGCGCCGGTTTCCAGGTTCGTGTGCACGACATTCATGCCTTCCGTGAACTTCCCGCGCACAATGCGTCCCACGCCGATCCGGCCCACATATTCACTGTAGTCGATCGTTGAAATCAGCACCTGGGCCGGGCCGTCCGCGTCGCCTTCCGGCGCCGGTATGTATTTCAGGATCGCGTCGAACAGGGGCTGCAGGTCCGTCCCCGGCACGGAAAGGTCCAGCGTGGCGGTTCCTTTCCTGGCGGAAACATAAAGGATTGGATTCTCGATCGTGCTCTCGTCTGCCTCCAGATCGATCAGCAGGTCCAGGATCTCGTTCACGACTTCTTCGCAGCGGGCGTCCGGACGGTCTACCTTGTTGATGACGATCAGTACCTTCAGCTTCAGCTCCAGGGCCTTCTTCAGCACGAAACGCGTCTGGGGCATCGGGCCTTCAAAGCTGTCCACCAGCAGCAGCACCCCGTCCACCATCTTCAGCACGCGCTCCACCTCGCCGCCGAAATCGGCATGCCCGGGTGTATCCACAATGTTGATCTTGTGTCCGCGGTAATGCACAGCGGTGTTTTTGCTCAGGATCGTGATGCCGCGCTCCCGCTCCAGGTCGTTGGAGTCCATCACGCGGTCCACTGTCTGCTGGTTCTCCCTGTATACGCCGCCCTGCTTGAGCATCTGGTCGACCAGCGTCGTCTTGCCGTGGTCGACGTGCGCGATAATGGCAATATTCCGAATATCTTCTCTGATCATATCAATCCTTCACTTTCAGCCCTTCACGGGTATCTGGCCCGGAACCGGCGGCTGCCGCGGCCCGCGGTGCCGTTTTACCGCTCAGCGGTTTCCTTCAGTTCCAGCCCTTCATTGTTCTCGCATGCAAGCCGGATACTCCATTCGTTCTCGAACAGCAGCACGTCCCGCCCATGGCTGTCCTTCGCACGCCCGGAGGTGGATGTCAGTTTCAGGTCCTCCACGGGTTTGGGCGTCTTCACAACCCAGCGCACGTGGCGGAATGGCATGCCTTCCATGGCGATCTCCGTCTGGTATTCCGTCCTCAGCCGGTGTTCGAGCACTTCGAACTGCAGCACGCCGACCACGCCGACCATGAATTCTTCCCGTCCGGTCTCGGTACGGATAAATGTCTGGATGGCGCCTTCCTCCGCAAGCTGGCTGATTCCTTTCTGGAATTGCTTGCGTTTCATGCTGTCCATCGGGCGTACCCGGTTGAAAAACTCAGGCGCGAAAACGGGAATGTTCGCGTAGTGAATCTTCGGCCCGTTGCTCAGCGTATCGCCAAGCCGGTATATCCCGGGATCGAACAGGCCGATAATATCCCCTGCCCAGGCTTCCTCCACGGCTTCCCGTTCGTCGGCCATGAACTGCTGGGGCTGTTTCAGCGCAACCGGTTTATTCGTCCCGCTGTGCCATACTTCCATGCCTTTTTCAAAGGCTCCGCTCACAATCCGCATGAACGCCAGCCGGTCCCGGTGGGCCGGGTTCATGTTTGCCTGTATTTTGAAGATGAACCCGGAAAAATAGGGTTCCTCCGGGGAAACAATGCCCTGGTCGCTCTCCCGGGGAAGGGGCGGCGGCGTAAAGGAGAGGAACCTGTCCAGGAAGGGTTCCACGCCGAAGTTCGTTACGGCAGAGCCGAAGAACATAGGTGTCAGTTCACCGCGGCGGACCTTGTCCAGGTCAAACTCGTCCCCTGCTTCGTCAAGCAGCTCGATCTCCTCCTGCAGCCGGTCGCGGTAATGCTTGTCCAATACCTTTTCCAGCGCAGGATCACCGATCGCGATGTCCGTCTTTTCAACCATTTTCTTGCCGTGGTCCCCGCCGGTATACAGCTCCACTGTTTTGGTATCCCGGTGATAGACGCCCTGGAAATCCCCGTCCACGCCGATCGGCCAGTTGATGGGGCAGGAGCGGATCCCCAGCACCTGTTCCAGTTCCTCCATCAGGGAGAAAGGATCCTTCGCGGCACGGTCCATCTTGTTCACAAAGGTGAAGATCGGGATATTCCGCATCCGGCAGACCTTGAACAGTTTGATGGTCTGGGCTTCCACGCCCTTTGCGGCGTCCAGCAGCATGACTGCGGCGTCCGCCGCGACGAGCACCCTGTATGTGTCCTCGGAAAAGTCCTGGTGGCCGGGGGTGTCCAGGATGTTGATCCTGTACCCGTCATACAGGAACTGCATTGCGGAGCTCGTCACCGAAATGCCGCGCTGCTTTTCAATTTCCATCCAGTCGGAGGTGGCATGCTTGTCCGTTTTCCTTGCCTTGACGCTGCCCGCGCTGCGGATGGCGCCGCCGTAGAGCAGCAGCTTTTCCGTCAGCGTCGTCTTGCCTGCGTCAGGGTGGGAAATGATGGCGAAGGTACGCCGCTTCTCGACCTGCTCGTGCAGCAGGTTCCGGAATTCCGGTGTATCATTGGCTGGCAGCATATCTTTCCTCCGTCCTTCATCGCTGATCCGTCGCGCTCCATGCTTTCGGCATGAAACACAACGGTGTATTTTATATCGCAGGGCCTTTGCTTGTCAAGGTTTTGACGCCTTCCGAACACAGATCGTCCCTGAATCTTTGCATGGCTGCCGGGACATCTTCATGGCCGGAATCCCCGGTACTTTGCTTGATACGGAAAAGGAATTCCGGTATATTAACACAAAACCAAGCGATCAAAGAAAAATACCGGCCTGCTGCAGTAAGCAGCAGGCCGGTTAAATTATTCTCAAACCGGAATCCGGGCCGGCCGGGTTCACACATAGAGCGGATAGTTGGCCATCAGTGCTTCCACTTCCCGCTTCACGCCCGGCACAGCAGCTTCTCCTTCGCGGAGCACCTTCGCAATCCAGCCGGCCACCAGCTTCATCTCCGGTTCCTTCAGGCCGCGGCTCGTCGCGGCAGGCGTACCGACGCGGATGCCGCTGGTGACGAAGGGGCTGCGGGTTTCGTTGGGCACCGTATTTTTGTTGACGGTAATATTGGCGTCCTCCAGCAGGCTCTCCATCATCTTTCCGGTCATCTCGGTACCGGTGAAGTCCAGGAGCATCAGGTGGTTGTCCGTCCCGCCGGAAACCATGCGCACGCCTTCCTCACGGAATGCGTTTTCCATCGCTTTCGCATTCAGGATAATCTGATGCTGGTATGCCTTGAACGCGGGTGTCAGGGCTTCGGCAAAGGAAACCGCCTTTGCGGCAATCACATGCTCCAGGGGACCGCCCTGCGTACCGGGGAAAATCGCCTTGTCGATCGCTTTCGCATATTCTTCCCTGCACAGGATCATCCCGCCGCGCGGGCCGCGAAGCGTCTTGTGGGTCGTCGTCGTCACAAAATCGGCATACGGCACGGGGCTGGGATGTTCGCCGGCGGCCACAAGGCCCGCGATATGCGCCATGTCGACCATCAGCAGGGCGCCTGCTTCATCCGCAATTGCGCGCAGCGTTTTGAAATCGATAATCCGCGGATAGGCGGAAGCACCTGCCACAATCAGCTTCGGTTTGCATTCCATGGCCATGCGGCGGACTTCGTCATAGTCGATCACTTCTGTTTCGGGGGATACGCCGTAGGGTACAAAATTGAAGTAGGAACCGCTCAGGTTCACGGGACTGCCGTGCGTCAGGTGGCCGCCGTGGGACAGGCTCATGCCCATGACGGTATCGCCGGGCTTCAGCATGGCAAAATACACGGCCGTATTGGCCTGCGCCCCGCTGTGGGGCTGCACGTTCGCGTGATCCGCACCGAAAAGCTCGCAGGCGCGTTTGCGGGCCAGCTCCTCCACGATATCCACATATTCGCATCCGCCGTAATAACGTTTTCCCGGATATCCTTCCGCATATTTGTTGGTCAGGCATGTGCCCATGGCGGCCATCACCGCCGGGGAAACAAAATTCTCGCTGGCGATCAGTTCAATGTGCGTGCGCTGGCGTTCCAGCTCCAGTCCGATCGCGTCCGCCACCTGAGGATCAACCTTGCGGATCAGTTCCAGTTCCATATGTGAAAATCTCCCGTCTGTGTATCGTGCTCTGCATCGGAGCCGTTGAGAGTATACCAGAATTAACCTGCGCTGCAAAGGTTTATACAAAGGAAAAACCGTATACGCTCAGATCGGGCAGCCCCGCAGCACATCCGTCAAATGCTTACTGCTGCTTCCGTCAGGACCTGACAGGGTTCACACCGAAAGATCGCACGGGACCCAGTCTTCATCGCGCACACGGCCAAGGTAAGTATAGCGTTTTTCCCGTTGAAATGCAACCCGGTAATTTATCAGATCTGCGCGTTCCGGCAAATATCATACAGCTTCTGGGTATCCGTAAATTTCCCGTCGTAGCTGCTGTTCATCACGACGCAGAGATATACGTCTCCCTGGATATTAAAAACGGAAACGAGGCAGTTGCCTGCTTTGTTGGTTGTGCCGGTTTTGACGCCCGCGACATCCCCGTTGAAATACCGGCTTTTCCGGATCAGCATTTTGTTTGTATTGGTAAGCGAGACGCTTTTCCCCTCCAGACTGGTAATGCTGTCCGTCGGAAGGCAGCAGATCTCCGCCAGGACCGGCTGGTCCAGGAACGCTTTTGCAATCCGCAGGACGTCCTCCGCGGTGGTAAGCTGCCCTTTTGCATCCAGCCCCACCACATTGACAGCCGTCGTATCCGCCGCGCCGAGCTCCGCTGCCTTGCGGTTCATTGCTGCCACAAAAGCGCCCACCGCAGCGTCATGGGAAAGCTGCATATTCCCTTCCAGTTTCCTTCCGCAGTACACCCCCAGGGCATATGCCGCGTCGGCGCCGGACGGCAGGAGCAGGCCCTCCAGCAGGTCCCACACCGTCAGCGTCATTCCGTATTCCAGTCCCGCACGGGAAGCGTCCAGCGGCGGAATGTAGATTTCCGTCCCCAGGTGCACGCTTTCGCCCGGTTCCGCGATATCCAGGACCGTCAGCGCGGTCAGCATCTTGATGGTGGACGCCGGATAGATGGGCGCCCTGCTGTCCGCCGCATAAATGATCTCTGCGCTTCCTGAATCCTGCGACAGCCGTACCAGCAGGACATTCTGCGCCTCCAGTTCCAGGTGTGACGTATCGTATACCCTCCGTGCCGGTTCAGGGGCGGCGGCCTGTGTTTCCGCTTCCGGCACTGCGCCGGCCGCGGTTTCAGGAACGGGTGCTGCGTCGGCTGCGGTTCCGGCGGCGGCCGCCGCTTCGCTGGCAGCTGCAGCTGCTTCCGCTGCCGGTTCCGGCGTCGCCGGACCGGCAATCACGATTGCTGTCTGTCCGGCGTCAAACTCCCTGACCTTCGGCCTGGGAATGGTCACGATATAATTGGCGGCAAACATAACCACTTCCATCGAAACCACAAGGATCACGCAGAAATGGTTCAGGTGCACATGGCGGTGCCAGGAACGGGGGATCCGGGGCAGCAGTACACGCCCGACGCGGGTCCGGTCAAACCCGATCCGCTGCATCAGCATACACAGGAGTGCGCCGAAAAGGCCGCCGATCGTATTCAGGATGATATCGTCCACATCCGGAACCCGGTATGTGAAACACTGGGCAAACTCAATGAAAAGGGAAAGGCCTGCGCTGACTGCCAGCGTTTTGAACAGCTGCCTCCGGCGGGTATCGCACGGATGCAGCAGGATCTCAAAAACGCCGAGCGGCATGAAGAGAAGCACATTGCCGAAGAAGTTCAGCGGATGGGCCAGCCACTCCGACAGGACCCTGAACGGGACCGGGTTCAGCCTCTCCAGGGAAAAACTGAAGCGGCGGAAGAAATAGGTCGGGCTCAGGAGTACATAGAAAAGATGGGCCAGGTACATGGCCAGCATCACCAGCAGGATCTTCAGCCAGGTGTTCCTCTTATATTCCAGCATGGGCTTGCGGAAAACAAACGCAAGCACCAGCACCGCATAAACCTCTGTCAGCACAAACCGGATCCATGAATCAATATTCAGCAAAGGGCTATCCTCCGTTCATTCCGGATACCTGAAACGGGGGCTGTGAGTTTTTCACCGCCCCCGTCCGCCTGTCATCCGGATGCATTCATTATAGTGTTTCGGAAAAAGCGATGTCAAGTATCGCGCGCCCCGGTACAGCCGGCAGCCGTATCTGCAGCATCCTGTGCCGCCAGCGCCGGATGCCCGGAATTTGGATATTGGCAAATCATCTAATCAAAGCTATAATTTACTGGCAATCAGCCCGAATCATCTCCCGGGCCTTTGAAAATACAGGCGGACAGCCGGGCGGATCAGGCCCGGGGGCTTTGCCTGCAATCAGATTGAACGGTATTGGGGAATCTGGCATATGGATATTATGATAAATCTCCTGGTTTTCCTGGCTGTCTTTGCGCTGACAGCAGGCTTCTCCCGGAAAGGCGGGGAATGGACGCCGGAACGTTTGCGGAAAGCGCTGTGCTTTTTTACATGCCAGAGCAATCTCCTCTGCGCTGTATCATGCCTTCTGACAGCGGTTTTCTCCATTTCGGGCAATGTTCCGGAATGGGTCTGGCTGCTGAAATATACGGGAACCGCTGCGGTTACCGTAACCATGCTGACGGTGTTTCTCTTCCTGGCCCCGTCGGTCGGGCAGGACTGGGTCAAAAAACTGCTGACAGGTTCTGCGGCCGACCTGTTTATGCATCTCCTGGTTCCGGTTGCGGCGCTCGTTTCCTTCTGCGTCTTTGAAAAACGGGGGATGCGTTTCCTGCAGGCGCTCGCCGGCATGCTGCCGGTACTCCTGTACGGTATCCTGTATATCCGGAAAACACAGTTTTCCCCGGAAAGCAAACGCTGGGAAGACTTTTACGGCTTCAACAGGAACGGAAAACTGGCTGTTTCCGCGGCCGGCATGCTGGCCGGCACATTCCTTGTCTGCATGGCATTGATGGCGCTGCAGAACCGTTAACCGCCTGCAGCATTTCTTTCGTTCTTTCGCAGGATGCATCATGCGTATATCCTTGTTTTTTCACCCGGGCGCTTTATAATGGGATGATGATGGGAATGATCTGCTGATATGCCGTCCTGCGGCATTGGAGGTTTCACATGAAAAAGCACAGGCTGACTGTCGTAAGCGCCATGCATTATGTACGCCTGACCTACCGTTCAGTGCTGTTCGTGCTGTTGCTGGTGACCTATCTTGAATACAGGTTCAATGCAGGGGAGGAGATTACCGCACTGCTGGACAAAAGGCCTCCGATCCTGATTGTACTGTGGGTTGTATTCGCGCTGGAAATGACGCTCCGGTTTTTCCCTTCACGTTTTGAAAGTCCCGGCTGCCAGAAACAGTTCGCCAGGAATTATATCAAATCCGGCAATACCGATATCCAGGTCAACGACAACAACGCCACCGTCCTTGTTGCCCTGGTCTGGATCTGTTTCAACGGCATATTTGGCGCCCTGCGCATGATGAACATCCTGGATGACGGCGTGATGATCCTGCTTTGCAGCGCCTATTCCGTCTGCGACATGATCTGCATCCTGTTCTTCTGCCCTTTCCAGACCTGGTTCCTGAAGAACAAATGCTGTACTTCCTGCCGCATTTACAACTGGGATTATGCCATGATGTTCACCCCGTTGTTTTTTGTCCGGCGGGATTACGCGTGGAGCCTGCTCGCATTGTCCGTCGCGCTGCTGGTCCGCTGGGAGATCACTTTTTTCAGGCACCCGGAACGTTTTTCCGAAAGCACCAATGAATACCTGCACTGCCAGCACTGCACGGAGAAGCTCTGTATGCACAAACGGCAGCTTACAACCCTCTGGCAGCAGATTGAGGCATATACGGCCGAACGGATCAAAAAGCTTAAGATTTAAATCAATTTGGTTCAGGGAGATTTGCTTATGAAAAGTTTGCGGGAATCGTCCTCTCCGTCCTGCTGGCGGAAGCCAAACCGGTGGAGGAGATTGCCAGGGCCGTCAGCGTGCGGCGCAACGAAATCCGCCTGGAAGCCTATGACGGCGATCCCGACGGGCTCGCCCGCGTAAAGCAAAGCAACCTCGACACCTACGGGGACGAATCGGGCCCCACTCCGGACTTCCTGTATCAAAAATAGGGTTCATGGCAGGCCGTCCTGGAAAAAGCCCTGGGAACCAATGCAGGCACGGATGCCTGCCTGGGCTTCTATGACGAATTCTTTGAAATGTATGATATCGGGCAGTGATACACCCCGCAAACCGGCCGGAAACGGAGGAAGCCGCCATGGAAGTACGGATACTGAAACCGCAGGAAAAATTTGACGCCCGGCTGATCGCAGCGCTTGCGTTCCATCAGCGGATGAGTGATCCCGAAAAAGCCAGGCAGGACAGCGAAAAGGATCCGGTCGAAGACTGGGGAGCCTTTGATGAAGGCGGGCGGCTGATGGCGCATATCCTTCACCACAGGTTCTCTTTCCGCCTGGACGGGCAATGGATCCCGGGCGGCGGGATCGGAGCGGTCTCCACGCTGCCGGAATACAGGGACCGGGGTGCGGTGCGCGCAATCTTCGGCGAACTCCTGCGCCAGGCATACCGGGAAGGGCAGGTCCTTTCCGCCCTGTATCCTTTCAATCATGCTTTTTACCGGAAATTCGGCTATGAAACAGTCCGCTGGCGGGATGAATACTGTTTTCCCCCGGCAATGCTGCGTGAATACCGTTTTACAGGGCGCGCGGTCCAGTGGAAGCCGGGCGATCCGGTGGGCGAATATACGGCGTTGTACGAAAAATTCGCTTCCGGATTCAACCTCGCAATCCGCAGGGATGACCGGAAGATGCTGGAAGGCCATATGGACGGCGAATGGGCAAAAGACAGGAAGTTCAGCTACCTGCTGTACGACGGGGACCGCCCTGCCGCATACCTGACCTTCCAGGATGTCCGGCATGACCCGGCTGCAATCCTGTCCGTACAGGACTACGCCTGGGACGGAACAAACGGTTTCCATGCCCTGCTTGGTTTCCTCGCCCGTTTTTCCGCAGACTACGGAACCATTCGGGTTTCCCTGCCCGCCTGCCTTGGGCTCGCTTCCGTGATTCACGCGCCGGATGCCTACGACCTTTCGCAAACCGGCCTGCAGGACTATATGGTCCGCGTCGTGAACGCGCAAAAGCTCCTGGGAATCCTGTGCATGCCGGAAGATTGCTCCTATACCGTCCGGGTCTCCGATTCCCTGATCCCGGAAAACAACGGCACCTGGCTCGTCCGGAAAGGTGCGGCCGTTCCCGCAGATACGCTGCCGGACCTGGCCGTCACCGTGCAGGCGCTGGGCCAGCTTGCCGCAGGATGCGTAAGCCTGCCGGAAGCAAGGCTCAGGGAAGACGTGCAGGTAAACGGGAATGAGGAAACACTGCAGCGTGTTTTTGTCCGTAAGCCGGTCCTGGTGGCGGACCATTACTGAAAATGCGGATCATGGGTGGCAGCCGATGAGAATTGAAACCGAACGCCTGGTAATCACGGAATTCACCATGGATATGGCCGGGGACGTCCGCCGGAATTCCCTTGACGGGGATACACGGAGATTTGTTCCGGATGAAGTCTTTGAAACCGTTGAAGACGCAAGGGACGCGATTGCTTTCCTCATGTCTCGCTACGGCGGCACGGAGGGGCCGCTGGCGTATCCCGTCCTTGCAAAAGGCAGTGGTAAAAACCTGGGATATGTGCAGATTGTCCCGCTGGACGGCGGATCCTGGGAAATCGGTTACCATATCGCGGAAGGGTATACCGGAAAAGGATATGCCACAGAAGCTGTAAAAGCGTTCCTGCCGGTTATCGCCGGAATGCTCGGGCTTGATGAGGTCATCGGCGTCTGCCTCAGTGAAAACGCCGCTTCAAGGCATGTCCTATGCAAATGCGGATTTGTACCGGTCTATGAAGGCGTCGGCGATTACCAGGGTGAACAGCGCAAGGTGTTCAGGAGTGTATGGAAAAGCGCGGATCACACCGGCATGCCCGGCAGGTTGTATGAAAAATGATTTTGCATTGACCCTTCCCCTTCATCGGGGGTAAAATGAATTGTTTGTGAAATCTGATCCTGGAGGGCATAAGAATGAAAATCGGGTTTGACCATAACCGGTATACACGGATGCAGTCCGAACGGATCATCCAGCGGATTGACGAGTTTGGCGGCAAGCTTTACCTTGAACTGGGCGGAAAGCTTTTTGACGATTTCCACGCAAGCCGCGTTCTTCCCGGTTTCCAGCCCGACAGCAAGGTGCAGATGCTCCTCAAGCTCAAGGACCGCGAGGAAATCCTGATTGTCATCAACGCTGACGATATTGAAAAAAGCAAGGTCCGCGGCGACCTCGGCATCACCTATGACCTGGATACCCTGCGCCTGATCGACGCGTTCCGCGGGATCGGGCTGTACGTCGGTTCCGTTGTGCTGACGCGCTGGGCAAACCAGCCCGCCGCCATCGCTTTTGAACAGCGGCTGAATGCCCTGGATGTCCGGACCTACCGGCATTATCCCATCGTAGGTTATCCCACCGATATTGAGCACATCGTCAGCGACGAGGGATTCGGCCGGAATGACTACGTGGAGACGACCCGCCCCCTGGTCCTGGTGACTGCGCCCGGCCCCGGCAGCGGCAAAATGGCCACCTGCCTGAGCCAGGTCTACCAGGAGAACCACCGCGGTATCAAGGCCGGCTACGCCAAGTTTGAAACCTTCCCGATCTGGAACCTTCCCCTGAAGCATCCGGTCAACGTCGCCTACGAAGCTGCCACTGCAGACCTCAGCGACGTAAACATGATCGATCCGTACCACCTGGAAGCTTACGGGGAAACGACCGTCAACTATAACCGGGATATTGAAATCTTCCCCGTACTCAACGCGCTGTTTGAACGCGTATGGGGAAAATCCCCCTACAAGAGCCCAACCGACATGGGCGTCAACATGGTCGGTATGTGCATCACCGATGACCAGGTGTGCCGCAAAGCCGCCGAGATGGAAATCCTTCGCCGGTACTATGCCGCCCGCTGCTCTTTCCTGCAGGGGCATGCTGCCAGGGAGGAAGCGGAAAAGATCCGGATCCTGATGAAAAACCTGAACCTGGATGATTCCCTGCGCCCGGTCATCGCCGCAGCCAGGGAAAGGGCCGCTGCTACGGAAAACCCCGCCCTGGCCATCGAGCTGCCGGAAGGCGACATCGTGACCGGTAAAACCACCGACCTGCTTGGCCCCTCCGCCGCTGTAATCCTGAATGCGCTCAAGCGCCTGGGCAATATCCCCAAGGGAACGCACCTGATTCCGCCGGAGGTCATCGAACCCGTGCAGGAGCTGAAATGCAAATACTTGGGCAACCATAACCCGCGCCTGCATTCAGACGAAGTGCTCGTTGCCCTTTCCGTCTCCGCCGCTTCCGATCCGAACGCAGCCAAAGCCCTGAGCATGCTGCCGCTGCTGAAGAACTGTGAAGCGCATTCCACGGTCATCCTTCCTGCGGTGGACGACAACACCTTCCGCCGCCTCGGGCTGAACCTCACCTGCGATCCCAGCTACCAGAGCCATAAGCTTTACCATAAATAATCCTGTTTCACACGTCACTCACCCTGCGCATGCAGGGTTTTTTATTTCCACGAACCATCGGCCGACCCGCTCGTTGCCGTAATCGGCGTTATGCTCGAAAAACAGGAAGCGCTCCCGGCCCGCGATCACCACGGTATAGCGGTCCCCCTGGCCTCCTGCCTTCTGCGCCGGGGCGCTGCGGATGTCCCTGACGCGGTCAATCGGATACTCGCGCCCGTCCGTCCAAAGGATGGAACGGGGCAGCATGACGCCTTCGTCGTTGAAATCCACCCTGACATTCACATACTGCCTGATGTATCCGGGAACCGGATACGGAACAGATGCCGTGCCCATTTTCCACCACGACCTTACATTGCAAGTTCCGAAAGCACCCGGAACTCCTCTTCAGTCGGAAAATCCTCCTTCTCCGCGACCCCGAGCACCCGCCCGAAGCACCGGACATCATCATCCTCCGAAAAAACAATGTCTTTATATGCAGGATTGATGGAATGCAGGCAGCCGCCCTGGTATTCCTTGATATATCCGGTGCCGTTTACGACGAATACCCCGATCTCCCCGGGGTGGACCGTGCGCGCGTCCTCAACGTAAACCAGCTGCCCGTCCTCAAACATGGGGGACATGGAATCGCCGTTGACCCGGATGATCTCCCGTGCCCGGACGGACATCCGGCCCATCCGCACAAACGCCTGCTCGCCGGCCGGGCTGTCCAGCTCCGTCCCGGTGCCTGCCGCCGCTGCCTGGCTGTTCAGGAAGATGCGCCTGAAACCGCTCCGGCAGCGTTCACGCAGTTCCGCGTCCCTCAGCTCCAGCGATTTTTCCAGCGAAAAGGCAAGCGCGGTCCGGTCCGTTTCCGGAAGGGCGCGGAACAGGGCAACCAGGTGCTGTTCTTCCGGGGAATAATCGCTCCGCTTCTGCTTTCCCGTGAAGAACATATCCAGCGAAATGCCCAGCACCCTGCAAAGCTGCGGAACCAGATTCAGGTCAGGCCTCGCCCTTCCCTTTTCCCAGTGGCCGACCAGGTTGGGCGAAACGCCCAGCGCGTCCGCCAGCTGCCCCTGCAGCATGCCGCGCTTCTTCCGTGCTTCCCGGATTACTTTTCCGTAACGCTCCTGATTGTATGCCGTGGTGTCCACACGCCGTCACCTCCGTACTGGGATAAACCATCCTATCACAAAATTTTTAGGATGTAAATGGTTGTAATGCCAATTTTTTTGTGTTACGATATCCGCACACCCTCATTTCTTTACGCCGGAGGTGACCGGAATGCGCAGCGTTATCCTGCATTCGGACCTGAACTGTTTCTATGCCTCCGTGGAAATGAACGAGCATCCGGAGCTGAAAGGGCGCAAGGTCGCCGTCTGCGGAAGCACGGAGAACCGGCATGGGATTGTGCTCACTGCCAGCTATCCGGCCAAACGCTCCGGCGTAAAGACCGGTATGGCGAACTGGCAGGCCCGGGAAGCCTGCCGCGACCTGATCACGGTCGATCCCCATTACGACCTTTACCTGAAGTATTCGCGGATCGTCCGGCGGATCTACCGGCGCTATACAGATGCGATCGAGCCCTTCGGAATGGATGAATGCTGGCTCTCCCTCCCGTTCACGGACGACGTGGACGGCGAGGGGTACAGGACGGCGGAAGCCATCCGGAAAGCTGTCGAGGCGGAAACCGGCCTGACCGTATCCGTCGGCGTTTCTTTCAGCAAGATTTTTGCCAAACTCGGTTCAGATATGAAAAAGCCAAACGCCGTCACGGTGGTGAACAGGGCAAATTTCCGGGATACGGCATGGCGGCTCCCGGTCTCCGACCTTCTTTACTGCGGCCCGGCGACCACGCGGAAACTCCGGCTGTGCAACATCCTGACCATTGGGGACCTCGCAAGGTTCGATCCCTGCCTGGTCGCCTCGAAGCTGGGAAAAAACGGCGTCATGCTCTGGCGCTTCGCCAACGGGGAGGACGGGGCACAGGTCATGCCCTCCGGCTATGAGCCGCCGGTCAAGAGCGTCGGGCACAGCGTCACCTGCGTCCGGGACCTGGAAAACGAATACGACGTCTGGCTGGTCTTCTATGAACTGGCGCAGGACCTGGGACACAGGCTGCGGGAATACGGCATCATCGCAAAAGGCGTCCAGATCACGGTCCGCGACAACGAACTGGGCTGGCAGCAGTGGCAGGCCCCGCTTCCGTATCCGTCCAAAAGCCCGCTGGAGATCGCCCAGGCGGGCTTCGAGCTTTTCCGGCTGCGCTACAGCTGGAACAAGCCGGTCCGTGCGCTCACAATCCGTGCCATCAACCCTGCCGACGAACACCAGCCGGTGCAGACGGACCTGTTTAACGACTACCTCCGCCGGGAAAAGCGGCAGGCAGCCGACGACTGCATCGATCAGATCCGCGGCCGTTTCGGTTACGGTTCGATCTGCGCGGCTGTCCTCAGCCGCCCCCTTCCCGTCGCCACGGACAAATGCGAAAC
>CAMMYM010000033.1 GCA_946527725.1 uncultured Clostridia bacterium
GGCCCCAGAGCTTCAGGGGTTCGTTCTCGCTCTTCTCGTCCTCGCCGCCGATGTAGGGGATCACGTTGTCCACCATTTCCGGCCAGGTTTTGAATGTCTTTCCGGCGCCGCTGATGGCCTGGTATGTGCAGCCGCTCACTTCGGTCGGTTCAAAGTCCAGCAGGGGCGTCAGCGCGGGCACATAGCTCTGGATGGAGCAGTTGGGCTTGACCGCGATGAAGCCGTACTTGCTGCCCAGGCGTTTCCGCTGGGTTTCGATGACTTCCAGGTGCGCGGCGTTGATTTCCGGCACGACCATGGGCACGTCCTCAATCCCGCGGCACGCACTGTTGTTGCTGACGATCGGCACCTCGTGCTTCGCGTAATCCTCTTCCAGCGCGCGGATTTCATCCTTTTTCATGTCCACCGCGCAGAAGCAGAAGTCAACCTTCGCCGCCACCGCGCCGATGTCCGACGCGTCCTCGATCACCATATCTTTCGCGTAGTCCGGAATCGGCCAGTCGAAGGCCCAGCGCCCGCCGACAGCTTCCGCATAAGTCTTCCCGGCGCTGCGTGCCGAGGCGGCCAGGCAGGTCACCTTAAACCACGGATGATCCTTCAGCAGGGAAATAAAGCGCTGCCCGACCATACCTGTTGCACCGATGATACCTACGCGATACTGATTCATTTCCATTCCCTCCCATGTAAGCAAAAAGCCGCCTCTTCCGAGCGGCAGGCGGTCACCCGCTTTGCTTGATGCATCATAACATGAAGCACCTGGCATGTCAACGCCGCGCGCCGATACGTACAGTCAAAAAACACCGTTCTCCTTCCGGCAGGATTCTGCCCCTTTCCCGTGGAAGATATTAATGTTGCAGCCGCGGGTTCCGGCGTGCGGCTGCCATCTGCTGGAAAAGAGGTGCAGGTATATGAAAAAAAGGAATTCGTACGATATGCAGCAGCCGCAGCCGCCCAGGACGAAGGATAAAATGAGCCCCCGGTTCGTCATCCCGCTCGTCCTGTTTTACCTGGCCGTCGGCGTGCTGCTCATCTGGCTGGAAGCAATGGTGACCACCATCGCGTCCTATGTGCTTTCTGTCTTCCTGGCCGCAGGCGGCGGCTTTCTGCTGTACCGCTATATCCGCTCCGAGCCCAGGGCACGCATCGCCGGGATGGACCTGGCGATCGGCCTGATCCTGCTGCTTACCGGCATCCTCCTCGCTTTCAGTCCCGGCGACCTGGACCGGATCTTCCCCAAGATCTGGGGCCTCTCGCTGATCTTCGGCGGCTTCCTGAAGGTGCAGTACGCCTTTGACGAGAAAACCGTCAGCGTGCAGCGCTGGTGGATTATGCTGGTTTTCGCTGCGGTCTCCCTGGTCATCGGCACCCTGGCGCTCATGAGCCCCGCCATTTTCGGTGAAAACCGCAACGTGGTCATCGGTATCTTTATGCTGGGTGAAGCCGTGCTCGATATCGTCACCTATTTCCTGCTGACCCGCGGCCTCAGGAGGCATGACGCGGAAAAAGAAGCTGCGCGCCTCGCTTCGGCTGCAGCTGCGAAAATTCCCGCCGCGCCTGCGGCTCCGGCCGCGCCGGAGGCGCCCGCGGCCGCGCCCGGGTCCGCCCCGCAGGAGGAATGATCTATGGATGCAAAAGCGGAAGCCCTTCAGCACCTTGTGGACAGTTCAAACCGTATCGTGTTTTTCGGCGGCGCCGGTGTATCCACCGAAAGCGGTATTCCCGATTTCCGCAGCACCGACGGGCTGTACAACCAGAAGTATGACTATCCCCCGGAGGAAATCCTTTCCCATACGTTCTTCATGCGCCGTCCGGAGGAGTTTTTCCGCTTCTACCGGGATAAGATGCTTCCCCTGGACGCGAAGCCCAACCGGGCCCACCTGAAGCTTGCCGAATGGGAAAAGGCAGGAAAAATGACCGGGGTCGTGACCCAGAATATCGACGGGCTGCACCAGGCGGCCGGGTCGAAGAAGGTTTTTGAGCTGCACGGAAGCATCCATCGGAATTACTGCGTGAAATGCGGCAAATTCTACCCCCCGGAGTTCATCCGGGACTGCGGTGCCCCCGTTCCCTGCTGCACCTGCGGCGGGCGCATCAAGCCGGATGTCGTCCTTTATGAAGAAGGCCTGGATAACGATGTCGTTTCCGGTGCCGTCCATGCGATCACTTCCGCAGACCTGATGATCGTCGCCGGCACAAGCCTGACGGTCTATCCGGCTGCCGGGCTGATCCGCTATTTCCGCGGCAGGCACCTCGTCCTGATCAACCGCGATGCCACCCCCGTGGATTCCGAATGCGACCTCGTCATCCACGGCAAGGTCGGGGAAATCCTGGGATCCCTCTCCTGAATGATCATATCGGAAGAAAACGGAACCGCCTGCCGAAGCAGGCGGTTTATTACATAATCGTTTCATTTACATTTCAATTCCAAAATGATATAATGAATTATCTTTGTATCGGGAGGCGAAAAGAATGCCTGACCTTTCGAAAGTCACGGAGATCCTGCCGGATCTTGCCGACTATATTGTTTATGCCGCCATCGGCATCGTTACTTTGATCGGCTTTTTCAAGTGCCTGCTTCCGCTCTGGCGCACGACCGGATCCCTGCGCCGCGCGATTTCACGCCTGCAGGGCGAGGCCGGCAAAACGACGGATAAGCCCGTCTGGCAGCAGGCCGGCTTCGTCGGCAAGCGCCTGCGGGGAACATGGCTGCGCTTCCTGCAGAACGCGGAGCAGCTGGACCGTCGCGGCCTTCCCACCAATGTGGAAGACTATATCAACGACGATACCGTCACCCACGGCCCCGGCAACGCGACCCTGGCGGAGCTGATCCCGAACCTGCTGACCTCGCTCGGTATCCTTGGCACCTTCATGGGCCTCTCCCGCGGTCTTTCCTCCCTGAATTTCGCCGATTCCACCCAGCTGGTGGAAGGCATCCCCGTCCTGCTGGAAGGCATGCGTTTCGCCTTCGGCACGTCTGTGGCCGGTATCAGCTGCAGCATTGTCTTCAATATGCTGAACAGGATCTCCCAGGGATCCAGCTACCGCGCCATCGATGATTTCGTGACCTCCTTCACCCAGCTGGCCATGTCCCGCCCGCTGGACAACGATGTCCAGATGATCATCCAGAACCAGGACCGCAATTTCATGCTCCAGGGCATCAACGATACCCTGGTGGACCGCCTGGCCGAGAACGTGGGCCGCAGCATCACCCGCGCCATGACGCCTGTTTCCGATTCCATGGACCGCTTCATCATCGGCGCAACCCGCAGCCAGATCGACGGTGTCGGCCGGATTGTCGCCCGTTTCCTGGATGAAATGGACCGAAGTCTGGGAAATCAGCTTTCATCCCTGGCCAATACCATGGACGCGGTCACCCAGAACCAGGCTGCCGCAGCCCGGCAGGCCGGGGAAACCGTCTCCGCTGCCCAGGGCATCGTCAATAACGCCCGTTCCCTCCAGGAGATGACGAACCATATCCTGGACAAGTTTGATAAATACATGAACGGCATCAATGAAGTCCGCGAACATGACGCAAATTATGAGCGGCGGACCGCGGAACTGCTGAACCGCATGCAGCAGGAAAACAAGGATCTCGCAAAGCTGATCGCGGAGCTCGGGAATAAGATCGATACGCTCACCGGGGATGCCGGGGAAGCCTCCCTGCAGGATATCTGCGGGGTCCTCTCCTCCATGGAAAAGAACGTCGGATCGATCTCGGCCACCCTTTCCGCCATGTCGGAGGAGGCTTGACCATGGCGCGCCAACGGATACACAACCGGAGGGCTTCCCGGGGCGCCCAGGGCGGCCAGAGCTGGATCAGCTATTCCGATATGATGGCGGCCCTGCTGCTGATCTTCGTGCTGATCCTCGCCTACAGCCTGTTCCATTATTTCAGCATGCTGGAGTCAAAATCCCGCGAACTGGAGCAGCAGACCGTCGCCCTGAACCTGGCGCAGGATGAGCTGAACGCGAAGGAGAAGGCGCTCATCATCATCCAGACGGACCTGGATAAACTCCAGGATACGCTCTCCGCCAAGGAAGAGGAACTGAACTCCACCCAGGCGATGCTGATCGTCCGTGAGGAGGAGCTGGAATCTGCCAAGGCTGCCCTGCTCCTGAAGCAGCAGGCATTGGACGAGGCGACCGCGCGCCTGGAGGAACAGCAGCTGCTGCTATCCTCCCAGGCCCAGCGCATCGACGACCTGATCGGCATCCGTTCCACGATGATCCGCGAACTGTCCCAGTCCCTGACGGCGGCCAACCTGAAAGCCGCCGTGGACGACGCCGGCAATATCGTGCTGGACAGTTCGGTCTTCTTCGAAACCGGCAAATCGACCATCAAGGAAGAAGGCCAGGAACTGCTGAACCGCTTTATCCCCGTGTACCTGGGCGTATTGCTGCAGGACAAATACGCGGATTACCTGGGTGAAATCATCATCGAGGGCCATACGGACTCCTCCGGTTCCTACCAGAGCAACCTGAAGCTCAGCCAGGACCGTGCCCTGCAGGTCGCGCTCTACTGCCTGAATATGCGCCAGCTTTCGCAGGCCCAGAAGTCCCGGCTGCAGGAAATCCTGACCGCCAAAGGCCGCAGTTATTCCGACCTGGTCTATGTCAACGGTGTTGAAGACCCGGATGCCTCCCGCCGCGTCGAATTCAAGTTCAGCCTGAAAGACGCCGAAATGATCAACGAACTGAACAATATCCTTTCCGAACAGGAAAACTGATTGGGGAAAACCATGAAAGCGTTAGCAATCTTTCTTGTCATCCTGGTGATTGCCGCGTTGGCGGGCGTGGGCTGGCTGTATTTTACCGGCAACCTGGAAATAACCTTTGCCGAATGCGTCGCCACGGATCCGCTGACCCAGGCAGACTATTTCAAGTCCATGAAAACAAGCCTGGAAAACGGCACCTTCGTCGGCACCCGTTTTGACGCGTCCGCCCTGCCCTCGCCGGAAGGCACGCTCTTCTACACCTGGACCGTGCACCTGGAAAACAAGTCCCTGCTGCCCGCGGATACGGTCGAAATCCAGGTCACGCCCATGACCGGCGACATCCTTGCCGTCGGCGACACCGCGGAGCACCATGTGCCCGCGCAGTCGTCCGCGGATCTCTCCGTCACCCTCCTCACCTCCCGCTCGATGCATTCTGTCCGCGAGGCGACCGTGACGTGGTATGTCTGGGGGCTTCCCTTTTCAACCCGCCTGACACTGGGAAAATAGCATGGCCGGCATCATGCCTTTGCCGCGCGCGATGAAAAAAGACTGCCTTACTTTTCAGTAAGCCAGTCTTTTTATATGACCCCAGGGAGCCGATGCTCTCGTTTTTTCACCCGCTATGTATAGCAGGCTGGTGCCCTGCCGAATGACTCTGCCGTCCCCTGGCGTTAAAAACGGGGGCATGGCATATCGTTCCTTGGACCCGGGCTCCATTTTGTGAAATGTGGGGAAAACCGAAAAGCTGTCGCGAACCCCAGGAGATCTGTCTTGATTATACCATATCCCGCCGTTCCGTCAATACTTCTTCTTGTATACAATTACAGGATTTCCCTGCCGCGCCCGGAAAATCACCGGGATCCGAGCCGTCCGGCAATGGCCGCGAGGAATTCCCTGCTTGTCACGCTGTTTGACTCGCCTTCATACAGCAGCGCCAGGTCCTTCGTCATGGTGCCGCTGTTGATGGTATCCAGCGTCGCCTGCTCCAGCCTGTCTGCGAAATCCTGCAGCTCCGGCAGCCCGTCCAGCTCGCCTCTCTTGCGCAGCGCACCGCTCCAGGCAAAAATGGTCGCCACGGGATTGGTGCTCGTTTCTTCGCCCTTCAGGTAACGGTAGTAATGCCTGGTCACTGTGCCGTGGGCCGCTTCGTATTCATACTGGCCGCTGGGGCTGACCAGCACGGATGTCATCATTGCCAGGGATCCGAATGCCGTTGCGACCATGTCGCTCATCACGTCGCCGTCGTAGTTCTTGCAGGCCCAGATAAAGCCGCCCTCGGACCGGACCACGCGGGCCACCGCGTCGTCAATCAGGGTATAGAAATAGGTAATGCCGGCCTTTTCAAAAGCGTCTTTGTAATCCTTTTCGTAAATTTCCGCAAACATGTCCTTGAACCGGTGGTCATATACCTTGCTGATCGTATCCTTTGTCGAGAACCAGAGATCCTGCTTTGTGCCCAGCGCGTACCTGAAGCAGCTGTGTGCGAAGGATGCAATGGACCCGTCCAGGTTGTACATTCCCTGCAGCACACCCGGGCCTTTGAAGTCAAAGACAGTTTTGCGTGTTTCCTCCCCGTCCTTCCCGGTGAAGACCAGCTCCGCCTTTCCGGCGCCGGGAATCCGCATCTCCGTGTTCTTGTAAACGTCACCGTAGGCATGGCGGGCAATGGTGATGGGCTTTTTCCAGGTCCTCACCGTCGGCTTCACACCGTCGACCAGGATCGGCGCGCGGAAAACCGTACCGTCCAGGATCGCGCGGATTGTCCCGTTCGGGCTTTTCCACATTTCCTTCAGCCCGTATTCCTCCACCCGCTGGGCATTGGGCGTAATCGTGGCGCATTTCACGGCGACGCCGAGCTTCTTTGCCGCGTTCGCGCTGTCAACGGTCACCTGGTCATTCGTCTCGTCCCTGTGCCTGAGCCCCAGGTCGAAGTATTCCGTCTTCAGGTCCACATAAGGCTCGATCAGCATCTCCTTGATCCAGGCCCAGAGGACCCTTGTCATTTCGTCTCCGTCCATTTCCACCAGCGGGGTTTTCATTTGAATCTTTGCCATCGTACTCTCCTCCGGAAAAAATAACAGTCACCGCAGGTCCATTGTACGCCCCGCGGTGGCTGTTTTCCACCGGAAACCCGAAAAACAACACAGAAACAACGGTGCAGCCGTCCCTGCCCGGGCCCGGATACGGCCGGGGATTGCCGTTTTCAAAAAGCCGCGGGGAATCTTCCTCCCTGCGGCTGCGCATCGTTTTGCCTGCTGCCTGTTACCGGAAATCGTATTCCGCCGCGGCCGAATCCGGTTCCGGCGTCGCTGTGGCGAAGACTTCCAGGTGCGTGTAATCGTCCGTGCTGAAATATCCGGTGTAATCCGGGTTTGCTTCTTCCTCCGGCAGCATGTTTTCATTTTCGCTGCGTTCCGTGCCAAGCGTGATCCGGTCCCCGTCCCACGCGCCGGCCATCGGAAAAACCAGCGTCATCTGGATCCAGTTAACGCCGTCATGGTACTCGTTCGGGTAATACGCGTAATAGGTTCTCGGGTTCTCGCCGTTCGTTTCGTCAACCGGCTCCTCGAAGGAGTCCCCCGGGTTTTCCCGGGCCCTTTTCGCCCGCTCCTCCGGAATGTGCAGCACGTCTCCCCAGGACTTTGTTTCACCGTACAGGGCCTTGATGATCGATGCCGCGATGACGGGGAAACGGCCGAGATCGTTCACCCGCAGTTCCAGCGTGGCGAGGGTGTCATAAAACATGGAAACGGTAATCTCGACGCCTTCCGGGATTTCCGCGTCGTCTTCCCCGGTAATCCCCATCACCGTCACCTGGGGAAAATTGCCGAAGAGGCTGTTGATGGGTCCTTCCCCGTGCTCCTGCAGGATCTCGTTGACCTTGCCGGTGAAATCCCTGAGCATGGCCATGGCCGGTGTGTCCTCTTTCCATTGCGGTGCTGCCAGCGCCAGCACCGGCAGCAGGAGCGCCGCCGCGATGATCCGGATGATACGCTTTACCATTTGATACCGTCTTCCTCGTTCTTATCCTGCCGCAGCTCCACCGCGCGCCGGATGAGTTCCACCGCGCCGTCGATCCCCAGCACGCCCGTATCCACGCAAAGGTGGTAGTTCGCCACGTCGCCCCATGTGCCCGTAGCGTAATAGTTGTAGTAGGTGGCCCGCTGCTTGTCCGCCTTCCGGATGGTTTCCTCGGCCTTCATCTGGTCCAGGCTGTAAATCCGCATGATGCGCTTCACCCGTTCCTCCATGGAGGCCTTGATGAAAACATTCAGGACGTTCTCATGGTCCCGCAGCACGTAGTCCGCGCAGCGGCCGACGATGACGCAGGGACCGTTGTCCGCGATCTTGCGGATCGCATCGAACTGTGCCAGGAAAATCCTGTGGTTCAGCGGCATCTCGAGGTACATGCCGGCCGGATCCATTCTCCCCTGGATCCCGCCCATCATGGAGAAGAAACTCCGCTTCTCCTGCTTTTCATCGTACGTTTCCATGACTTCCTGGCAGATACCGCTTTGCTTGGAAGCTTCCGCCAGCAGTTCCTTGTCATAAAACGCGAAATTCATGATCTCTGCCAGTTTCTTCGCCACTTCGCGCCCGCCGGATCCGTACTGCCGCCCGATGGTGATGATCGGATTGAAACTCATAAGGATCTTCCTTTCTGCCTCAGCTGTTTCTGTCGTTTTTCCGTTCTGCCAGGTTCCTCAGATGATTGATTTCGCTCCCGGACCCCGCGATTCCTGCTTCCTGCCTTGTCTTTCTTCCTTTTTCGTGGTATCCTGCATTCGATCACTGATGAAAGACGGAGCACGTATGAGAACACCTGTAAACGCCCAGACCCTGAAGCAGCATATCACGTACAGCTGGTGGAAGTACCTGCTGGCGCTGATCGCCGGTATTTTTGCCGTGGACCTTCTGTTCACCGTCACCGCGCCGCAGATCCCGCCGGAAAAAAAGGTGAATTTCTATATCTACGGCTATGCGGACGGCAATATCCTGGATCCGTACCTGGCCCAGGTCCGGGAAAATGAAATGCCGGATATGGAATCCCTCGCCTTCAATACGATCATGATGGACGAATCCTACGGCCAGATGCAGCTGACCACCTATATTGCCGTCGGCGAAGGCGACGTCTATCTCCTGGGGCGGGACGAATTCCTGGGCTTTTCCTCCGGCGGCGTGTTCATTCCCCTGGAAACGGACACGGAGCTGATGGCGATGTTTGATGCCGCGGGCAAAAACCTGCGCCGCGGCTGGCGCACCGCCAGTGACAGCGATGAAGCCCACCTGTACGGCATTCCAGCCGACCAGCTGCCCGCATTGGGCACCATGTGTGCCAGCCCGGACGGTTTCCTGGCCGTGCCCGCTTCAGGCAGGAATATCGAAAATGCGATGAAGTTCCTGCGCATCCTCGTCCGCGATACCCTGGAGGATCCTGTTCCCGCGGAAATCGGCGCGGCAGGGGAAACCGCCGGGCCTTCGCCTGCCCCGTAACGCGGCAGCCGGCCCGGATTGTCACAATGGTGCATCAGGAAGTCTGGTGCCTGGAGGATTACTCGAGCATGGGCGACGGCTGAATCGAAATCAAGGGAAAAAGACAATTAATCACAGGATACCCTCCGTCATCCCGCCGGGTGCACCTGTAAAGAAGGGGCTGTCTCTTATGATCCTCTCAGATCATTTTGAGACAGCCCCTTCCTTTTCGGATGCCTTTTTATCCCCGTATTCCCTTTGCCAGGGCGCGGCTCAGTTCCTTTTCCTGCTCCGCGAAGGTGCGCGCAGGATCGTACCATACGGGAGCCGCTACCCTGAAGATGTGCTTTTCCCGGTCGATGTGCACCGGGTACATCTTCAGCGCCCGCCCGCAGGAACGGTACCACATTTCCCCCAGGCGCATCCAGCCCGTGCTGATCCATTCATGGTGGCTCAGCCGTGCGTTCGGCATTTCCGGGAAAATCACGACTGCCTCGTCCTTCTGCAGCGCGCGGATGCTCTGGCGCAGCGTCAGCATGATCCGCTGGTCGTGGTACACCGGGATGTACGGCACGTTTTTCAGCAGCGGCGGAATCAGCGCTGCGGCAATATAAGGCACCGTTGCGTTCAGTACGGGTTCGGCGAAACTGCCCGGCCTCCACCAGCAGTCCTTCCGTGCGTAAGCCGGGATTTTTTTTGCCTCCAGCAGCTCGTCGTTAATCCACGGATGGCATCTTTCCCGCTCGGCAAATTTGGTGATCATCTCAACCGGGCCCATGAACCCGACGTTGTTGACGACGAAAACGCAGGGGCCTTTCTCGAAGGGGACTTCCCATTCCGTCTTCATGCGGTGGGAAAATGCCCTGATCAATCCGCCCGTCAACCGAAACATCCGTTTTCCCATATTTCCTCCGACACGCGCTTAAATTGAACAGATAGCAGTCCGTCCTGCCCCGGGACCGGCGTCAGTTGCTTCTTGAATAGTTCGGCGCTTCCTTCGTAATGGAGATATCGTGCGGGTGGCTTTCCGCCAGTCCGGCGTTGGTAATCCGGATGAACTCGCTGTTCTTCCGCAGGTCCTCGATATTCTTTGCGCCGCAGTAACCCATACCGCTGCGCAGGCCGCCGACCATCTGGAAGATGGTATCCGCCAGCGTTCCCTTGTAGGGCACGCGGCCTTCCACGCCTTCGGGCACCAGCTTCTTGGCGCCTTCCTGGAAATACCTGTCCTTGGATCCGACTGCCATGGCGCTCATGCTGCCCATGCCGCGGTATACCTTGAAGGAACGTCCCTGGTAGATTTCCATCGCGCCGGGGGATTCCTCCGTGCCCGCCAGCAGGCTGCCCAGCATGACGCAGCTGCCGCCGGCGGCAAGTGCCTTGGTAATATCGCCGGAATACTTGATGCCGCCGTCCGCGATGACGCGGATGCCGTATTTATCCGCTTCTTCCGCACAGTCCGCCACCGCCGTGATCTGCGGTACGCCGATGCCGGCCACCACGCGCGTGGTGCAGATGGAACCCGGGCCGATGCCCACCTTGACGCAGTCGACGCCGGCGGAAATCAGGTCATGGGTCGCTGCGGCTGTTGCGACGTTGCCGGCAAACAGCGTGATTTCCGGATACCGGTTCCGGATGGCTTCCACCTGGCGGAGCACGCCGGCGCTGTGGCCGTGCGCGGTGTCGATGTTGATGACGTCGACCTTGGCTTCCAGCAGCGCGTCAATCCGCTCAAAAACGTCCTTCGTCACGCCGACGGCCGCGCCGCACAGCAGGCGCCCGTTCTCGTCCTTGGCGCTGTTGGGGTATTTGGAGGTCTTCTCGATATCCTTGATCGTAATCAGCCCGCGGAGGTATCCGTCCTTGTCCACGATGGGCAGCTTTTCGATCCGGTGCGCGGCCAGGATTTTCTTTGCTTCCTCCAGCGTGGTGCCCACCGGGGCGGTGATCAGGTTCTCGCTGGTCATAACCTCGCCGATGGGGCGGGAGTAGTCCGTTTCAAACCGAAGGTCCCGGTTTGTCAGGATGCCGACCAGCTTGCCGCCGCGGGTAATCGGGACACCGCTGATCTTGTAGCGGCTCATCAGCTCTTCCGCGTCGCTGATCAGGTTCTCCGGGCTCAGGAAGAAAGGATCGGTGATCACGCCGTGCTCGCTGCGCTTGACCTTGTCCACCTGCGCAGCCTGCTCCTCGATGGTCATGTTCTTGTGTATGATGCCGAGCCCGCCTTCCCGGGCCATTGCAATTGCCATTTTGCTGTCCGTCACCGTGTCCATGGCAGCCGAAAGAATCGGGATATTCAGCCTGATGTTCCTGGCCAACTGAACGGAAAGGTCCACGTCCCGCGGAAGCACCTCACTCTTTGCCGGCACAAGCAGTACGTCGTCAAAAGTCAGCCCTTCCCTGATCCTGTCCTGCAGCATACACATATACCTCCCCTTTTCGATGTATTAAAATTTATGTTATCAAAGAACTGCCCCGGTGTCAATCCCGCGTATCCCCGCAGCAGCCTGCCTGCAGCGCGTCCCGGCCCTGCCTCCCATGGCCCTTTCCCGCGCTTTCCGGGTACTGAAAAGCCGGGGCTTTGCACGCCCCGGCCGTGTATGCCTATGCTTATTCTCCTGCGAATGTCAGGCTGTTGCCCGCCGTCTTTTTGCTTGTGTACATCGCGCGGTCAGCCGCCGCATACAGTCCTTCGAAGGTGTTTTCCTTTTCCCCGCCGGTAATCACCGCGCCGACGCTGAGGCAAACCTTCCCTTCCGGCAGTTCCGGAATGCGGCTGTTGTCCAGCAGCGCGAAAAGGCGCCGGATCAGCGATTTCCCCAGTTCCTTGTTGTCAATGCCGACCGCGAAGGCGCAGAATTCGTCCCCGCCGAGGCGCATCACAATATCGTTGTTGCGGAAGTTCTTCCGCAGGGCCTCCGCGACGGTGCGGATCACCCGGTCTCCGGTCTGGTGCCCGAGGGTGTCGTTGATCGTCTTGAAGTTGTCGACGTCCACCTCGATGAACATCCCGCTGTTTCCGGCTGCCAGGAGTTCTTCCACCCCGTGCTCCCCGGTGACGCGGTCCAGCAGGCCGGTCATGCGGTCCGTCTCTGAAAGCGCCTTCAGCTCCTGCCCGCGCTGTTCCTCCTGGGTAATCCGCGTATTGAGCTTCTCCAGCGCCAGGTTTTTCTGGTTCAGGTGTACGAAAACGAATGCCAGGAACAGCACGATCAGTGCCAGGATCGCGCCGAAGATGATCATCGACTGGCGCAGCGGGCGGTACCAGGTATCGGCGTTGATCATGCTTACGCTGTACCATCCGCCTTCCAGCTTGTCGACGTAGACGGAATAATTGCCTTCCGCATGCCGGATTTCGAAGGACATCTGCCCTTCTTCCAGGATCTTTTTCGCGGTGAGGCTGCCGAGGGTGCCTTTCTCCTTCAGGTAGTTCCTTCCGAGCTGGCTTTCGTCCGAATGGGCTACGACAATTCCGCTTCTGTCCAGCACGATCGCCTGGCTGCCTTCCGTCGAGGAAGCGATCTTTGCGATGATCTCCTGGATCGGCGCAAGGCTCACGTCCATTGCCAGCACGCTGACCCCGTCGCTGAGCAGCTGCGATACGGTCATCATGACCTCGTTGGTCTGCAAATCCAGGTACGGTTCAATAAAGGTGATTCCTTTGCCGGCGGCAGCCGCCTGCACATACCAGGGGCGCTCCGTAGCGACAAATCCTTCCTCCGGCACCCAGCCGGCCCCGTCCAGGTATTCCCCGTTGATCCATCCGTACAGCCCTGTGGTAGTCGGGTCCAGGGTGTTCTTGATATTGGCCGTCCTGTCCTTCATGTACTGCCGGATGCTTGCGTTGCTTTCCCCGGAAGCCAGCATGCTGTCGGTCACTTCGCCTGTCAATGCAATGATGTTGACCCGCGTCAGCAGGCAGCGGTCGTATTCGCGCGCCGATTCCTTGGCATTCAGCTCGCCCCGCAGCCGCAGCGCCGAGCGCTCTGTCGCGCTGACGCGTACGCCGACAAAGGCCGCGATCCCGGCGGTAATCAGCAGCACAACGAGCGCCGCGGCAATGGACCTGGCGCCGATATAGCTGAACGTGTCCCTGATTCTCCGTTTTTTTTGCATCGTAAACTGCGGCCTCCGTGCTGTGATCCGTATACGGCGCCTTCTGCGCTTTTTTGTTTTTCCCGCCCGGGTTCGGCCCCGCCGGGCAAACCTGGGTTATTTTATTTATTGTACCGTAATCAGGCCTGTGAATCAACTACAGAATGTATTCCATCCGGCGTTCCTGTGTCTTCATGCCCATGCTTTCATAGAAACGTTCCGCCGGGCCGTTCCCGGCCCAGACATTCAGTGTAATCTCATAACAGCCGAGGCGCCGCGCTTCCGCCTTGACGTGTTCGAAAAGGGCCTGCCCGATATGCTGCCCCCGGCAGGCCGGATCCACGCAAAGATCGTCGATGAACATCGACGTAAACGGGATCATGGTGTTTGAAAACGGCTGTTGCTGCAGCTGGCAGAAGGCGTATCCGACCCCCCGCCCCTGTCCGTCAGCCGCGGCGTAGACCGGCCTTGTATCGTCCTGAAGGATGCCTTCCAGTTCTTCCGTTGTATATTTTACCGTCCCCGGGATAAAGATATCCGGCCTGATCGCCGCGTGCACCTCCAGCACGTCGTGCAGCAGTTCGGTCAGCCTGCCGATATCCTCCCTGCCTGCCCGCCTGACGGTAACCTGCCCTGTTCCCGATGTCATTGGCTGTGCCTCCTTTTCGTCCTGTTCCGCCGTTTCCGTTTCCGGCAGCGGAATACAGGCAAATCATTCGGATCCCTGCAAAAGGAAAAGGCGCTGCTCCCTGCGGGCAGCACCTTGTCAGCTCACCGGGAACAGTGTCACCAGCTCGTTTCGTCCGGGACGTCATCGCCTTTGTTGCCGCCCGCAACGCCTTCCGGTTCTTCTTCGGCCAGCGCTGTTTTCTCTGCTTCAGCGGTGCTGGCTTTCTGCGCCTGCTCCAGCTGCGTCAGGCCTTCCGCCATCTCCTGCCTGGTGATTTCGTAACCCATTTTTTCGCCAGTTCCAGGTAGGCCTCTGCCGTTTCCCTGTCGTTCTCCGGTTTCCGGATTCCCTTTGCCAGTTCTTTTACCCTGGGGTCGTTATGCAGGGCATTCAGGAATGCCTGCACTTTCTCCATATTCAATGAGTCACCTTTCCGTTTGTTTCAGTCTTCTTGCTGCAGTTATTTTACTGCACCCATGCCATGGAATCAATCTTTTTTTCCGGACGCTGCTTTTGCAGCTTCCGGGAGGGCGTCCGCTGCCCTTCGGCGGTGACCGGATTTGCCTGTTGAGCGCTGCCGGATGTTATGGTATGCTTATCTCAGAATAATGCCGGAGGCGAATATCATGAAAAAAATAAGGATCCTCGTCTGCCTGTTGCTCGTCCTGTGCTTCGGCTGCGCTTCAGCATCCGCCATTTCGCTGAAGAAAGGCTCTGCCGGCCTGGAGCCGTATTACCTGGCCCTGCGCCTGAACCATCTCGGCTACGATGCCGGTGCCCAGCCGGACGGCAAATATGGGAACGAACTTGCTGAAGCCGTCAAAAGCTTCCAGAAGGCCAACGGCCTGAAGGCCACCGGAACAGTGAATAATGAAACCTGGAATGCAGTCTTCCGTGAAAGCTATACCCTGTCCCAGTTCGTGAAAACAGCCCAGTTCAGCAACCGGACTTATCGTATTTCCGGCCTGTTGGTTCCGCCCTTTACGGAAGCGAAGCGCGTTGAAAATCCAAACGGCCCGGAATACCATGCCCAGCTGCTCGCGGACGGGGTGGACTGCAACATATACCTTGAAGTCCGCAATGAATCAGCAGATGAGTATGATAAGCTGCTGAAGAGCCAGGTCAAAGAGAGCTTTGCCGCCCAGATTGAAAAGCAGTATGCCGGAAAGAAATACAAAGTCAGCGAGG
>CAMMYM010000034.1 GCA_946527725.1 uncultured Clostridia bacterium
CCGGGATGTTCAAAACGGCGCTTTTTTTCCCAGCCGATCTATGATACATTATCCTTATCCCGAACAAACGAAAAAGACGAGAGCGAGGTGAAGCAAACCGTATGAAGAACCACTGGAATGACTTTCAGACGGATGCTTATTCCGGAATGATTGCGGAGACGGTGTCCTTCCGGGGGCACGATGGCAAACCGGTCAACGGATACTGGTCCCGCCCGTTGGGCGCAGGTCCGTACCCGGGCATTGTGCTGATTCCCCATATGCCCGGATGGGACGAATGGTGCCGCGAAACCTGTTACCGTTTCACCAATCACGGTTACAGCGTTTTGTGTCCGGATATCTACCAGGACTTCGGCACCGGTACGCCGCCGGAAGTCTCTGCACGGATGCGCGACGCAGGCCTTGTGCATGACGACAGCGTGATGGCTGATACCGCAGGATGCCTGGACTTTCTCCGGTCCCAGCCGCAGTCAAACGGAAAAGTCGGCGTGATCGGCATGTGTTCCGGCGGACGGCATGCATTCCTTGCGGCCTGCACAATACCCGGCTTTGACTGTGCGGTGGACTGCTGGGGCGGCGGCGTTACGGCGTCGGCAGACCAACTCTCCCCTGCCCGTCCGAAGGCCCCGGTCGACTTCATCTGCCAGCTGAAAATCCCGCTGCTGGGTATCTTTGGCAACGACGACAGAAGCCCGGCGAAAGAGGATGTTGATGTGCTTGAGGAGCTTCTGAAAGCCGGCGGGAAGGACTTCGAATTCCACCGGTATGAAGGCGCCGGCCACGGTATCTGGTATTATGACAAACCCATGTACCGCCAGCAGGCTGCCATGGAATCCTGGAATGTTACGCTGGATTTCTTTGAACGGCACCTGAAAACAATATGACTGTTATGAATCAAAATTCAGAAACCGGAGCCTGCGAGGCGTTTTCCCTGATGGTAAAGCCCGCGGGCTCCGCCTGCAATATGCGATGCGAATATTGCTATTATCTGCATACCGCAGGCAGCAATGCCGCAGGCCGGATGTCTCCCGCCGTGCTCCGGAAACTTCTGGAGAACTATTTTGCGGCAGTTTCGGGCCCGACTGTCACAATCACCTGGCACGGCGGTGAGCCGATGCTTGCAGGACTGGATTTTTACCGGGATGCCATCCGGGCGGAACAGGAACTCCTTCCTCCCGGGATGGAATGCTGGAATAACCTGCAGACCAACGGCCTGATGCTGGACGAATCCTGGTGCCGGTTCCTGGCGGAACACCATTTTGATGTTGGTGTCAGCATCGACGGCCCGGCGTTCATCCATAACCGCTACCGGAAGGACACGGCAGGCTGCGGCACCTTTGACCGAGTGATCCGGGGCATCCGCCTGCTGCAGGCTCATGGCATCCAGCCGGACCTGCTTTGCACGGTCACCCCGGATACAGCCCGGGACGGCGTCCTCGTCTACCAAACCCTCCGGGATCTCGGCACGGGCTGGATGCAGTTCATCCCCATCGTACGCCGGGACGGTCAGAACCGGGTGACGGAGGATTCCGTATCCCCCGCGCAGTATGGTGAATTCCTGAAAGACGTGTTTTCCCAGTGGATATACCATGACCTGGACAAAACGGAAGTGCAGCTGTTCAGTGAGATGGCCCTGGTCCTGAGCGGAAAGGAAGCCAACCTGTGCTGGATGCAGGAAACCTGCGGCCGTGTGCCTGTCATTGAAAAGGACGGCAGCGTATATGCCTGCGATCATTTTGTGCGTCCGGAATACCGGATCGGTTCCATCATAACGGACGACCTGCAAACCTTGGTTTCCTCCCCCCGGCAAATTCATTTTGGCAGAGAAAAAAAGAACGGGCTGACAGCTGCCTGCCGTACCTGTCCCTGGCTGTTTCTCTGCAACGGAGGTTGCCCTAAGGACCGTTTCGCGCTGTCCCCCGACGGTGAAGCAGGACAGTATTACCTGTGTGAAGGCCTGAAATCTTTCTTTTCATATGCTGTCCCGCGCCTGAAATACGCCATGCTCCTTTCATCCCGCCATATGAACAGGAAGGACATCATGGAAGCGCTGGTTCAGAAGGAGCGGGAATCTTCCGGGAGCATTTCACGCAACGATCCCTGCCCCTGCGGCAGCGGAAAAAAATACAAGCAGTGCTGTCAGAAGCGCTGCCCGTAATTCCGCAAATTTTTGGGGGGTTTGAGAAAGGTCATTGCATATCAGAAACGTGCGCTGCCGGGTGTGCGACGGAAAAACTTGTTTGTTCGGCTTGAACAAACAAGTTTATGCGGAGAATTCCTGCAGCATGCCCGGTGCTGCCGCGCTGATCCTTTTTCGGAATGAAATGCCGTTTCCTGGTTATCCGGCTGTGTTAAATCCTGGCAGCGCAGTGATATATTCCATGGCTCTGTGAAAATCTGTAAATTGAGGTCTTCTACGATAAAACCGTGTTAGTGGTGGCCGGATGGCAATCTCTGCTGTCCAGCCTCTTGAGTGAAACGTTAAAGAAATCAGAGGGACATGTCAAGGGCGCCTGACGAGCCGGCGTTCATTTTACCCTTGATATGGCTGGCTATTTCTGGTATCAGTCGGCTAATCTGCCCTCGTATATATTGGACGGATCTTTCGGGATTCCATGGTTGCAAAGAAAGCCGGTTTTACTGTAGAATAAATTCTGGAATCTGGATCTGATTACAAACATATATCGTTTCAATTGGAGGAATACGCATGAATCAGTATGTATTTGATCCGGTCAAGCCAGTAGTGGAAACCAGGTTCGGGAAGCTGCGGGGCATCACCTACGGGAACATCAATTTCTTTATGGGCATCCGTTACGCGAAAGCCAGGCGCTTTCAGATGCCGGAAGATCCGGAGCCCTGGAGGGGTGTAAAAAACGCTTATACCTACGGTCCGGTCTGCCCTCTGATGTTCACAGCTACCCCTCCGTCCTATTACAGGGGGCTGCACATGCTGCAGGTCTACAGTGAAGACTGCCAGAACCTGAATATCTGGGCGCCGAAGGATATAAGCGGGGAGAAAAAGCCGGTGTTTGTGTGGATTCACGGCGGCGGGTATTTTGCTGGCAACGCGTTGGAAGAGTATTCTTTTGACGGATTCCACATGGCATCGAACGGAAACGTGGTGTTTGTTTCCATCAACCACCGCCTGAACATTCTGGGTCACTTGAACCTGGCGGATTATGGGGAGGAATTCAGGCATTCCGTAAACGTAGGCATTGCGGATCTGGTGGCCGCGATGAAATGGATCCATGAAAATATTTCCGCCTTTGGCGGGGACCCGGAGAATGTGACCATCTGCGGACACTCCGGCGGCGGCGGAAAAGTGCAGTGCCTTTATCAGATCGAAGAAGCGGCTCCGTATTTCAGGCAGGGGATCGTGCTCAGCGGATGCATGCGCAATGAACTGAGCGATACGCAGGAATGTAGCCGGAAAGCGGCAGCGGCAATTCTGGGCGACCTGGGCATTACCAAGGAAAACATCGAGAAAGTCTATGAGGTTTCATACCGGGATCTGGTTGATGCTTACGGCCATGTCGCGCAGCGGCTGCAGGAAGAAGGGAATTCGCCGAAATGGTCTCCGGTGGCAGACGAGTATTTCCGGGGTTTTCCGCTGGATGCGGGCTTTATGCCATGGTCGAAGGACAAGCCTCTGCTGATCGGCTCCACCCTGGGAGAGTTCCCGCTGTGCCGGCTGACCGCCGAAGAGAAGGAAGCCATGGGCGAAGCGGAGCGTGTCGCGTATCTCAGGGAGCGGTACGGAGAAGAGGCGGAAAAACTGATGGCGCTGTTCAGGAAGGCCTATCCCGCCCATGATATTCTGGATCTTGCCTATACGGACACCATGGTACGCATTCCCAGCATGGACACCGCCGTTCTTCATTCCGGTAACAAGCTGAAGAACACCTACATCTTCCTCGCGGCATACAATGCTCCGGAGGACAACTGGGTTCCTCTGTGGCATGGCGGGGACGTATGTTACATCCTGCAGAATGAGGATCGGGTATACGTGTTGAACGAGGCGGTGTACGGGCAGAAACTGGCAAAGATTTTCAGCACCCTGACATTGAATTTCGCACGGACCGGCAACCCGAATACCGAATACCTGCCTGAATGGAAGCCAGTATCGGCTGAAAACCGGAACACGATGGTCATCGATCGGGAATGCGCCTGCCTCGACGGCTTTGACGATGATCTCACAGCGGCGCTGGATCCGCTGAACCCGAAGTTCTTCCTGGAATTTGCCAAAATGTTTGAAAAAAAGGATCCCTGAGCAATGAAACAGGCGATCCGGAAAGAAAAGGCCGCGGAACGCAGGGATAACCTCCTGTTTCGCGGTTCTTTCCTTTTCCGGATCCCCGCCGGCTGATGAAACAACTCAAAAGTGAAAACAGATTGTAGATAATTGAAAGAATCCTTTCAATAAAGTGTGTATAATTATGTTGATGCGAATTGGTATTGTTTTCCAATTAAACAAAGGAGGATATAGCATGAAAAGGAGATTCGTATCTACACTTCTGGCATTTGTGATGGCAATGGTATTCGTTGTCTCACAGACAGGTATGGCATCCGGGGAAGGCGTTTCCACCGTTGCCCTGTATTATCCGGTCTATTTCAATATGCCGAGCGAAGCCGGCATTGCGAACGTTGAAGCGGCACTGGACAAGTATCTTGAGCCGAAAATCGGCGTCCACATCAAACTGCATCCCCTGGATATGTTCCAGTATACCGACCAGATCAACCTGGTTCTTTCCGCCGGTGACGAGCAGGTTGACATCTTCATGCCCATGGCAGGCCTCAGCAATTATGTGAACAAGGGTCAGATCATTGCCATGGATGACTATGTTAAAGAGCTCGCTCCCGCCATCGAGTTGATGGGCGAAGAGTTCATGAAATCGTCCTATATCAACGGATCGCTGTATTCCCTGCCGGTCTACAAAGCAAATACCTTCCAGTGGTATTTCATGTGCCGCAAGGATCTGGCAGATGAAACCGGAATCGATCTGAGCACGATCAAGAGCGTCCAGGACCTCGAACCCCTGCTGGAGGCTGTTCACGAAAAGCATCCGGAAATCTACCCCCTCGGTCCGACTAACCCCAATGACTTCCAGCTTGTCGCCGCGGCGGACGGGCCGGAATGCGGCGTCGATATCGATTACCTGGGTGACAACCCGGATACCTGCACCGGTGCAGTCATCGGCAATACCGACAAGGTCGAAAACTTCTATGCATCTGACGCGTTCAGGGAAATGGTGGAGCGCGCATACAGCTGGAACCAGAAAGGTCTGCTCATGCCCGAGGCTTCTGTATCCCCCGACATCGCTTCTGACCTGATTGCAGCCGGCAGGTGCTTCGGCAGCATTATCGGTTATGGTTATCCTATGAGCGATGCCATGGCAAACAGCGGAACATACGGCGACTATACGATGACCTGGGCAGAACCCGCTACGGACCTGATGCAGAGCTCTGCGTTCAACAACCAGTTCTCTATCGGATACAATTCTGCCGATCCGGCTGCGGCTGCCAGGCTGATGAACCTGCTCTGGACAGATGAGTATGTGGTCAACACCATCATCTACGGCCTGGAAGGCGAAGATTATGTGATCCCCGAGGGCTTTGATCCCATCAACAGCATGCCGGACTATCCCGAAGGCATGGCTGCGGAAACTGTACCCTACCAGGCCAGAATTTCCTGCGGCTGCTTCGGTAACAACTTCCTGATGTACGGCTTCATGGGCGATGTCAAGGACTTCGGAATGAACCTGATCAACAACTCCAGGAAATCCCAGTACCTCGGCTTCCTGTATGACGGCTCCAATTGCAAGACAGAAATCACCGCAGTGAATACTGTAATCAAGCAGTACTATATAAGCCTCGTTACCGGCGAACTGAACCCTGCTGATATCCTCCCCGTCTTTATTGAAGAACTGGAGGATGCCGGAATCAATGATATCATTGCTGATAAACAGGCACAGCTTGACGCTTGGCTCGCTGCCCGGAAATAAGGCTTAACCGGCTAACCCTTATACTACAGGAAAAGCATATCCTTTCCGCCCTCCGGTGAGGAGCCGGAGGGCGGAATACTATCAGGCTGCCCGCAGTCAGCAGGCACTGATTGAAAGGTGGGCTGGGGAATCTTCATGAAACCAGTACGAAAAAAGCACGATTTTCGAGCCAATTTGCCCTTTTTCGGGTTGATGGCGCCGGCTCTGATTTATATTTTTATCAACAATTACCTGCCGATGTTCGGCGTTTTTATTGCCTTTAAGAACATCAATTACTCGAAGGGCATTTTCGGAAGCGACTGGATCGGATTCAAAAATTTCGAATTCCTCTTCAAGACCAAGGACGCCTATATCATGCTGCGCAATACATTGGGCTATAATCTGCTGTTTATTGTTCTGGGTATTGTGCTTTCCGTATCACTGGCGATTCTGATGAACGAAATCGGGAAAACCTTACTCGCCAAAATTGCGCAACCGATCATCATCTTTCCGAACATGATCTCCATGGTCATCGTTGCCTATATCGGCTTTGCATTCCTGAATTCGCAGACAGGTTTTATCAACAAGTCAATCCTGCCCGGTTCCCCGATTTCATGGTATTCAAAAGCGCAATACTGGCCATACATCCTGACGGTCGTCCATATCTGGAAGGTTACAGGATACGGTTCCATCATCTATATGGCCAGTATCGGCGGGATCGACAAGGAACTGTTCGAGGCGGCACGTGTGGACGGTGCCTCCAGGTGGCGTCAAATTCTCCATATCACCCTGCCGTTGCTGAAACCGACAGTTATCATTATGGTTCTGATGTCCATATCCAAAATCTTTAATTCGGATTTCGGCCTGTTCTATCAGGTGCCCATGAATTCCGGTGTTTTGTATAAAACAACCCAGACGATCGATACATACGTTTACCGTGCACTGATGGAGCAAAGCGATATTGGTATGTCGTCAGCAGCCAGCCTGTTCCAGTCCGTCGTCGGCTTTGTGCTGGTAATTGTGGCAAACCAGATTGTCGCAAAAGTGGACGCGGATAACCGGTTATTCTGACGACTGTGCGTGAGGATGATAAGATGAAAAACAGACTGATGGGTTCCGAAAAAACCTTTTTTATCATAGCATGTGTGCTTGTCGTAATCTTTGCGCTTTTCTGCCTGCTGCCGGTCGTGCTGGTCATCTCTGCATCCCTGACGGATGAACGTGCCTTGGTCGCGGACGGATACCGCCTGATTCCGAGTAAATTCAGCTTTGCCTCCTACACGTACTTATGGAGACAAAGGAGCATGATCGGAAGGGCTTACATGATTTCCATCATCGTCACCCTGGTCGGAACCGTGCTTGGCGTTATCTTTACCGCCATGTGCGCATATCCGCTCTCCAGGTCGTCCTTCCGCTGGAGGAATATCTTCACGTTCCTGATCTTTTTCACAATGCTGTTTAATGGTGGCGTGGTCAGCTCCTACATCATATGGTCAAGAGGCTTCCATATCAAGAATACAATCTTTGCCCTGATTTTCCCGAATTATCTGGTCGGCGCATTCAACATCATTCTGGTGAAAAACTATTACCAGAATAACATCCCGGCCTCCCTGATCGAAGCGGCAAAGCTTGACGGAGCCACAGAACCGCAGATTTTCACGAAGATTATGTTACCGTTGTCCAAACCCGTTATCGTGACCATCACAATGTTCAGCAGCCTTGCATACTGGAACGACTGGACAAACGGCCTGTACTACATCAATAAGAAAGAACTGTTCAGCGTTCAGCTGATGCTGAATGAAATCCAGCAGAACGTGATGCTGCTGCGCACCGCCAACGACAGGCTCGGCGCCGCGTCCGTAAACGTTGCGGATATCCCCAGCAACGGCGTGCGCATGGCAATTGCCCTTATCGCCCTCCTGCCCATCATGATCATATTCCCGTTTATCCAGAAGGAGCTCATTAAGGGTGTTGTAATCGGTGCAGTGAAGGGATAAGGAAACAATGTGATGAAGGGGCTGTGAACGACACAGCCCTTTTCTCCCTGTATGCCCGGATAAAAATCCGGTCCGGGGATGTTCCCGGAAATATTTCAACAGGAGGGGGCAACAATGCCGCAAGATCTTGGTTTTATGGACCGTCTGGTTCCGCCGGACGAAACCGCCGTGGAAGGCATGAAAACACTGTATGCGGACCGCTCAGAATCCTATGGCGTCCGCTATGCCCATGACGTGGTCTATGCCCGCAGAAGCGGGATGGATCTGCATCTGCAGATGCTCTATCCGGGACTGCTGTTCCCGAATATTCCAATGGGGTTGTTCCGCCGTGAACTGGAAGAAATCCTGAAGAAAATGCCGAAGGCTTCCGGAGCGCCCCACCCGTTGCCGCCCCCTGACAGCAAATACCTGCCGATTCCCCGGGTCGTGACGCAGAAGCGGTTTCCCTGTGTGATCTTTATCAAAGGATCCGGATGGGGAAAGCAGAACTGCTATGTCGAGCTGCCGATGTTCATCGATTTCGCCCGTGCCGGGTTTGTCGTTGCGGCGGTAGAATACCGGCCGGCAAGCGTTGAACCGTTTCCAGGTTTTGTGTCCGATGTGAAGGCCGCCATTCGTTTCCTACGTGCAAACTGTGATGATTTTGACATTGATCCGAACCGGATCGCCGTTCTCGGTGATTCCTCCGGCGGACACACTTCCCTGATGGTCGGTTCCACCGGCTGGATGCGGGATTTTGATGAGGGTGATTATCCGGATGTTTCCAGCGAAGTCCAGGCCTGTGTCAGCTGGTACGGCGTTTCCGATTTCTCTCGCTTCACCAGGGAAGGCGAAAAGGATTACCGGCCTTTCCTGCTTCCCATGATCCTGGGCGAAGAAGCGGCTAAGCGAAAAGATGCAGCTGAGCTGATCAGTCCGGTCAGCTATATCCGCGAAGAGAACGAATACCCGCCCTTCCTGCTGATGCACGGCGACCGGGACAGGCTGGTTCCTTTTGAGCAGAGCGTAATCATGTGCAACAAGCTTCGGGCATGCGGAAAACACGTGGAATTCTACAAGGTCAAAGGTGCCAATCACGGCGAGTATTTCTGGACCAGGGAGGTATTGCAGGCAACCATCGATTTCCTGAGGGCCCATGTCTAATGCAGGATCTACCTGACGGCAGGTTCTTGCCGTCAGGTTCTTTTCGTAATTCAGCCAGGTGTTTCAAGGAAATCAAGCCCGTCAATACTGCCATTTTTGCAAAGCACCTGAAGCAGTGATATATTCCACAATCATCTTTGCGGTCTCTTCCTCGCTCTGCGCCTCATTGTTGATAAACAGCTGGTACTTTCCCCTGTTTTTCCGGATCCATTGGTTATATTCAATATGCGGCCGGATCGCTTCCTCCGAGGTGAATCCCCTTTCCTTCGGCCTGGCGCGCAGGCGCTGTTCAATCACCGCGTCCGGTGCCCACAGGGCAATGCAGTACGTTGCCTTCAGTTCGTCCGGCACCGTTGCTTTTGTCATGTAATCCTGCGGTACCATACAGGTGACAAAGACAAGATCCCTTCCGCCGGCCATCCGGAAGGCTTCCTTCAGGGTATCCGCGCCATATTGGGTTTCATGGTCTGTCCCGGCGTAATCCCACCAGTTCAGCCCGGTCTCATCCGAATCAACACACGCGTACCGTTCCGGATCAAGTATTTCCGCCAGCCTGTCTTTCATGGTGGATTTTCCGGCCCCGCAGGTGCCGGTAATTATATACAGTCTCAAATTATCACTCACCGCCTTATCTTCGGATGATCCTGCAGTCTTTGACATAATCGCCGTATTTCTCCATGAAGTCATCCAGTTCTTCCTTCTCCGTAATCCAGATGATTACCCAGGCCTTTTCAATTCCCAGGTTCTCATACGCTTTATGCCGATGGTTCCCGTCATTCAGTTCAAATTCCCCGTCCGCATAATGGACAATGAGGGGCGGCAGATCATCGTTTCCCGGAACAATCTTTTCCAGCTCCCGGATACGATGCTCCCACCAGTCCTTGTCAATCCGGTACTTCATTTCCGGTTCCGGCCCGGTGCATCGTTTGAAGAAGCTGATTGGAAACTGGGCCGGACTGAAATAGTACCGGTCAAACAGTTTCAGGCCGTCAGAAAAAGGAATATTCCGTCCTTCCTCATTCAGGTACAAATGAATCCAGGCATCCAGTTTTCCTGCATCAGCATAAGCTTTCGCAGCGGACAGTGTGGCGCTGTATTTCAGCATCGCGGTCTCCTTCCTGTTGTACACGATCCGTTTGACGGAATCGTAGGAGAGCGCATATTTGTCCATCAGTTCCTCAATCGTCTGCCCTTCTGCAAAGCCAGCGCGGATTTCCCCGTTTCTTTCCCGGATATAGCGTTGGTATCCGGATGTTTCACCCCAGGCTTTCCGCCCGTCCCCGGCCGGAACATAAATCGTCTCACCGGCCACATACCGCTGGATCTGTTTCAGGAGCCCCTCCGGGAAAATATCCTGCGCGTTTCGGTATCCCATGGGCATGCCCTCCTTTCGGAAGGATCATATGATATTCCCGGCCGTAAAGATATATCACAATCATCTGTAATAGTTCACGGCACATCCGGCGCGCTGATGAAGCTTGCGGGCCGGTGCGGCAAATCGGGGCCGCCGGAGGTAAAAAAGCAATAAAACAGGACTCTTCCGCTGCTCAGGATTTCTGCCCAAAGAATACCATAGGCCGCACTCCGCGGGCAATCAAAAAATCCGGCCGCTTTTGCAGCCGGAGGCAGTTCTGCAGTCCGCTTATTCCGTCCGGAGCAGCATAGCGGTCCGCGGGACAGCTTGTTTATCAATTTTCCGTTTATTCTTCCGGCACATACATCGTTCCGTTTAACCGGATGCATTTCACAGCTTCCGGATCAACAAGGCGGTTCAGCACCATCGAGGTGTCCTGGAAATGTTCTCCCAGTCCGCCGCACATATACATTGTATTATCCAGTTTGCCCGTATCCAGTACTGTGAATCCTTTTCCATCCTTCATTTCAATGGCCAGGTCATCCAGGCTGCCGGGATCCATCTGGGAGAGCACGATTTCAGGTGTATCACCGCCATCCGTTTCCTGTACGGCGATGACTGCGGTTTCCGCGGCCGGACACACCCTCAGGCTGAACGGTGACAGTTCAATCAGGCTGCCGTCTTCAGATACGAAGCGTGCTGTGCTGACTGCTTTATCTGCCGGAATAATGACCTCCTGCGGATCAAAAGTCCTTTCCTCTGCTCCGTTTCCTCCGGATACCGTTGCCGCCGCCAGCACGGGCGATTCTCCGTCCGGCTTTTTTTCAAAGAACACGCAGTAGTAATAGATTCGCAGGCAGGTATCCGTGCTGTTCTGCAGATCTACGTACATCATCTCTGCAGCCATGTCCACAGCGAAAAAGTAACTGGCATCATCCGCAAACCAGGCCCCCTTGTCCTCGTTGGTCTGCTGGCTGTAGTTCATCCCTTTGACGCCCGTCGGACATTCCAGCGTCAATTCCATCACCATGGCATTCTCATCCCGTACCGCGCTGAGAACGGTCAGCGTATGATCCCCGATCTGTACGGCCACGGGATCATTCATGACCTGGCTGCCGATCAGTTTTTCTGCCAGGTCCGGATCAGCCGCGACATATTCCCTTGCCGGATACAGATAGTCATAGGTTCCACCCTTTCCGTTATCATAAGTCTCCATATGTTCCGTTACTTTTTCCCGGGTTTCGTTTCCGAATACATGGCTGAAAAAGTCCGTATTCAGGGCAACAGCCAGGGCTGTTCCCAATACCAGTACCATAGCAATCGCAAACACTATACCAACGCTCAGTTTCTTTTTCATAACCGGTTCCTCCCCGTTCGCCTGATTCATCACACGCTGCGCAAGCCAGGGATTGTCTTTAACGCCTGAAAGTTTATCGTCCAAAGCCTTTTGCACTTTTGCACGAAGCTCCTGATCATTCATGCATTCCATCCTCCTCCAGCTTTTTTCGCAGTGTTTTTCTGGCGCTTTCAAGGCGCCTGGATACATTTGATGCAGAAATCCGCAGTATATCGGAGATTTCCTGCATTGTCATATTCTGGTAAAAGTACAGCAGCACAACTTCCCTTTGTTTGACAGGCAGCTGCAGAATCGTTTCATACAGGCCGGTATCCTCCGGGTCTGCAGGCGCCTCCGGTTCTGGAAGATCTTCAATCTTCACGCTGCGGTCAATATGCCTGAACCATCGTGATCTCACCAGGTCGCGGCAGGTATTCACTGCAATACGTGTCAGCCAGGTGCGCTCGCTGCTGTCATTCCGGAATTCTCCCATTGAGCGATAAGCCTTCAGAAAAGTCTCCTGAACCGCGTCCTCTGCAAGATGTGCGTCTTTCAGCAGCACGCAGCACAGGCGGCGAAGCTGTGTCTGATAATCCGATACCATCCGTTCGAAATATTCCGGAGTGTCAGGGCCCTTGACATCATCCATCCGCCGTCGCCCTCCTTTCACCTGATTGGACGAAATGTGAACCGCAGTTTTTGCGGTTCAGGAAAAATATCACCAACTTTTTCTCATATTCAATTTTATTTTAAGTTTCACATGCCAGAATACCAGCATGATATCGAGCAGCGAAAGCGTAAGTCCGGATATCAATATGACATAGGAGGATCATTCCATGAAACAGATGATTGCTATTCTTCTTGCGCTTTCGCTTCTTCTTGGCATAAGTGCTTCCCTGGCAGAAGGCCAGGGAAGCCCCGGCGGCAGGGGCGGCAACGGAGGCGGCCGCGGCGGTAATGGCCGTATGCACGGCGGTGCAGGCGGAGGCGTGGATAAATCCAGTGATACCGAACTCCAAACGATGATCAATGAAATTGTACCGAAGTACCAATTACTGACATATGATGATGCAGAAACAGGCACCAGTCTTCAGTACTATCTTTATGTGCCGGAAAACTATCATGAAACGGAATACTATCCGATGATCCAGTTTATTCCGGATTCAAGCGTTGTAGGAAAAGATGCCAGCGCTTACCTGACACAGGGCTGGGGCGGCCTGATCTGGGCGACAGATGAAGAGCAGGCTAAGCATCCGTCATTTGTTGTTCTCCCCATCTTCACTGAAACGATCGTGGATGACAACTTCAATCATTCCGCGCAGATTGATGTGGCCATGCGGCTGCTCCGGTATCTGACGGAAACCTATTCCATCGATACCAACCGGATTTATACCACGGGCCAGTCCATGGGCGGCATGACTTCTTTCCACCTGAGTATTGCCTATCCGGAATTCTTTGCGGCTTACCTCTTTGTAGGGAGCCAGTGGGATACGACCCAACTGAGCGGACTGGAAGAAAAGCCTTTCTTCTACATCGTTTCTGCCGGAGACCCCAAAGCTTCTGCCGGGCAGAGCGCCTTGCTGGCAGTATTCGACAGTGACAATGCCGCCTGCAGTCATGATGAATGGGGTGCGCAGGATGACGCGGACAGCCAGAACAGCAATGTTGCCGCGATGCTGGCTGAAGGAAACAGCGCCAACTTTGTTACCTTCACAGCAGGCACGACGCTTGCGGAAGGACAAACTGCCATGTCAGGCGCCGGCGAGCATATGACTTCCTTCGATTATGCATATAAGCTGGAAGCCGTCCGCGACTGGCTGTTTGATCAGCATCAATGATGAGGACAGATCTGTAATCGGGGAAGCTTTTATCACAGGGTCTGGCGCTGGCAGGACACCCTGAGGATCACCCGTGGTATCTCAAAAGCACAAGATATTCGGCAGTGCCTTCTTCGGGCTTCTTTTCCCCGGTTGCAGCAAATCCATGCCTTTCATAAAAGTGCATGGCCCTTCTGTTCTTTTCCAGCACCCAGAGATGATCCGCATGATGTTCCGTCACTGCATATTCCAGCAGTCCGGATCCGATGGAAGCATTCTGGAGTACAGGTTCCACAAACAACCTGGCAATATAGGTCCCTTCTATCTTGATGAAGCCCTTGACCACCCCGTCGTCATATACATACAGGCTGTCAAGCTGGGATTCATACTCCCGCATCAGGGAAGGAACCTGCAATTCCTGAAAGTAATACTCATCCGACCGGAAGATCGGATAGAAGTACAGGCGATAGTTAAACACCTGTATCTCTGCGATACGGGACAAATCTTTGACTGCTGCCTTTCTGATCATCACGCCGCCATCCTTTTGCTGTATTGTTTTCATATGTTTCCGTCAATCTGTCCCTGTTATGTTCCCATGAATCCGCCGTTCTTCAGGAGTCTGGATTAATTTCCGGGAGCGTTCGGCAGCAAGTATTCATGAACCATTGCAAGATAGGCGCTGGCCGTCCATGTGCAGGATCGGTCACGAAGTCCTTCGCCGGTTATCGCGTCATAGTTTTCCGCGAATCCCGAGGCTGAGGACCAGGGCCGCCTCCTGTATTTCCGCCCGGCAGGGTATTCCTTCGCGCTGTGCCCCGATCTGAAAGCGGACCACAAACGGATTCATCGCGGAGCTGTGAACCGTACGCAGGTAAAGGCCTTCCTCATTGTTCAGCCCGTTCCAGTTCCGCTCCGTCTCTGACAGCACCATATAGGATCCCCTGCAGCTGAAGGGGAATGACCGCAAATCAACTTTCATGTGTTCCGCCTCCTTATGATCCACGCAGAAAAGTGATAACAATCTTTTGCTTATTGTCCGAAACGCACTGGAACCCGTTCCTTTCCTGCTACAGGATACCATAGAAGGAAAACCCGGACAATACAGACTGTTGACAAAGCCCGATCATGTTGCCTATAATCAATTCAGCAGAGATCCTGACGACAGCAGGCAATCCTGCATTACGAGGTGTGTTTGGAG
>CAMMYM010000035.1 GCA_946527725.1 uncultured Clostridia bacterium
GCCGTGACATACGGCCCGGATTGTGGTAAAATGATATACAAACAAACGAAAAAGAAAAAGGAGTCGCCTGCTTTGCCTGCCTTTGCCGTTCGATCCTGGCTCCCCGGGGATATCCCGGAGCTGAAGGAAATCTTTGCCGCTTCCTTTGGGGATCCGCCGGAAGTCGTGGACGCTTTTTACCGGGCATTTCTGACCGGGCCGGAAACCTGTGTCGTGGCGGCAGTGCCGGATACGGAAAAACCGGAAGGACGCGCTGTCGCCGCGGGCTATGTGCTGCCCGGTCCGGCGCTGCGCTTTTCAGATACAGCTTCCGTCCCATCCGTTTACCTGTATGCGTTGGGTTGCCTGCCGGCATGCCGCCGCCGGGGATACGGCATGGCGGTCTACCGGTCCATGCTCGCCCGCGGCAAAAGCATGGCGCCGGCCGAATGCGGCATTCCGGCGTCGGAAGCCCTGGTGCAGGTTTATGACAGGATTCATCCGATGGTCCCGCTTGGAAGAAGCAGGATTGCGGAAATGAGCAGTGCCGGGGCATCAGGCGCTGAACCGCTGGCCGTTGAACACCTTTCATGGGAGGTATATGCAGGCCGCCGGGAGCAATGGCTCGGATCCCATCCCCATGCAGTATACCCGGAAAGCTATTACCGGCTTTCCGCTGAATTCGGCAGCCTTTTCCTGGCCCTGCCCGGTGCTCTGGCAGCGCTGATCCCGCTGGAAGGCCGCTGCGTTGTAAGTGAACTTTTGTGCATCGGGGCAGATCCCGCGCGGGCAGTTGCCGGCATTGCCGCCGCCTGCCCTGCGGAAGGTTATGAAATCCGTACGCCGGCCTTCTTTCCCGGTCCGGGGAGCCTGCGCCGATTTGCGTATTACCATGACACAGCGGAGCCGCTGCCCGCGCCGGAGGATTTCTGGTTTCCCTTCGGCCTGGAATAACGTTCCGTCCGGAACGGGCAATGCGATGATTTCAGCTTGCCGCAGAAGGGAATACCGCATACAATAACCTAAATGAAGCATCACCCTTTCGGAAAAAAGGAGGGGGTTTTCCTTGGGCAAATGGACTTTCCGTCCCCTGGTTCCGGAGGACCTGCCGTGGCTGGTAAGCTGCCGGAATGCGCAGGTGAATCCGTTCACCGCCCTGTCTGCCGTTTCACTCGTCACCTGGGCAGACACCTTTGGCCTGATGGTTGCCGGGGACAATGATTTTTTTGTCATCCGCAGCCGTTATGATAAAGGATACTACACGCCGGTCGGCAACCCGGAAAAATGCGCTGCTTTCATGGAAGAAACAGCTGCAAAGGAGCAGCCGGCCCGCTTTGTGTATATTGCGGAACCCCAGGCACGTAAAATGGCGGCTGCAGGATGGAACATGCTCTACCGGCCGGATCTGAGTGAATATGTCCTCTCCTCCGCAGCGCTGTCCCTGATGCCGGGAACATTCATCACCGAAAGCTTTCGCACCAAGTGCCGGAAGTTTGCGCGGGATTTTGAAGGATACCGGATCACACCTGTGGCAAAGGAAAACCTGAACGAGCTGGAGGAGGTTTCGGCACGCTACCGCAATGCGCAGGACGCCCTGCCCGCAGATCAGGCTGTGCTGGAGGCGGAGATCAGGTATTTCGGGGAACTTCATCTGAGCGGAATCATCCTGACAGTGCCGGATGGCCGGAAAGCCTTCATCCTGGGCTATCCGAACACGCCGGAAATGTTCACGATGACCATGACGCGCCATGATCCCACGCTTCCGCAGGAAATCACCGCTGTATGCATCCATCAGTTTGCCATGCTCCTGCGTGAACGTTATCCCCTGGTGAATGTCGAGGAAGATATGGGGCTGGAAGGCCTGCGCCGGTCCAAGCAGCTGCTCTCCCCCGTGGACCTGCTGAAGGTATACGAGGTGATGGTATGACCGGACGCGGCGTACGGATTACCGGCAGCTCTTTCCGAAGCATGATTGGGAAAATGTACCTGCGGATGTTCCTGCCCTCTTTCATTTCCGCCCTGGCGCTTTCGTTTGCTAACATTGCGGACGCGCTGGTTGTCGGGAACCGGATCGGCGAAACAGGTCTGGCCGTGATCGGGCTTGCGACGCCTGTCTACCTGATTTACAGTTTTCTCGGCACCGGGTTTGCCGGCGGCGGCGCCATCACCCATGCACGGCTGACCGCTGCGGAAAAGCGCAGCCTTGCCCTCTGCCACTGCCGCCGCCTTGCCGGGCAGCTGCTGCTGGCCGGCGCAGTCATCGCCCTGCTTGGCAACCTCTTTCTGGACACACTGCTGACCTGGCTGGGTGCCGGCCCGGACAACCCGGAAATCCGGCAGCTGTGCGCCGAGTATATTCGCCCGCTGCTTACGGCAGCACCCCTGTTTTTTTTCAACTTCCTGCTGTTTTATTTTGTTCGCAGCGACGATAACCCCGGCCTGGCTTCCCTGGGGTTTACCATTGGCAGCGTCCTGGACCTTCTCCTGAATATCCTGTTTGTGATTGTGCTGCGTCTGGGCGTCCGGGGGGCCGTTTCTGCCACGGTCATCGCCCAGGCTGTTGCTGCACTTGTCCTTTCGTTTCATCTCTTTTCCGGGAGGAACGGGATCCTGCGCCTGAAGGCGATCCTGTCCGCCGGTGAGGACCGGGGGAAAATCATGTCCGCCTGCCGAAGCAGCTATCAGATCGGTTTTTCTTCCTCCGTTTCGTATCTTTTCCAGTTCCTGTTCATGCTGGTTGGCAACCGTCTGCTGATTTCAGCGGGGACGCAGGGCCGGATTGACGGGGCGCTGGCCGTTGCCGTGTTTGACCTGGTAATGAATTGTTCCTATGTAACCGTCTCGGTATACCAGGCGGCATCGGAGGCAATGTCACCGCTCTCAGCCACCTTTTCGGTGGTGCATGATGAGCAGAGTCTTCGTTTCATTCTGCTCCTTGCCATCCTGGCAGGCCTGCTGCCCGGCCTGGTCCTGTGCCTGGCAATCGGCTTCCTTGCCGGGCCGGTCGCCGCCCTGTTCGGGCTGTCCGGGGAAGACGCCCGGGCAATGGCGGTTTACGCGCTGCGGGTTTTCCTGCTTTCATCGCCCCTGTCCGGCATCCTGCAGGTTCTGGTCTGCTATAACCAGAGCACAAAGCGGGTCAGGTTTGCAGCGTTTGCCACGCTGCTCCGCAATGCCGTAATCCTGCTGCCGGTCACCCTGCTGCTGGGCATTTTCCGGCCGGACGAATTCTGGTGGCTGTTTCCGCTCACAGAGGGGCTGAGCCTGGCCATCGTGCTGGCCTTGGCCCGCTGGCGGCAGAAGACCATGCGCGGCAATCCCGTGCCGGTGCTGACCCGCACCATTACAAATGACAACCGTGAGCTGGGAACGCTGCTGGAAGCTGCCCGGGACTTCTGTTCGGAAAACCTGGTCCCGCCGGGTACGGCTGCCCTGCTGCAGCTGGCGGTGGAAGAGTTGTGCGCCGTGACCATGGCGCAGGCTTTTTCCGGAAAGTCCGGTGAATATATCCGGATTACGCTGGTGGCGGAACCCGGACCGCGCTATTTGCTGTATATCATCAACAGTGCGCCTTACTTCAACCCGCTGGACATGAAAATGGCAAAAGCCCAGCAGGACATGGCAGCGGATCTCCTGGATTCCATCGGTGTCCTGATGATCCGCAAGAAGGCAAAATCCTTCAATTACAGGAATTATCAGGGATACAATGTAATGACCGTCGAATTCTGATATCATGTTTTATTCGTGGAGGTGGACTGTCCTTGAAAAGAAAGCATTCTGTTTCGCTCCGGATCAACCTGCTGATCCTGGTGCTGGGGATCGTGATCGCCAGCGGCCTGGTCACCGCAGCTTACCTGACCAACAGTCGGCAGGTAGATGAATTCTATATGACCAGGACGTCGCAGACCGCCTCAACCATCGCGGCAAACCTTGATCCGGATATGATCAGCCGCCTGCTGGATACGATCCTGACAGACGAGTACCAGGCAACGCGTAAAGAAGCCGAAGCAGCGCAAGACAATAGCCGGATCGAAAAGTACCTCCAGGAGCATGGCATGCTGGAAGAAGTCTGGAAGCTGCGGCAGACCCTCGTCAGTTACCGCGAACTGCAAGGCGCAAAATATGCATACCTGACCAGCATCATGAATGACAGCGGCATCTACCTGTGCGATCCGGACGAACCGCTGACATCCCTGGGAATGATCGCGAAAAACGCGGCGGAATTCGGCAGTTACACGTCCAACGTGCATATCGACCCAACCGTGTCCCATACTGATTTCGGATGGCTCTGTTCTGCCTACGATCCGGTCATTGACAGCAAAGGGAACGCTGTCTGCCTGGTCGGGGTGGATATTGACATGACTGACGTCATGAATGCACGCCAGCGGTTTCTGTTATCCCTGATAAGCTTCTCCGCCATCGTCCTCCTGGTGGCAATGGCCTTTACCTTATGGATGCTGACCAGGACCGTCACCCGCCCCCTGCGTATGCTCAGCGAGGCGACGGACGAATTTGCCGATCCCACGATCGAATACTCCCAGAAAAGCGTGATCAGCCTGCCCATCAGGACGAATGACGAAATCGGCGACCTTTACCGGAAAACCTGCAGTATGCAGGTAAACCTGCTCGACTACATGGACAACCTGACAAAGATGACCGCGGAAAAGGAGCAGATCAGTGCCGAGCTGAATGTAGCAACGCAGATCCAGGCGGATATGCTGCCCCGGATCTTCCCGGCCTTCCCGACCAGGAAGGAGTTTGATATCTATGCGGTCATGGAGCCTGCCAAGGAGGTTGGCGGTGATTTCTACGACTTTTTCCTCGTGGACGACGACCATCTGGCGATGGTTGTGGCCGACGTATCCGGCAAAGGCGTCCCCGCAGCGCTGTTCATGGTGATTGCCAAAACGCTGATTAAAAACCGTGCGCAGATGGGCAGCAGTCCTGAAGAAGTGCTGAAAAATGTCAACAACCAGCTTTGCGAAGGCAATGACGCGGAGCTGTTTGTCACAGTATGGATGGGTGTCCTGGAGATCTCCACCGGCAAAGGCTGGGCAGTGAACGCCGGTCATGAGCATCCTGTCATCCGCCGCGGGGACGGTCCGTATGAACTGGTCCGCTACAAGCACTCCCCTGCCGTTGCCGTCATGCAGGGTTTGAACTTCCGGCAGCATGAGTTTCAGCTCAACCCCGGTGACGCCCTGTTTGTCTATACCGACGGCGTACCGGAAGCCACAAGCGCGTCAAAAGAGCTCTTCGGCGACGAGCGGATGCTCCGTGTGCTGAATGCGCACAAAGGCGCAAGCCCGGAGGAACTGCTTCCGGCCATGCACCGGGAAATCGACGCCTTTGTCGGCGATGCGCCGCAGTTCGACGATATCACTATGCTGATGCTGGAATATAAGGGGCCTGAAAAAATGGAAGAATTGGAAATCGATGCAAAACGGGAGAACCTGCCGCAGGTCCTTGCGTTCCTGGACAGCCACCTGGAAAGCCGCGGCTGCTCCATGAAGGTTCAGATGCAGCTCGATATCGCCGTGGAGGAGATCTTTGTCAACATCGCCAGCTACGCCTACGGTGCGGAATCGGGGAAAGCCGTGATTCAGCTTCGGGAGGCCCATAATCCGGAAGGGGTTTCCGTAACCCTCATTGACCGGGGAACACCGTATAATCCGCTGAAAAAGCCGGATCCGGATACCACGCTGGCCGTGGAGGACCGCCCGGTCGGGGGCCTTGGGATCTATATGGTTAAAAAGAGCATGGACGATTTGGCCTATGCGTACAGGGATAACTGCAATATGCTGACCCTGTACAAACGCTTCTGAGATTCTGAAAAACAAAGCACCGGTTGCCTGTCAGGGCAGCCGGTGCTTTGTTTTTCAGGCGCTGCGGTTATTCCTGCGGCGGCTGTGGGATACCGATGATCCTTCCTGCCAGCGCGGAAGGAACGGAAAAACGGATCTCCAGTACAGGCGCCGGCGGAATGTTATATTCTGCAAACTCCTGCTGCGGTGCCTGTTCCTGTGCCGGCTTCGGCCGGCGTCTCAGGCGCTTATTTCCCGGCGACGTGGATGCTTCCTGCGTCCACGGAGGGAGCTCCGATGTTGCTGCTCTTGAATTCCAGGTCGCTGCCGACAGCGCGGATATCCCTGAGCAGCTGGTAGAAGTTGCCGGCAACGGTGATCTGCTCCACCGGCTGTCCCGGCTTCCCGCCGGCAATCCTGAAGCCCTTGGCGATCAGGGAAAAATCGCCGCTGACAGGATTGGCGCCGGCATGCAGGCCGCCGAGCTCCGTGATCATCAGTCCGTCGCCCATGTCTGCCAGCAGCTCGTCCAGGCTTTTTTCACCGGGGCGGAAGAAGAAATTCGTCGGTGCTACATGGACCGGACTGCTGACGCTGCGCCGGGCATTGCCGGTGCTTGCCGTCCCTGCCTGTTTTGCTGTCCTGCGGCTGTGCAGCAGGGTTTTCAGCACACCGTTCTCAATAACGGCTTTCGTCCGGCAGGCGGAACCCTCCCCGTCAAACGGTGCCGAAGCAAATCCGCCCGGAAGCAGGGGATCGTCCATCAGGGTCACGCAGGAGGCTGCGATTGTTTCACCCTCCCTGCCTTCCAGCAGGGACATTTTCTTCTGCGCGTTCTCTGCGGAAAAGATCCCGCTGAAGGTTTGCAGCAGCGACCGCATGGCGTCCCGGCGGATGACCGCACGGTATACGCCGCTTTCCACCGGGGCGGCATTCAGCATGGCGGCTGTTTTCTCCGCGGCAGCCCGGCCGATCCTTTCGGGGTCCATGTCCCGGAATTTCCGCCCGGCCTCTGATTCGCCGCCGGTGGCAGCGGATTCCCCGTCCTTGCCGACCAGCCAGATCCCCGCCACGGCGTACCCGCCTGGCGGCGTTTCCGTCCTCAGGTTCAGCCCGAAACTGTTCACCAGGCGCAGGACACCCCGTCCGGTGGATACATAGGCGCCCTCGCTTTTGGCGATTCTCGGATCGGCAGCCCGGGCGCTCTTTTCCATCTGCAGCGCAAACTGCAGCTTTTCTTCCGCTGTCACGCTGTCCAGGTCGCTCTCCGGGGTTTCGACCGCGGGATACTCAGGGTCGCCCGCAAAAATCTCATCCTGTTCTTCCGTTTCCACCAGCGCCGCGCTTTCCTTCACACCCCGGATCAGCATCCGGATCGCGTCGTCGTCAAAGGCTTCGGTGGAAGCGTACCCTGTTTTTCCGTCCACCATGCCCCGCAGGCTGAGGGCGCATGTTTCGGCAACTTCATAACGGTCGATATTGCCTTCCATAGCCTCCGCGGAAAAGGAAGAATCCTCCGCGCAGTAAACTTCTGCCGGGCTGATGCCGGCTTCGGCAGCGGCTTTCAGCAGTCGTTCGATAAACTCATCCATACGAATCATTGCATTTCCCTCACTTTCCGCCGACGGTCATGCTGCTGACCCGGATCATGGGCTGGCCGACGTTGACCGGAATGGATCCGGAAGAGGATCCGCACATGCCCTGGGCCATCGCCATATTCTTTCCGACCCGGTCGATCCGTTTCAGGATTTCCCCGCCCTTGCCGATCAGGGAAGCACCGCGGACAGGGCGCAGGATTTTTCCGTCTTCCACCCAGTAGCCTTCCTCGACGGCAAAATTGAACTCGCCCGTCGCCGGGTTGACGGAGCCGCCGCCCATGGATTTCGCATACAGGCCTGTGCCCATCGTGGCAATCATTTCAGCCTCGTCGTCGGTGCCTGCTGCAATGTATGTATTGCGCATCCTGGAGGTGGGCGCCCACTGGTAGCTCTGGCGCCGTCCGCTGCCGGTCGGGGCCATGTTCATCCGGCGGCCGCCCAGCTTGTCGATCATGTAGTTCACAAGCACACCGTCCTTGATCAGTGTCAGCCGGGAGGTAGGCATGCCTTCGTCGTCAATATGGGTGGATCCCCATTCGCCCGGAATCGTGCCGTCATCCACCGCAGTCACGCACGGCGCGGCAATCTGCTGGCCGAGCTTTCCGCTGAATTCGCTGATGCCGTATGCGACGGACGTTGCTTCCAGGGAGTGTCCGCAGGCTTCATGGAATATGACGCCGCCGAATCCGTTATCGATTACCACGGGATACACGCCGGCCGGGCACGCGTCCGCGTGCAGCATGGTCACGGCTTTTTCCGCGGCCGTACGGCCGCATGCTTCCGGATCAATCCGCTCCCCAAAGATCTCAAAGCCCATGGATGCGCCCGGCGAAGCCGATCCTGTCTGGTTTTCCTTTCCGTCGGAAGCCACCGCCGATATACGAATCCGTGAACGGACCCGCCGGTCCGTGACAAACACGCCTTCCGTATTGCAGATCAGCACGTCCTGCACCGAATCATCGAAGCCGCAATTGACCTGGACAATTTCAGGGGAAACTGCCCTGGCTGCCGCGTTCGCCGCCCGCAGCTTTTCTGCCTTCAGGGCCGCAGCGGCATCCTGCGGCAGGATCCGGATTTCTTCGGCCCGTGCAGTACTCCAGTGGCTGAAGCCGACCGGCACGCAGCCCTTTCCGGTGCGGACGGCTGCTGCAGCCTGTTCAGCGCATGCCATCAGTCCCTCCCGGCTGGTATCGTTGGTGTAGACATAAATCGCCTTGGTACCCTCAAACACCCGGATCCCCGCGCCGTGTTCCCTGGTTGTGCCGAGGGATTCGATCCTGTCTGACTTCAGGGATATCGAAGAACCCGTCCTGTCCTCCAGGAAGATTTCGGCAAAATCGCCTCCGGTCTTTACAGCCCGGGCCAGCACTTCCGCCGCAATGTTACGGTCCAGCATGGCTTTGTTCCCCTTTCATAATGCAGTATTTTGCTGCGGCAGGTATACCGCATTTCCAGCTGCTGTGCAGGCTTCCGGACCTGCCGCGGGATCCCCGGTTACATTTTCCCTTTGACCATGGTCAGCGCGATCCGCTTTTTCTTCTCGTCCACGCTGACGACCCATACCTTGACGATATCCCCGACTTTGACGACCTCGCCCGGACTGCGGATAAACCGGTCGGCCATCCTGGAAATGTGCACCAGGCCGTCCTGATGAACGCCGATGTCCACAAAAGCGCCGAAGTCGATCACGTTCCGGACAGTACCGGTCAGTTCCATGCCAGGCGCAAGGTCCTTGATGTCCAGCACGTCCGTGCGCAGCACAGGCTTCGGCAGGTCGTCCCGGGGATCCCGGCCGGGCTTTGCCAGCTCGCCCAGGATATCCTTCAGAGTCGGAATGCCCAGTCCTGTTTCCGCCGCGAGTTTCTCCTCCCCGTAGGCAGCCGCGCGCTGCAGGATCTCCGGCAGCCCGCCCTTCCGGAGGTTTTCCATGCCGTAGCCCAGTTTTTCCAGTACTGCCTTCGCCCCGTCGTAGCTTTCGGGATGCACCGCCGTCGCGTCCAGCGGGTTCTTGCTGTCCGCCACCCTCAGGAACCCGGCGCACTGTTCAAACGCCCTCGGTCCCAGCTTCGGCACCTTTTTCAGCGCCTGCCGCGTCGGGATGCCGTTCTCCTCCCGGTAGCTGACGATGTTCTTCGCCAGGGCCGGCCCGATCCCCGCAACATGGCAAAGCAGTTCAGCGGAAGCTGTGGAAACTTCCACGCCGACCTGGTTCACGCATTGCTCCACGACGCCGTCCAGCGCATCACTCAGTTCGTTCTGTTTCAGGTCATGCTGGTACTGGCCCACGCCGATCGCTTTCGGGTCGATCTTGACCAGTTCCGCCAGCGGATCCTGCATCCTGCGTGCGATGGATACTGCGCTGCGCTGGGTAACGTCAAAGTCCGGGAATTCATCCGCGGCCAGTTTGCTGGCGGAATAAACGGAAGCGCCGGCCTCACTGACAATCATATAGGCCACGCCGGGCATCTCCGGAAGCAAGCCCGCAATGAACTGCTCGCTTTCACGGCTGGCGGTGCCGTTGCCGATCGCGATCGCGGTCACGCCGTATTTCGCAACAAGCCCTTTGATCAGCCGGGCAGCTGCGGCTTTCCCGTTTTCATTGCCCGGCAGTGTGAAGTAACCTACGCCGGTGTCCAGTACCCGCCCGTTTTCATCCACGACCGCCAGTTTGCATCCGGTGCGGAATCCGGGATCCACGCCCAGTGTCACCTTCCCCTTGATCGGCGGCTGCATCAGCAGCTGGTGCAGGTTCCGGCTGAACACCCGGATGGCGGATTCGTTGGCCCGGTCTGTCAGCTCCGTGCGGATTTCCCGCTCCAGCGACGGGAAGATCAGCCGTCCCCACGCGTCGTCGCAGGCCTCCGCGACCTGCATGGCGGCAGCGTTGTGCTCCCGCACAAATTCGCGCCGGACCGCAGCCTTCGCCTTCTCTTCCGGTGCTTCCAGCGCCACCTTCAGGAATTCCTCGTGCTCGCCGCGGTTCACGGCCAGGATCCTGTGCGGGGCCATGCTCCGGACCGGTTCGCGGAAATCGTAGTACATGCTGTAGACGCTGTCTTCATCCTTTGCGGCTTTGGTGCAGATGATTCCCTCCCGCTCCAGCATGCCGCGCAGCTCCTTCCGGAGGGAGGCGCTGTCGCTCGCTGTTTCGGCAAGGATATCCCTTGCGCCGGCCAGCGCGGCTTCCGCGTCCGGCACTTCTTTTTCCGGATTGATATATTTCACAGCTTCCGCGGCGGGATCTCCTGCAGGCTGCATCATCAGCCACAGCGCGAGCGGTTCCAGTCCGCGCTCCTTCGCGACGGTGGCCCGGGTGCGGCGTTTCGGCCTGTACGGGCGGTACAGGTCTTCCAGTTCGCTCAGTGTCTTCGCCGCAGCCAGCTGGCTTTCCAGCTCACTGTTCATCACGTCCAGCTCCGTCAGGCTTTTGCGGATCTCATCCCTGCGCTTGTCCAGGTTCCGCAGGTATTCCAGCCGCTCCGACATTTCCCGGAGCACCTGGTCGTCCAGTGATCCGGTTGCTTCCTTCCTGTACCTGGCAATAAATGGAATCGTATTTCCGGCGTCCAGCAGCTCCACCGCTGCCCTCACCTGTGCCGGCCGTATGGAAAACTCCGCTGCCAGCAGTTCTGCATAGTCCATAGGGATACCCTCTCCTTCGGTTTTCCGCTCCGGCATTTTCCTGTCCGGTTAACCAGGGGTCATTATAGCATCCCGGCCGGTTCCGTACAATACTGCCCGGGTATCAGCGGATTTCCTCCGGAAGGATTGCCTGTTGACTTAGAGCGCGCTTCAATGCGTATAATCAATACATCAGGAACATCATAACATAAAGCAGGCATGCACGGCTGCCTGGCGGAAAGGAGTTCACTGCCATGAAAGCATTATTCATCGGAGGAACCGGCACAATCAGCACAGCCATCGTAAAGCGGCTGGCGGAGGAACTGAACTGGGAGGTCTGGCTGCTCAACCGGGGCAACCGCGAAAGCGCAGTGCCTGAGGGCGTCCGCCGGATCGTTGCGGATATCCATGATGAAAAGGATGCTTCCGCGAAGCTGGACGGCATGTTTTTCGACACCGTATGCGAATTCATCGGTTTTTCCGTGGAGGATGTGGAGCGGGATTACCGCCTTTTCAGGGATAAAACCCGCCAGTATATCTATATCAGTTCCGCGTCCGCGTACCAGAAACCGGCCGCAAGCTATGTCATTACGGAAGGCACAGCCCTCAGCAATCCGTACTGGCAGTATTCCCGCAACAAGATCGCCAGCGAGGATTTCCTGATGCGGAAGTACCGGGAGGAAGGCTTCCCGGTCACGATCGTCCGTCCCAGCCATACCTACGATGAGCGCAATATTCCCGTTGGTGTCCATGGCAGGAAGGGATCCTGGCAGGTCATCCGGCGGATCATGGAGGAAAAGCCCGTTATCGTCCACGGGGACGGTTCTTCCCTCTGGACGCTGACCTTCAATACGGATTTTGCCGTCGGGTTTACCGGCCTGATGGGCAACCGCCATGCCATCGGCGAAGCCTTCCAGATCACGGGGGATGAAACGCTGACCTGGAACCAGATCTATGCCACCATCGCTGATGCGCTGGGCGTCACGCTGCATCCGTACCATGTATCCTCCGATTACCTTGCCGCGGTCGGGGATCCCCTCGGCTACGACCTGGAGGGCGGCCTCATCGGGGACAAAGCCGTTTCCGTTGTTTTTGACAACAGCAAACTGAAGCGGATCGTCCCTGAAATGCGCACAAACATCCGCTTCGACCAGGGTGTCCGGAAAGCGCTGGATTATATCCTGGCCCATCCCGCGGAATGCCAGCGGGAGGATCCGGAGTTCGATGCCTGGTGCGACCGGGTGATCAGCGCCCTGGAAGCATCCAAGGCCATGGTCCGCGCATCGGAATAAACCGCCGTGCCAGCCCCTTTTCCGCAGCCGGAGCGCTCAGCAGCGCCCCGGCTTCTTTTTCAGGGTCAGCACGTTCACGGACAGGGCCGGCGCGTTGTAGCGGAAAGACGGGGATGCCGCGGATGCCCGGAGGAGCACGTCGCGGACATGTTCCGGTTCGTCCAGGCTGTTTTCGTCTTCGGCGCCGCCCGTCAGCAGCCCGACCGTATAGTCCGGTTCCACTTCGCAGTCCAGCGTGATATCAACCGGTTCTTCCGTGTCGCTGAAATTGACAATCTTGATGATCACGTTTTCTTCCGTATCCGTCGCCACAGTTCCCATTGCGGGATAGGAAGGCAGCTCCACACGGTCGATTTCCTTCCCGTTCACCTCGAGCACCGCGGTGTGCCCTGAAACGGTGTATTTCAGGTGGTTGAACGCGTTCATCCGCAGGCCTGCATCCTTCTTTTCCGAAATGGGAACCGGCGGGAAGCTTCCGCGGGCAACCCACGATGCTCCGTCGGAGAGGATCCATCTGGAAACCTCCAGGAACCGCATGCTCCAGGGATCGCACGGGTTTGGGTTCGTGCGGTCGTAATAGGACAGCGGTTTCGGGGAAACGAGGATGCCGAGGGCAATATCCTTCCCTTCCTCGCAATAGGCGTCCACCTCGAAAACGCCCTGGCGGCATGCCAGGTCCTCCCCCAGCATGGCCAGCGGATAAACCTTGTACGGGAACGGCGGCATATCGGGATTCATCCTGCGGTATACGGTAATTTCCCGGTCCCCGTTTACCTCCGTCGCGGCCAGGACGTGCCTGGAGGGAGCAACCGGTATGCCGTTCCAGGCCGGATTCCTGTACCGGGTGCCGTCGTCGCCCGACAGTGCAGGCAGCCCGTGGAGGTCATAATGGATCCGCCGGACTTCTTCCTCTGAAGCGACAACTTGCTTTCCCCGGCTTCCGCCGAAGAGGCGCCAGGCGTAGTAGGTCGGGATCGCAAAGCTGCGGCAGTTATCATAGATAATCAGGTTTGGAAACCAGGAGCCGTAGCAGGCATGCTGGAACAGCGGCGCGTAGGAAGCGAGTTTGACTTTGTCCTGGTTCCTTTCAAATCCCACCATGAACATCGCCTCGGCCACCGCTGCCCGCAGCTGCCCCTCATAGGTCTGGTTGACCGAGAATTCCCCGACGAAAACGTCCGCATCCTGCCGGTCGTAGCTGTCATAATGCGAAATCCCCTCGGCAAAGAATTCCGGCATATTGTAATAGTGGTCATCCGCGATATCCGCATCCAGCTTCCGGGTGCGTCCGCGGTCGTTCGTAATGATGGTCAGGCCGGGGTAGCGGTCCAGTACAGCCTTTTTCACCATGTCGAACCGCCGTTCATATTCGGGGCCCCAGTTTTCGTTTCCGATTTCGAGGTAATCCAGCCGGAAAGGTGCCTCGTGCCCCATTTCAGCGCGCAGGGCGCCCCACTTTGAATCAGCCGGCCCCAGCGCGTATTCCAGTGCGTCCAGGATGTCGCGGATCATGTCCGCCTGTTCTTCCTCGTTGAAATACCGGGGATTTCGTCCCTGGCATGTCATGCCGCAGTTGCATACGTACAGCGGTGCCACGCCGAGGTCTTCACACAGCTGCAGGTATTCATGGAACCCGAGCCCGTTCGTCGTTCGGTAATGCCACAGCAGCCAGTGGGAAGGCCGCTCCCATACGGGGCCGACCGTATTGCGGAAATACCATACGGTCTCCATGGAAAAGCCTTCCACGATGCATCCTCCCGGGAACCGGAGGAATGCCGGATGGATGTCCCGAAGCTTTTCCGCCAGGTCCTTCCGCAGCCCGTGGCCCATAAAGGTGTCCGCCGGCATGAGGGAAGTGAACCCGAACCGTACGGTTCCCCCTGTGCAGCACCGGATGCAGAAAGCGGCGTCCCCTGCGGAGCCGGCCGCGGTCAGGGTCGCGTCGTACCGGGCCCAGCTGCCCGGCAGGACCGTGATTTCAGCGGACGAAAGCACCTGCTCCCCGCGCCTGACTTCCAGCGTCAGCACGGTTTCCTGCTCCGCGCAGGCAAACATATAGAAGCAGTATTCCCTGCCCGATTCCTGCGGAATGCCGCCGTATCCGATATTGCGGATACATCCGCCGGGGCGGAAATCCACCCGGAGGGAAACCTTGCGCCTGGAATTCAGGGGATGTTCCGGATCCAGCGCCATCTCCGCCTGCTCAGCGTACCAGCCCGGCACCGGCGTGGGTTGGACACCGTTGTTCACCACCCACTGGTGCATGCCTTCCCCGTGATTGAATTCGTCGATCCAGCCGGTAGGCGATACAAATGTCTTTCCCCCGTCGTTCGTAACGCATCCTTCCGGCAGGAGCGAATCCTCAAAAGACCGGTTGCGCAGCATTTCGGGATAGAGGCCGCCGTCGCCGGCATGGCTGATGTCCTCGAAAAAAAGGCCGTAAAGGTCCGGGGCTGTGGGAAAGCG
>CAMMYM010000036.1 GCA_946527725.1 uncultured Clostridia bacterium
CCGTTTCCAGCAGCAGGCCGGATATACGACGCCGCAGGTGCCCTTTGCACAGGGAACGAACAAAGGATACAGCCAGGAAATGCAGCCGCCTGTACAGCCTTACGCAGCGCCGTCTGCAGGACAGGGACTTCCGTACACCAACCCGTCAGCCTACTCCGTGCCCCAGCAGGGCGGCAACGGCGGAAGCTATATTCCGCAGACGCCGTACAGCCCCGGATATGTCAGCCCGGGATACCAGCCCCCGCAGGCCGGCTATGTGCAGCCGGGATACCCGCAGCCGGGCTACAATCCCTACGGCCAGATGGGGAGGGTGCAGCAGCCTGCCCAGGAAATGCCCGAATACGATCCGTCCATTCCGCTGAACGGAGGCGGATATGTCCCGCAGAAAATCCCGGTCCGGAAGAGGCCGTTCGTGATGAAGGACTGGTACCTCGTGCTCATGGGCGCGGTGCTGGTTGCGCTGTTTGTCACCGGCGTAATCCTGCTGGGGAACACGCCGCTGAAGATCCTGCTGATCGTACTGGCCGCAGGTACGGCCGGCGCGCTGTGGATCAGGCCGGTTGTCGCGGAAAACAAGCGGCTGACCTATTCGATCCTTGCGCTGGCCCTTTGCATCCTGACGGCTGTGAGCTTCCTGCTGAGGCAGCCGAACGACGTGACGGGCGGCGGGAAAGGAAGCGGACAGCAGACGGAAAAGGTTTCCCAGGACCCCATGCCGGAAATCCCGGCAGACGGCGTATACGCCGCCCAGGCGGCCCCGACGGAAGCCCCGACCCCCGAAGTGAGGGACAACAGCCTGATGGAAAGGCTTGTTGCTTTCTTCACCTACTGGTCCGAAAACAGGCAGGATGAAATGCTTTCCCTTTGTGCGCCGAGCTGGCAGGGCAAGCAGGAAAACCCGCGGACAAGCCTGTTCAGCCTCCTGGCCAACAGGCGTCCGACCGACTGCACCCCTGAAAGCATCACCGGCACAGACGCAGACAACAGCCGCAGGGTGACCCTGACCGCCACGATTGACCGGAACAACCTGAAGAAGAGCGAAAAATTCCGGATGACCATCCTGATGGTCAAGGAAAACAACGAATGGTACGTCGATCCCCAGAGCCTGCTGTCCTACGAACAGGTGGAAACGCCCGACCCGAACATTACCCCGACGGTCGCGCCGACGGACACGCCGGCGATCTATCCTTCCACCGAGCTTTACTACAACCCGAACGGCGGCGAATATTACCATTACGACGCTTACTGCAAACAGATCAGCCCGAAATTCACGCCGCTGCAGGGCAGGTTCACCTATGCTGAGGTGAACAACGAACCGTACAGCAAGCTGAAGCCCTGCAACGTCTGCGGGGCGCCGCTGAGGGACCAGTGACCATGGATGCTTCGAAGCTCGGAATCCAGGCCGGGCCGCTTCCCGAAGGAAGGTGCCTGGCAGGCTTTTCCGGCGGAGCGGACAGCACAGCCATGATGTTCCTGCTTGCCGAAGCACGGGACGCCGGAAGGATCATGCCGGAAGCAATCCACGTGAACCACGGCCTGCGCGGGGAGGAATCCGACGGCGACGAAGCGTTCTGCCGCGATATCTGCGAAAGGCTGCAGATTCCGCTCCATATTGTGCGGCTGGACCTGGAAGGCAGGACGGATGAAAATGCCTGCCGGGAGGAAAGGTTCCGGAGCTTCCGGGACAAGCTCGCACAGACAGGGATCCGCAGCCTGCTGCTTGCGCACAACCGGGACGACGTGGCGGAAACGTTCATGATGCGCCTCATGCGGGGCGCCGGTACCGAAGGCCTTGCCTGCATGGGAGCCTGCGACGAACATGAAGGCTTTACGATTTACCGCCCGCTTTCCGGGACCGGGCGCGAAGAGATCCGGACGGCCCTGCGCAGGGCCGGCATCGCGTGGCGCGAAGACTCCTCGAACAGCAGCGGCGTTTATTTCCGGAACCTGGTCCGCAGCAGGCTGATCCCGGTGATGGAGGAAATGTCGCCGGGGGCTGCCGCGCGGATTGCACAGACGGTTTCGATCCTTGCAGGCGAAAACGAACAGCTGGACCGCGAGGCCAGGGCGTTCCTGCAGGAACACAGTTACCGCCGCTGGCTCGACGCCGAGGCGCTGGCAGCGCTGAACGTGCCGATACGGAAACGAATCCTCCGGACATGGTGGCGCATGACCGCGCCCCTGCCGGAAGAGCATGCACTGAACGCACGGCAGACGGCTGAACTGGCATCGCTTGCCGGCAGCAGCCGGGGCAAGGTAAACCTCCCGGGCGGCACCTATGCAGTCCGGTGCAGGAACGGCATCTACCTCGGCGGATGGCCGCGGGAGCAGACGGGGGAAACCCCGTACACCGCGGGCGAAATCCGGTTCGGGGAGACGGTGCTCGCAACGCTTCCCCCGGAAGGGAACCCGGGGGACGGACGGACGGCACAGGAAGTGCCCGAAAGCTTCCTCCGCGGTTGTGTGATCCGGACCAGGAAACCGGGAGACCGGATCAGCCCCTTCGGGATGCATGGCAGCAGGAAACTGCAGGATTACTTCACAGACCGGGGCATTGACGAGCCCTGGCGCGACGAAATTCCCCTGCTGTGCCGGGAAAACGAGGTCCTGCTGGCAGCCGGCGTCGGCGCCGGCGCAATCCCCGGATGGCAGCCGGACGCAGGCAACGTCAGGCTTGCCTGGCAGGGAAGATTACCGTGGATGGCAAAGGAGAGGAAAAGAACATGAACCAGGATACCGGACTTTACTGCGACCTTGACAGGATCCTGCTGACCAGGGAGCAGATTGCCGAAAAAGTACATGAACTGGGTGCTGCGATTACCAGGGATTATGAAGGAAAGAAACCGGTGCTCGTATGTATCCTGAAAGGGGCTTCCGTTTTCTTTGCAGACCTGATCCGCGAAATCGAACTGCCCCTGACCCTTGACTTCATGGCGATATCCAGTTACGGAAGCGCCACCAAGACAAGCGGCGTCGTCAGGATCCTGAAGGACCTTGACAACGATATCCTGGGGAAGGACGTCATCGTCGTCGAGGACATCGTCGATTCCGGAATCACCCTGAGCTACCTGACGAAGATCCTGATGCAGCGCGGGGCGAAAAGCCTGAAGATTGCGGCGCTGCTGGACAAGCCGGCCAGGCGGAAGATCCCGGAGCTGAAAGTCGATTACAGCTGCTTTAATATCCCGGACGCATTCGTCGTCGGATACGGGCTCGATTACGACCAGACATACAGGAACCTTCCGGACATCGGCATCCTCAGCCCGAGGATCTATGAACAGAAGTAAGCCCCTTTTCCATATATTTTTCATTTTGCAGGATGCAGGAGGATACCAGATTGAAACAGAAACCATCGAGAGGCATTTTCGGATACTTTATCCTGATCGGCACGCTGCTGCTGATCGCTATACTGCTCAACGGCGGCCTGAACAGGACCGTCAGCAAGCGGATCGAATACCCTGACCTTCTTTCAGCCATCGAGAAGAACGAAGTCGGACGCGTCGCCATCCGCGGGACTTCCCTGGTCGGCGTTTTCAACGGAAAGAACAGGCAGACCCAGACGGCTGACGTCGATTTCCCGGAGCGGAGCTACGATTTTGAAACGACCATCGGGGACGATTTCATCGAAACCGTCCGCCAGATGAAAGCCAACAAGGAAGGCAAAAACCTTTCCGACGTGACGGTCAACGACCTTGATTTCGACCTCGAATACCGCGCGCCGCTGACCATCCCGTGGTGGTACGAGTTTATCCCGTACCTGATCATGCTGGGCATCATGGCGGTCGTATGGTTCCTGATGATGCGTGCACAGGGCGGCGGGAACGGCCGCGTCATGTCCTTCGGCCGCAGCCGCGCAAGGATGCAGGATCCGACGAAAAACAAGATTACCTTTGCGGACGTTGCCGGCGCGGACGAAGAAAAGGAAGAACTCCAGGAGATGGTCGATTTCCTGAAGAACCCGAAGAACTATACGGAAGTCGGCGCGCGGATCCCCAAGGGCGTCCTGCTCGTCGGACCTCCCGGAACCGGTAAAACCCTGCTTGCAAAAGCCGTCGCCGGCGAAGCGGGCGTGCCTTTCTTCTCCATCAGCGGCAGCGACTTCGTCGAGATGTTCGTCGGCGTCGGCGCCAGCCGTGTGCGCGACCTGTTTGAACAGGCCAAGAAGGTAGCCCCTGCCATCGTCTTCATCGACGAAATCGACGCAGTCGGACGCCACCGCGGCGCAGGCCTCGGCGGCGGGCACGACGAGCGCGAACAGACCCTGAACCAGCTGCTTGTCGAAATGGACGGATTTGCCGTCAACGAGGGCATCATCGTGATGGCGGCCACCAACCGCCGGGATATCCTTGACCCCGCGCTGATGCGCCCGGGCCGCTTCGACCGGCAGGTGACCGTCAATTATCCCGACCAGGACGGGCGGGTCGCCATCCTGAAGGTGCACAGCCGCGGGAAAACGCTGGCGGAAGACGTGGACCTCAGCAACATTGCAAAGCGCATGCCCTTTGCCACCGGCGCAGACCTTGAAAACGTCATGAACGAAGCGGCGATCCTGGCTGCAAGGGCAAGGAAGAAGAAGATCGACCAGCAGCTCCTCATCGACGCGATCGCCCGCGTGCAGATGGGCCCGGAAAAGAAGAGCCACAAGGTCAACGAACACGACAGGCGGATGGTTGCCTTCCACGAAGGCGGCCATGCGATCGTCGGGCACCTGCTGAAGGGATGCGACGAAGTCCACCTGATCACGATCGTTCCCCGCGGGCAGGCTGCAGGCCATACGCTTGCGCTGCCGGCGGAAGAGCACGACAATATGAGCAGGTCCCAGCTGCTGGACCAGATTACCATGATGCTCGGCGGGCATGCCGCGGAAGAGGTTGCCCTCGGCGAAATTTATACCGGTTCCTCCAGCGACCTGAAGCGCGCGACGGAAATCTGCCGGAAAATGGTTACCCAGTTCGGCATGAGCGACAATATCGGCACCATCTACCTCGGAAGCGACCAGGAAGTCTTCGTCGGCATGGAATTCGGCCAGAGCCGCGAATACAGCGAAGAGATCGCCGCGAAAATCGACCGCGAAGTCGCATCGATCCTCGCGGAATGCTACGAGCAGGCGAAAACGATCCTCCGGGAGAAGCTGGACCGGCTGCAGGCCCTTGTGGACGCGCTGCTGAAGTACGAAACGCTGAACAGGGCTGAATTCCTCTCCGTTATGGAGAGCGGAACCGTGGCAGAAGGCCTGGGCGAGGACAAACCCAGGACGACGGCCGAGGTGCTCGAGGGCGCCAGGGATATCCTTGCCGCAGAAGAAGCGGAAAGGAAGGAAGCCGCAGCCCGGGCGGAAGAACAGGGCCCGGACGGCAGCGAAATGCTGAACTGATTTGTAATTTTGAAATGAAAGGCGGGATGCAGTACGGACCAGATGAGGAATAACAGGCCCTCCGGCCGCCGGCCCGATACCCCGCAAAGAGTGGAAAACGCCGCAGAGCAAATGCGGAATACATCCCCGCACGGGGCGTTCCGCGGATTCGTTCCGCAGCAGACCGGCGCACAGCAGCCCGTAGCCTACGCGGCGCCGCCGCAGGCACGCAGCAAAACAGCCTACGCAAGTTCAAGCGTGAGCGGGAGCCAGCGCGGATTTGTGAACCCCGAACCCCAGCGGAAACCGAAGAAAAAATGGAAACCGCTGCTGATCACCCTTGCAGTGATGCTGGCACTCGGCGGCATCGCATATGCTGCCAGCGAAGCCATCCGGCTTTCCAGGGAAGCTGAAGAAAAAAGGCTGATCAGCGAACAGGTGACGCCATACGACAACCTTTACTGCCCGGGCGTATATGTCGACGGCATCCATCTCGGCGGCATGACCCCGGAACAGGCCATGAACTCCGTTCAAAGCCAGATCAACCAGCGGCATGACGCCTGGAAGGTGCAGCTCGTTTATGACGGCTACGTCGTCGCGGACATCAATACGGACGTCCTGAACATGGGAGTCGACCAGAACGAACTGATCAACGTGATGAACGAAGCCTGGAAGCAGGGCCATACAGGGACGATCGCCGAAAGGTATGAACAGATGGTGCAGCTCGGCCGGAACCAGTACCAGGCTTATACGGCCAGGCCGAACGGCAATACGGGCGAGATCGACAGGATCCTGGCAGAGCTCAAAAGCAGGATCGACGTCCCGGCACAGGACGCTTATTTCCAGGGGATGGATATCACCCGCGCGTATCCCTTCCTGTTTTCGGAAGAGGTGACGGGGAAAAACCTGGATATCGCACCCGTGCTGGAACAGCTGTACCACATGGTCAGCACCATGACGAGCGGAATCGTCGAACTGGTTCCGGAAACGATCGAGCCGCAGGTGAAGCTGGCTGACCTGCAGAAGCATTACCAGCTCCGGGGCACGGCCAGCACGCCGATCGACAGGCATTCCACGGAGGACCGGAACAATAACATCCGGCGCTGCTTCGAGCTGGTATGCGGGTATGAACTGAAGCCCGGGAAAACATTCAGCTTCAACAACGTCGTCGGCGAAAGAAGCAAGGCAAACGGCTTCTTCCCGGCCATCGAATACATCAACGACGAGCATGTCGAAGGCATCGGCGGCGGGGCCTGCCAGGCAAGCACGACCCTCTACCAGGCGGCTGTGCGCGCAGGGATGCAGATCGTCAGCCGGAAGCCGCATTCCGACTCCGTGTCTTATTCCGATTATGGCGCGGACGCGACCGTTTACTGGATGCGGGGCGGGAACCAGATCGACATGAGCTTCAAGAACACGACGGATTACCCGGTTTATATCACCGCATACGTCGTGGCAGACCCCACGAACAAGAAGCGGCTGATTGCCAAGGCGAACATATACGGGGAAGACCTGGGCGAAATCAGCTACGACCTGGTGACAGAAACGGTCGAGGTGCTTCCGTCCATTATGGAACCGGTTTACGTCAGCGACAAGGACAGCGCCGCCAGGGCAAAGGACGGCTGCATCGTCAACAGCTTCCGCGTCGAGTATACGAACGGCGTCATGACGGATAAGAAGCCGCTGTTTAAGGACACCTACAAACCGAAGCCCGAAAAGATTTACGATCCTTCCAAAGCCAAGGATTAACCCGGAAAGGGTACGACAAAAGCGCGCCGGAGAACCGGCGCGCTTTGCTGTACTGAATGTACCGGGACGGATCAGGCTTTGCCGTCGCAGCCCAGCACGTTGACGATCTTATGGGCAACCATGTCATGCACGGCCTGGCGGGCGGGCTTGAGGTACTGCCGGGGATCGAAATGATCCGGATGCTCCGCGAAGTACTTGCGGATCACGGCTGTCATGGCCAGGCGGATATCAGAGTCGATATTGATCTTGCAGACCGCGCTGCGGGCAGCCTGGCGGAGCTGTTCTTCCGGAACGCCGATTGCGCCGGGCATGTTTCCGCCGTACTCGTTGATGATCTTCACGAATTCCTGCGGCACGGAAGAAGAGCCGTGCAGCACGATCGGGAAGCCGGGCAGCTGCTTGGAGCATTCTTCAAGGACGTCGAACCGGAGCTGGGGCTTGGTGCCGGGCTTGAACTTGTATGCGCCGTGGCTGGTGCCGATGGCGATGGCCAGGGAGTCGCAGCCCGTGCGGGTCGCGAATTCGACGACTTCTTCCGGATGGGTGTACATGGCTTTGTCGGATTCGACGGAGACTTCGTCTTCCACGCCGGCAAGGGTGCCGAGTTCAGCTTCGACCACGACACCGTGATCATGCGCATATTCGACGACCTGGCGGGTCAGGGCGATGTTCTCTTCAAAAGGCTTGGAGGAGGCGTCGATCATGACAGAGGTGAATCCGCCGTCGATGCAGCTCTTGCAGAGCTCAAAGCTGTCACCATGGTCCAGGTGCAGGGCGATCGGGATTTCGGGGTTCAGCTGCACAGCGGCCTCGACCAGCTTGACCAGGTAGGTATGGTTGGCATAGGCGCGGGCGCCCTTGGAAACCTGCAGGATGACGGGAGCCTTCAGCTCGCCGGCAGCATCGGTAATGCCCTGGATGATTTCCATGTTGTTGACGTTGAAGGCACCAACGGCGTAACCGCCGTCATAGGCTTTTTTAAACATCTCGGTTGTGGTAACAAGTGGCATAAGAAAAGACCTCCTTTAACAAAGTACATATATTATAGCACAAGGGAAAATGAAAGAAAAGCGGAAAAAGCGCGTCCTGCACGAAATAAGCAACGCCGGGCAAGGGCGCAGGCAGGCGAAAAGGAAAACGGAAGGAAGACACTGAATCAGTTGCGAAGGGCCTGCGAAAAGAGTAAAATATGCCTATTATGAGGAAGCGGGAGGGAACAGCATTGTACTCCATTGTCAGAAAGCAGGAGCTGAACGAGACGACCACCCTGATGGAAGTGGAAGCGCCGCTGGTTGCGCGCAAAGCAAAACCCGGGCAGTTCATTATTTTCCGCATCGACGAGGAAGGCGAACGCGTGCCGCTGACCATCGCGGGATACGACCGTGAAAAGGGAACGGTGACCATCATCTTCCAGCGTGTCGGCTATACGACTGAAAAACTCAACACCCTGAACGAAGGCGACGCGCTGCTCGACTTTGTCGGCCCGCTGGGCGAGCCGAGCGCGACGGAAGGGATCCGCCGCGCCGCCGTGATCGGCGGCGGCCTGGGTGTCGCGATTGCATACCCGCAGGCGAAAGCGCTGCACGAAGCAGGGGCGGAAGTCGACCTGATCGTCGGGTTCCGGAACGAACACCTGATTATCCTGAAGGACGAGCTTGAGGCCGCATGCACGAACCTGATCATCATGACGGACGACGGCAGCAACGGCAACAAGGGATTCGTCACACAGGCCCTTGAGAACCAGATTGCCGCGGGCAGGGAATACGACACCGTGATCGCCATCGGCCCGCTGCCGATGATGAAAGCCGTCAGCGAGATGACGAGGCCGCTGGGGATCCGCACGATCGTAAGCATGAATCCGATTATGATCGACGGTACGGGCATGTGCGGCGGCTGCCGGCTGACCGTCGGCGGGGAAACGAAATTCGCATGCGTGGACGGCCCGGACTTCGACGGCCACCTGGTCGATTTTGACGAGGCCATGGCCAGGGGCAGGATGTTCAGGCCGGAGGAAGCACAGGCACGCGAAAAGCACATCTGCAGATTAACCGGGGAGGCCAGATAATTATGCCGAATATGTCTTTGGTCAAGCATGCAATGCCCGAACAGGACCCTGCCGTACGGGCGGGCAATTTCAAGGAAGTGGCCCTCGGGTATACCCGGGAGATCGCCATGGAGGAAGCGGACCGCTGCCTTCACTGCAAGAACAGCCCCTGCGTCAGCGGATGCCCTGTGAACGTGCCGATTCCCGATTTCATTGCTGCCATCCGCGAGGGTGACATGGAAAAGGCTTACAGGATTATCCGCAGCCAGAACGCGCTGCCGGCCATCTGCGGCCGAGTCTGCCCGCAGGAAAGCCAGTGCGAGAGCAAGTGCGTCCGCGGCATCAAGGGTGAGCCGGTGGCCATCGGCAGGCTGGAGCGCTTCGCGGCGGATACCGCCATGGCGGCCGGAACGGCGGCGGCGGAAAAGAAAGCCCCCTGCGGCAAAAAGGCAGCCGTCATCGGCAGCGGCCCTGCCGGGCTGACCTGCGCCGGGGAACTGGCCAAGGCCGGATGGGACGTGACCATCTATGAGGCACTGCATACCGCGGGCGGCGTGCTGATGTACGGCATTCCCGAATTCAGGCTTCCGAAGGCCCTTGTGAGCCGGGAAATCGCCAGCCTGAAGAACCTTGGGGTCAACATCGTCACGAACGCGGTGGCCGGGAAAGCGTTTACCGTCTACGAACTGCTGGAGGACAACGACGCGGTCTTCATCGGAAGCGGCGCCGGGCTGCCCAATTTCCAGAAGATTCCCGGGGAAAACCTCTGCGGCGTTTATTCCGCCAATGAATTCCTGACCCGCCTGAACCTCATGAAGGCGTACACCTTCCCGGAACACGACACGCCGGTCAAGATCGGAAAGCATGTCGCGGTCATCGGCGGCGGCAACGTGGCGATGGACGCCGCCCGGTGCGCAAAGCGCCTCGGGGCTGAAGTCACCATCGTTTACCGCAGGAGCGAGAAGGAGATGCCGGCGAGGGCCGAGGAAGTGCACCATGCCCGGGAGGAAGGAATCATCTTCAGGATGCTTACCGCCCCGACGTCGATCGAAGGCGACGAAGCCGGATTTGTAAAAGGCATGAAATGCATCGAAATGCAGCTCGGCGAGCCGGACGAGCGCGGCCGGAGGCGGCCTGTGCCGGTTCCCGGCAGCGAATTTGAGCTTCCGGTTGAAACCGTCATCGTGGCGATCGGAAACAGCCCGAACCCGCTGATCAAGAAAACGACGCCGGACCTGCCGACAGAGAAATGGGGCGGCATCCAGGCCGACGAAATGGGAAGGACCGGCATGAAGCACGTTTATGCCGGCGGGGACGCCGTGACCGGCGCCGCTACCGTCATCCTTGCCATGGGCGCCGGCAAAAAGGCGGCAGCCGCCATCCTGGAAGACCACCCGGACTGATTTTGGAGGAACAGACGCTTCATGACATTCGCCTTTGATGAACAGTTTGCCATGTTTGATATTACCCCGGTGGAAAACCAGTTCATTCTGGAATACCTGCCCGGAGCAAAGGGCGACCATGTCAAAGTATACCTGTATGGCCTGCTTTGCTGCTACCATCCGCAGAAAGAAACGGACATCGGCAGCATCAGCCGAGAGCTGGGCATGACGGAAGACGAGGTCATGCTTGCATTCCGGTACTGGGAACGCAGGGGAATCGTCAGGCGGGTGCAGGACCATCCGCCGGCCTGGCAGTACATCAATATCAAACAGAAGAACCTCCTGGACGACGACATTCCCGATCCGGAGTACGTGCAGTTCAGCCGGGAGCTGGAAAACTGCTTCGAAGGCGTCCGCGATTTCCACGGATCGGAGATTGCTGCCTGTTACGAATGGAAGGATGCGATGCACCTTTCCACCGAAGTCATCCTGATGCTGCTCAAATATATGGCCAGGACGCGCGGGAAGCATTTCAAAATCAAGGACGCGGAAAAAGTTGCCATGATGCTGTCGGACGAGAACGCCCTGACCGTCGACGACGCCGAGCACGTCCTTGCCCGGGACGAATCCATGAATGCCGGATTCCGCAAAGTGCTGCGGAAACTCGGGAAAAAATACAATCCCTCCGACGCCAACCTGATGGTCTATAAAAAGTGGGTGGACGACTGGCACTTTACCCAGGAAGCCATCGAAGACGCCTGCGACAGGACCGGAACAAGCGATCCGAGCCTGGCGCTGGTGGACGCCATCCTCGAAAAAGCATACAAAAGCCAGGGAAACCCGGAAAAGGTCCTGGACAGGAATGCCCTCGAGAGCTATGAACAGCAGCGGAAGAACCTGAAGGAAATCCTTTCCGAAACCGGGCACCGCGGGGCGCCGACAGCCGCCCAGCAGGAACTGTACAGCCGCATGGCCGCGATGTATCCGCAGGAGGTCATCCTCCTTGCCGCCAGGGAATGCGCAGCGAAAAACCGCGATTTCGATTCCGTGATGAAGCTGCTGCAAAGCTGGCAGGACCGGGGGTTCACCCGCACCGAACAGATCCGCGAACATATCGAAGCTTTCCACGAAAAAGAGGAATTCCTGAAATCCCTCCGCATGAAATGGTCGGTCCGGGATGCAGAACCCGGGCAGAAGGCGCTGCAGCTGCTGGCCAAATGGGAAAACGAACTTGGATTCAGCCGGGACATGATATCCCTGGCGGCTGAATACGCCTTCGAAGCCAGGAAACCCGTCGCCTACATGGACGCGATCCTGGCGGGATGGGCTGAAAAGGGCATCCGGACGCCCGGCGCTGCGGAGCAGGAAAGGCTGGACAAGAAGAAACAGCCCGCAGACACGGGCAGGAAGGGCGGCGAAAAAACCGTTCCTGCCCAGCAGTACAGCCAGCGTGACTATTCACAGGAACAGGACGAAGCAATGCAACGGATGCTGACCATGGATGGAGGAGACGGCCGTGCGTGAGGAACTGCTGAAAGAACTCGAATCCAGGTACGACGCGATCCGCGCGGAGAACGAACGCGAGGAAGCCGCACGCAGGGACAGGATCCGGCGTGAATTCCCGGAGATCGAAGCGCTGGCCGAAGAAAGGGAAGGGATTGTTTTCGGCACGATCCGGAAAATCCTTGACGGCAAATCCGACGCGGCGGACCTGACCCGGCAGATGGCATCCCTCAACAGCCGGATCGAAGAAGCGCTCGTGCGCAGCGGACTGCCTTCCGATTACCTTTCCCCCATTTACAGGTGCCCGGTATGCCGTGACACGGGATACACGGGCGATCCGGTCAAAGAACCCTGCGAATGCATGAAGAGGGCTTACCAGCAGCTGGTCCGGGAAAAAACCGGACTGGACAAGAAGGAAGCGGAAACCTTTGAGGCCTATGACGAATCCCTGATTCCGGACGAACCGGTGAAGGGCATCGGGATTACGCAGCGCCAGCTTTCACGGATTGCGCGGGAACAATGCGAAAAATGGGCAGACGCTTATCCGGACGTGCAGCAGCGCGACATCCTGCTGACCGGGGGAAGCGGGCTCGGGAAAACGTTCCTGATGCACGCCATGGCTGCAAGGCTGATCGAACGGGGGCAGTATGTGCTGATCGCCAGCGCGTACACCTTCCTGCAGATTGCGCGGAAAAGCTATTTCGACGGGACGAACGGCATCCAGGAGCTGCTGGACGTTCCCGTGCTGATGCTGGACGACCTCGGCAGCGAACCGCTGATGCAGAATATTACGGTCGAGCAGCTGTTTTACCTGATCAATGAACGGCAGTCGAAGAACCTTTCAACCGTGATCAGCACAAACCTGACGCTGCAGGAACTGCGTGAAAGGTATACCGAACGGATTGTTTCCCGGCTGAACAGCCCGAAGAACTGCCTGATCCTGACACTGGCCGGGCGCGACCTGAGAAAGCTTGAAAGGTGACAGCATGAACATCCAGATCTATGCCGGAAAGAAGAATTTCGACACCCAGAAGGCGGAGCGCTATTTCAAGGAACGGAGGATCCCTTTCCAGAGCCTGGACCTGAAGAAGCACCGGCTCGGCGAACGCGAAATCCGACTGATGATCAGCGCCCTCGGGACGGACGGCATCCTCGACCGGGAAGACAAAAAAGTCAGGGAACACCCTGCCTGCTACTACAACCAGGCGGAAATGCTGGTCACCGCCATCCAGGAGGACCCGTGGCTGCTGAAAACGCCGATCGTCCGCAACGGCAATGCGGTGACCTCCGGATACCGGCCGGAAGTATGGGAAACGTGGAAATAGCCGCAGGAGATGAAAAGCGCATGCGTTGCGCTTTTTTGATGTGAATGATATAATTCTTCGCACAGAAGAAGGGAGATGCTTTGGGAATGCGCAGCATGACAGGTTGCGGATCCGGATGCTTCCAGCGGGACGGATGGGAAGTCACCGCCGAACTGAAAACCGTCAATCACCGCTTTCTTGATATCAGCCTGCGGCTCCCGCGGAATATTGCTTTCCTTGAAACGGCCGTAAGGAACACGATCGCCCAAAGCATTGCGCGCGGGCATGTCGACGTTTACATCACCGTCAGGAATACAGAAGGCTCCGCTGCAGCCATCACGGTGGACTACCAGCTGGCCCGCCAGTATTATGAAGCCGGACAGCAGCTTGCCGAAACCCTCGGCACAAAGAACGACCTGGACGCCAGCAGGCTCATGTCGATGGAAGGCGTTACAGTGCTGACAGAAACCGATATGGACCAGGATCTCGTCACTGCCGTGTGCACGGAGGCTGTTGCGCAGGCGGCGGCCAACGCCGCTGCCATGCGCGGGCGCGAAGGAATCCACCTGAAGGAAGACCTGGGCCTGCACCTTGCCAACGCCGCGGCGCTCCGGGAAAAAATCCTTGCCAGGGCTCCGTCCGTCGTTTCCGAATACAGGCAAAAACTGGAGAACAGGCTGAAGCAGATGATTCCGGAAGGAATCGATGAACAGCGGATCATCCAGGAGGCTGCGGTTATGGCAGACCGCTGCGCGATCGACGAGGAGCTTTCCCGGCTGGAAAGCCATATCCGGCAGATGCGTTCCTATTTTGAAGCGGACACCGAGATCGGCAAAAAGATGGACTTCCTGATCCAGGAAATGAACCGCGAGGCGAACACGATCGGTTCCAAGGCCCAGGACGGTGTGATTGCCCAGTATGTCGTCGACCTGAAAAGCGAGATTGAAAAGCTTCGCGAACAGATACAGAATGTGGAGTAATAAAATGAAGTTTATCAACGTGGGATACGGGAACATGGCAGCGGCCCACAAGCTGGTTGCCGTCGTTTCGCCGGACGCGGCGCCGGTGCGCAGGATGGTCCAGGACGCAAGGGATTCCGGGCGGGTGATCGACGCGACCTGCGGGCACAAGACCAGGGCAGTCCTGGTCACGGATACAGGAAGCGTGATCCTTTCACCCTTGATGCCGGAGACGATTGCGGCACGGATTGACGGGAAAACCGAGGAGAAGGAAACATGAAAGAAATACGTAAGGGAATGCTGCTTGTGATTTCGGGGCCCTCCGGCGCAGGAAAAGGCACGCTGGTGGCAAAGCTGCTGGACAAGGATCCTT
>CAMMYM010000037.1 GCA_946527725.1 uncultured Clostridia bacterium
TTTTTCTCTTGTATCCCATTCATAAAAGTGGTACAATTGCCGCCGGTAAAATGAATGATGGAAGGAAGCCCGAAGGATTTTATGCAAACGCTTTTACTGGTTGCAACAGCTTTGTTTGCGGGATTGCTGATGACCCGCCTTTTTGTTAAATTCCACCTGCCTGACGTAACGGCTTACCTGGTTGCCGGCGTGCTGATCGGACCCTGTGTGCTTGGCAGGCTGAACATTATCGGATTCAGCACGTTTGAACAGGTTGATTCCCTTTCCCTGATCAGCGATGTTGCGCTTGGCTTTATCGCTTTTGCCATCGGCCACGAATTCCGCCTTTCAGCCCTCAAACAGACAGGGAAACAGGCTACCATTATCGGTATCCTGCAGGCTTGTGTCGCAACACTGTTTGTCGATCTTGCACTGATTGGTTTCCACTTCCTGCGGCCTGACCTGCTGAGCCTGCCGGTAGCCATTACACTCGGCGCGATTGCCGCGGCAACAGCTCCTGCCGCAACGCTGATGGTTGTCCGGCAGTACAAAGCAAAGGGCCCGGTAACCGATGTTCTGCTCCCCGTTGTCGCATTGGACGACGCGGTCGGCCTTGTCGTCTTTGCTGTGTCTTTCGGTATTGCACAGGCGATGCAGAATGGAACGACGAATATCATTGCCCTGATTCTCGAACCGCTGATGGAGGTTGTGCTTTCCCTGGCCTTTGGCGGCCTGACAGGCTTTATCCTTACCTATCTGGAACGCTATTTCCATTCGCACCGGAACAGGAACGCCCTGATTGTCGGCAGTGTCATTATTACTGTTGCCGTCAGCCAGCTGAAAATCCCGGTGGGGCCGTTTACCTTCGGGTTTTCGTCCCTGCTGGTATGCATGATGCTCGGTACTGTATTCTGCAATTTCTGCCCGCTGAGCGAGGAGCTGATGCTGCAGGCAGACCGCTGGTCCGGCCCGGCAATCACGCTGTTCTTTGTGCTGAGCGGTTCGGCATTGCAGTTTGACGTATTCGGCAATCCGTCGGTCATCCTGATCGGTGTGATCTATATCGTTGCCCGTTCGCTGGGGAAATACTTCGGTGCGCACTGGTCCGCCGTGCTTGCGAAAAGTCCGGAGAGCGTAAGGAAGTACCTGGGTATTACGCTGCTTCCTCAGGCCGGCGTTGCACTGGGAATGTGCGCCACGGCCTACCGCGTGCTCGGCGGCGCTGACGGTACGCTGGTCCGGAATATTGTGCTGTTCGGCGTGCTTGTATACGAATTGATCGGCCCGAGCCTGACAAAGGCTGCGCTGACAAAAGCCGGCGATATCCAGGCAATGCCTGCGGAAGTCAAGACCAGGCGGAAGAAGGAACTGGAAAAGATTACAAAGCCTGTTCCCCCGCAGTTTGACAAATAATTCTTCCCGTACGCACGAACTCTTTGGCCGCGATGCCAACTGAATCATGATATCGGAGATGTTTACCGTCTTCGAAGAGGGGAATAGAAAACAATGATTATTGCACTGAAAAACAGCATCCGGACAGAAGAGCAGGAACACCTGATCCAATGGCTGGAAAGCCAGGGTGTACGGGTTCATATTTCAGTTGGTGAATTCCAGACGATCGTCGGCCTGGTCGGCGATACCACACGGATCGATACAGACCTGATCCGCGGGCTTACCTTTGTCGACAGCGTTACGCGGATTTCGGAGCCTTTCAAAAAGGCAAACCGGAAATTCCATCCGGATGATACGGTTGTGAAGGTGAACGGAGGAGCTGCAGCATTCGGCGGCGGTGCTTTCAGCCTGATTGCGGGTCCATGCTCGGTGGAATCCGAAGCCCAGGTCGAAACAATTGCGCGCGCTGTGAAGGAAAGCGGGGCATGCGTGCTGCGTGGCGGCGCCTTCAAACCGCGGACGTCGCCGTATGATTTCCAGGGCTTGCATGAAGAGGGAATCCGCATCCTGTCGGAAGTCAAGAAGCTGACCGGCCTGCCGATCATTACCGAAATCATGGACATCGCCCACCTGCCGCTGTTTGACGATGTGGATATCATCCAGGTCGGTGCCAGGAATATGCAGAACTTTGAGCTGCTCAAGGAGCTTGGCCGGACAAACAAACCCATCCTGCTGAAGCGGGGACTGGCCAATAACATCAAGGAACTGCTGATGAGCGCGGAATATATCATGGCCGGCGGTAATGAGCAGGTTATCCTGTGCGAACGCGGAGTGCGCACCTTCGAGACATATACGCGGAACACCCTGGACCTGTCCGCCGTGGCAGTGCTGCACGAACTGAGCCACCTCCCGGTGGTCGTGGATCCCAGCCATGCGACAGGCGCGGCACGGTACGTGAAACCCATGGCGCTGGCTGCCGCAGCATGCGGCGCGGACGGCCTGATGATCGAAGTGCACAACGATCCGCCGCACGCTCTGTGCGACGGACCGCAGTCGTTGACTCCGGAGCAGTTTGATGACGTTGCGAAGGCGGTCAGGAAGGTGCGGGAAGCGATCAGCTGAATCGGGCTGAATATTTGACGAGTGAGGAAAAGATATGGACAAGCGCCCCGGAAAGAAATCGTGGAGGATGAGGATACTGACAGGCATCCTCATCCTTTTCGGATGTACCCTGGCAATGCTTACAACCGGATACGCTGCCCAAATGATCTGGATTTCTCCAACAGGCGAAATGACGGATGACGCTATCAAACTCATGGAGATCGAGAAGAAACTGTACTTTTTTCTTCCCGGTAATATTGACCTGAACGACTATAAGATTGGATTTGATTCACTTACCCTGAAAATCAACGGAACGGATGTCGTGCAGGGTGAAACAAGCGCCTCCCTGCTGCATACGGGCAAAGCAAACACGGTTGTCTTCGGATACAAAACCGGGAAAAACAAAAAGAGCGTTACAGCAATGCAAGGAAGCGAACTGCCGGTGATGTATATTACGACAGAATCCGGCGGCCTTCGGGAAATCCATAAGAAAAAGGAAAACAAAGAAAAGGGCACTATGGCCTTATATGACACAGACGGAAAAACTGTGTTTAGCGGAAACCTGAAGCATATCAAGATGCGCGGAAACATGTCCGTGTATTTTACAAAGAAGAACTATATTATCAAGCTTGAAAGCGGTGCAAACCTGCTGGGAATGGGAAAGGCAAAAAAATGGATCCTGCTCGGGAACCATCTTGACAAGAGCCTGGTCCGGAACCAACTGAACTTTGACATGGCTCGTTATGCCGGACTGCCGTATACACCTGATTGCAGGCAGATTTCCCTTTATATCAACAATGAATATATGGGAACCTACCTGCTTACGGAAAGGGTTGAGATTGACGACGATCGCGTCGATATCAGGGACCTGGAAAAAGAAACCGAAAAGATGAATGAAAAACCGCTGGAATCTTATCCCGTGACGGAACGCAGGGACGCGGCCAGGGGCACCTACAAAGGATACCAGATCCCCAATGAACCGGAAGATATCACCGGCGGATACCTTATCGAGTTTGAACACAATTCGGACCATTACGGAGAAACACCGACCGCATATTACACCAGGCATAAAATGTTCCTTGCGATCCATTCGCCGGAGTATTGCAGCGAGAAGCAGATTGCTTATATCACGGGCCTTATGCAGAGCTTTGAGAACGCAATCTTTTCCGAGGACGGCCGTGATCCGGAGACCGGAAAGCATTACAGCGATATCGTCGATTTTGACAGCCTGGTCAACAAATACCTGATTAACGAAGTCAGCCGGAATTATGATGCAAACATGTCCTCAGAGTATTTCTACAAACCTGACGATTCGGTCTCCACAAAAGTATTTGCAGGTCCTGTCTGGGATATGGACAATACATACGGAGATTACGCAAGGCCTGATAACAAGTTCGTGCTGAATCCAAGCGGCATGACAGCCTCCAAAGGGGGATATATAGATTACTGGTGGCCGGCGCTTTACCTGCAGTCGGATTTCTACCGGGCGGTCGTCAGCAGGTACCATGAGACTTTTGTTCCGGCAATGGAAATCCTGCTTGGAAAGCGTGAAGAGACAGAAACGCTGAAATCGATCGACACTTATGCAGCTGCTATAGAGAAAAACGCTGAGATGGAGTTTATCCTGTATCCGGGACTGAAATACAAACGGAATGAAGTTCAGACGGGAAAGAACCTGAAGGAAAACATCAAATACCTGAAGGACTATATCACGAAACGCATGCAGTTCCTGAATGAAACGTGGATGCCTGAGGAATAATGTTCATATATGTCCAAACGGGCCGCCTGCTGTCAGGTGGCCCGTTTGTTGCACGGGAGAAATGAATACTTCGATGGAAGCAGCGGAAACTGCAGGGATTTTTCGGTTTCACTCGGGTTGGCCGATACAGGCATTACCTGCGCATCCGGTTGATATCGACGAGTTCCGTGTTTTCCAGCGAGAAGCGGGAACCCAGGATGTCGGCCAGTGCATTTGCTGTATCCAAAGAGGTCATGCAGGGGATTCCCAGCATCATGGCCTTGCGGTGAAGCACACGGTAGTCGCCGACCGTATCGTCCTTGACGGCGCCGGTATAGATCAGGTAATTGATGGAGCCGTTTTCCATCAGTGAGATCATTTCCCCGCTGGTCTTCGGATCGGCAACAGGTGTTACGTGAATGCCGACAGCGGAGATCGCGCGGGCGGTATCCTTTGTCGCATAGACGTGGATACCGAGATCGTAGCAGCGCTTGGCCATGGTGATCGCATCCGGGAAGTCCTCATCCTCCACGGAAAGGAGGACGCCCATCGTGCTGCGGTCGCGGGCAGTCGGCAGAGAAAAACCGGCGGCAGACAGGCCTTTGAACAGCGCTTCCGCCTTGGTGATGCCGATGCCGAGTACTTCGCCGGTGGATTTCATTTCAGGACCCAGGATGGAATCGGCGTCATTCAGCTTCTCAAAGGAGAAAACAGGCACCTTGATCGCGCAGTAGGGCGGGGCAGGATAAAGGCCGGTGCCGAAGCCCATACCGCTGAGCGGTTCACCGAGCATGACGCGCGAAGCCAGGTCGACCATCGGGACACCCGTGACCTTGGAAATGTAGGGGATCGTACGGGAAGCCCGGGGATTCACCTCAATCACATACAGTTCATTGTCATAAATCAGGTACTGGATATTCACCAGCCCCTTTGTTCCGAGCGCAAGGGCAAGCTTCGTGGATATATCGCAGACTTTATCCTGGAATTTTTCCGTCAGGTTGAAGGGCGGATATACTGCGATCGAATCGCCGCTGTGGACGCCGGCACGTTCGATATGTTCCATGATGCCGGGAATCAGGACATCCTTTCCGTCGGAAATGACATCCACTTCCAGTTCAATCCCGGGGAGATACTGATCCACGAGGACAGGGTTTTCAATCCCGCCGGCAAGGATCCGGTTCATATAATCCTCGGTTTTTTCGCGGGAACGGGAAATCGTCATATTCTGGCCGCCGATGACATAAGACGGACGAAGCAGCACCGGATAACCGAGCTCTTCCGCTGCGGCAAGCGCTTCGTCTAGTGTCCGGACAGCCATACCGCGCGGGCGGCGGATGCCGAACTGCTCGAGCAGGGCGTCAAACCGTTCGCGGTCTTCCGCAATATCGATGGATTCGGCGCTTGTTCCCAGGATCGGAATATTCACCGAGGAGAGGAACTGCGTCAGTTTAATCGCAGTCTGCCCGCCAAAGGCGACCACAACACCGACCGGCTTTTCCACCTGGATGATGTTCCAGACATCCTCGGGCGTCAGCGGTTCGAAATACAGCCTGTCCGCCGTGTCATAATCTGTGGAGACTGTTTCCGGATTGTTATTGATAATCACCACATCGTAACCGATGTTCCTGAGCGTCCAGACGCAATGCACGGAAGAATAGTCAAATTCAATCCCCTGGCCGATCCGGATCGGGCCGGAACCGAGCACGATGACCACCGGGCGGCCGGAACGCTTCAGCATCCGGGACTCACATACCTTGTCCGTGCAGGAATAGAAATAGGGAGTTTCCGCGGCAAACTCGGCGCCGCAGGTATCCACCATCTTATAGCTTAAAGCAAAGGGCGGCAGTTCCTTCGCGCCGGAGATGCGGCGGATGGCGGAATCCGGATATCCAAGCTGCTTGAAACGCTTGTAATCTCCAGGCTGCAATCCTGTGGAAGCCACCCGCTGTTCAAATTCCGCCATGGATTTCAGCCGGTACAGGAAGAACCGGTCAATCTTCGTGAGGTCAAAGATCTCGTCCACGGAAATGCCTTTTTTCAGTGCTTCGAAGACGGTAAAAAGCCGATGGTCATCCTGCAGGGTGAGGCGCGTGCGCACATCATCGCCGGAGAGCGGCGGGGCATTCAGCGTATCCAGGGAGATTTCAGCGCCGCGGACAGCTTTCATCAGTGCTTCTTCAAAACGCTGGCCGATGGACATGACTTCCCCGGTTGCCTTCATCTGGGTGCCAAGGCGGCGCGAGGATCCGTAGAATTTATCGAATGGCCATTTCGGGAATTTGACGACGACGTAATCAACGGTCGGCTCGAAGCAGGCGCAGGTTTTTCCGGTGATATCATTTGCAATTTCATCGAGACGGTATCCCAATGCCAGCCGGGTTGTGATCTTGGCGATCGGGTAACCTGTCGCTTTACTGGCCAGCGCGGAGGAACGGGAGACGCGGGGGTTCACCTCGATGACGGCGTATTCAAACGAATCCGGGTTCAGGGCGAACTGGCAATTGCAGCCGCCGACGATTCCGATGGCGGAAATGATGTCCAGCGAAGCCGTGCGGAGCATCTGGTATTCCTTGTCGGAGAGGGTCAGGGCAGGGGCCACGACCACGCTGTCCCCGGTATGGATGCCAACCGGGTCCACGTTTTCCATGGAACAGACCGCAATGACGTTGCCCTGCGCATCACGCATCGTTTCAAACTCGATTTCCTTCCACCCGGCAATGCATTTTTCCACAAGGATCTGGGTGATTGGGGAAGCATCCAGGCCGCCGCGGGCCAGGACGCGCATTTCTTCTTCATTCTCGGCGATTCCGCCGCCGCTGCCGCCAAGGGTATAGGCCGGACGGACGATGACCGGATAGCCGATCTCATTTGCCGCAGCCAGCGCTTCTTCCAGCGTTTCCGCAATGCCGGAAGGCACACAGGGCTGGCCGATTTCCAGCATGGTTTCCCGGAACTTTTCCCGGTCTTCCGCTTTTTCGATCGCGTCAATCGGTGACCCAAGCAGGCGCACCCCGAATTCATCCAGCGTGCCGTCGCGGCTCAGCTGCATGGCAAGCGTCAGCCCGGTCTGGCCGCCGAGGCCGGCAATCAGGCCGTCCGGACGTTCTTTTTCAATGACGCGGCGGACCGTTGCCGCATTCAGCGGCTCCAGGTAGATTTCATCGGCCAGGTGCTGGTCTGTCATGATGGTCGCGGGGTTTGAATTCACAAGGACAACATTGATGCCTTCCTGCTTGAGTACGCGGCATGCCTGGGCCCCGGCATAGTCAAATTCCGCGGCCTGGCCGATCACGATCGGGCCGGAACCGATGACAAGCACTTTCCGGATGGATTGATCTTTAGGCATGCTTCATTTCCTCCATCTTCTGTACAAAGCGGTCGAACAGGACTGACGTATCCCTTGGGCCGGAAGCAGCCTCGGGATGGAACTGGACGGTAAAGCAATGCACCGACGGATAGTCCATTCCCTCACAGCTGCCGTCATTGGCATTGCGGAACATTTCAGTTCCGATCCCTTTCAGCGAATCCGCGACAACCGCATATCCGTGGTTCTGCGATGTGATGTAAGTCCGGCCGGCCGCGAGGTCGCGGACGGGCTGGTTGCCGCCGCGGTGGCCGTACTTCAGTTTGACGGTGTCTCCGCCCAGCGCAAGGGCGGCAAGCTGATGGCCGAGGCAGATGCCGAAGACCGGTTTCCGCCCGATGATTTTCCGCAGCTGTTCGATGCAGAACGTGTTTTCCTTCGGATCCCCGGGCCCGTTGGACAGCATTACCCCGTCCGGGGCGGAAGCGAGGATTTCTTCCGCCGGGGAGGTGGCAGGCCAGACGGTTACGGAACAGCCGCGCTTCTGCAGGCTGCGGATGATGTTATGCTTGGCTCCGTAATCGATCAAAGCAACACGGCAGCGTTCAGCTCCGTCCGCCGGGCAGGAATACTTTTCGTTCCCGGAAACAGATGCTACCGCGTCCTTTACCGAATAAGCCCGGATGGCAGAAAGGTCCGCCGGGACTTCATCGCAGATCATGGCGTTCATAACGCCTTCTTCCCGTGTGATCCGGACAATCTCGCGGGTATCCACGCCGCAGAGGCCGGGAATGCCTTTTGCGACCAGGTAATCATTCAGGGGATACGCGGAACGGAAATTGGAAGGCGTATCGCACAGTTCGCGTACGATATAGCCGAAAAGCGCGCTTTCCCCTTCAAAATCTTCTTCGATGACGCCGTAATTACCGATCAGCGGGAAGGTCTGGGTAACAATCTGGCCGTAATAGCTCGGATCGGTCAGCGTTTCCAGGTAGCCTTCCATCCCGGTGGTGAAGACGAGCTCGCCGATCCTGTCGACCGGCGCGCCGATCCGTTCACCTTCAAAGACGGTGCCGTTGCTCAGGACTAAGTAGGACATGGGGGACCTCCTTGGAGCGCCTGCAGGCGCCCCTGTGATGAGAGTGTTATTTAATCCGGCGGTGTTCCTTTTGGGGATCCTTCGGCTCCCTTCGGTCGCTCAGGATGACAGCAGGGCGTGTTCCTTCGGGGAGCTTTGGCTCCCTTCGGTCGCCCAGGATGACAGCGGGGCGGGGGATTACGGTATGCAGGCGGACCGGATGATCCCGGCGGCTTTCCGGATCAGGCTGTCCGGAATATTGAGGGCGGGAAGGAGACGTACCTTGTCCTTGGCGGTGAGGCACAGGACGCCGTTTTCCATGCATTCAGCAACGACATCGGCAGCCGGCTTCTCCGTTTTGAGGCCGAGCATGAGCCCGAGGCCGGAGACGGACGTGATTCCCGGTGCGCCTTCAAGCAGGCTGCGCAGGAGGACCGACTTTGCCTCCACCCCGGCGAGGAATTCGCCTGTCAGGCGGTTCAGCACAGAAAGGGCTGCAGCGCAGGCAACAGGATTACCCCCGAAGGTGGAACCGTGGTCGCCGTAGGACAGGACATCCTTCACCCTGCTGCCCAGGAGGCATGCGCCGAGGGGAAGGCCGCCGGCCAGGCCCTTTGCGGTGGTTACGACATCCGGATGCAGGCCGTAGTTCATATAGGCATACATCTTGCCGGTCCGTCCGTTGCCTGTCTGGACTTCGTCGATCATCAGCAGGATATCCTGTTCACGGAGGTAGGCTTCCAGGGAAGCAGCAAAAGCGGGATCCAGCGGGATCACGCCGCCTTCGCCCTGAACGCACTCAATGAGCACTGCCGCGACTTTTCCGCCGGCGCAAAGGGTTTTGAGCGCATCCATATCCCCGGCGCGGATGTGGGCAAAACCGGGCGTGAGGGGCTGGTACAGTTCATGGTAATGCTCCTGGCCGGTAGCGGCCAGGGTGGTCAGCGTACGGCCGTGGAAGCTGTTTTCCAGCGTCACGATGATATTGCAGCCGGGTCCTTTGTTTTCAGCGGCCCACTTCCGGGCAACCTTGATGGCGCATTCATTCGCTTCCGCCCCCGAATTGCCGAAGAAAACGCGGGACATGCCCGTGCGCGTGCACAGCGCTTCGGCCAGGCGCGCACAGGGAGCAGTATAATACAGGTTGGACATATGCTGCACTTTACGGATCTGTTCTTCGACAGCTTCGATCCAGGCATCGTCCGCAACGCCAAAGGAAGTTACGGCGATACCGGATCCCATATCGATATACTCTTTTCCCGCAGCATCCTGTACGAGGGAACCTTTTCCCGCGACGATTTCAACAGGAAAACGTTTATATGTATGGGCGACATATGACTGATCGAGTTCAAAAGTGTTCATGAGAACCTCCGTGAAGATTATTCCCAGCCGGACTGGCGGTCGTCAAGGGTGCGGGACGGGGCGGAGAAACGGGTGCCGGCGCCTTCATCCGTCAGGAGCTCCATGAGGATGGAATGCGGAACGCGCCCGTCCATGATGACAACGTTCCTGACGCCGCGGCTGATGGCAGTCGCACAGCATTCAACCTTGGGAATCATCCCTCCGGAGATGACACCGCTTTCACGCAGGCCGGCGAGTTCATCCAGGGCGATTTCCGGAATCAGGGTGGACGGATCATCCTTATCCCTGAGCACACCGGCGATATCGGTCATCATAATCAGTGTTTTTGCGTTCAGCGCCCCGGCAATGTAGGCAGCGGCAGTGTCCCCGTTAATGTTGTAGGCATTGCCGGACTTGTCGCAGCCGACGGTGGAAACGACGGGGATATAACCGTTATCCAGCAGGTCCGTGACCGGCTGGATATGCACTTTCTGGATTTCCCCGACATAGCCGAGGCGTTCATCCTTTACCGTACACTGGAGCAGGCGGCCGTCCATGCCGGAAAGGCCGACAGCTTTACCGCCCTTCATCTCGAGCAGGTTGACCAGCGTTTTGTTGATTTTGCCTGCCAGGACCATCTGGACGATATCCATGGTTTCCTTGTCTGTAACCCGCAGGCCGCCGACAAATTCGGGCTTCTTCCCCAGGCGGTCCATCAGGTCGTTGATCTCGGGCCCGCCGCCGTGCACCAGGACGACGCGGACGCCGATCAGCCAGAGCAGCACGATATCTTCCATCACCTGCTGCTTCAGGGATTCATTGATCATGGCGTTGCCGCCGTATTTCACGACGACAATCTGGCCGGTGTATTTCCGGATATAGGGGAGGGCGGCAGTCAGGACTTCCGCGCGCTCCGGATTGGTGAGGTCGTTATGCATCGCCTTATCAGCTCCTGTAATCACCGTTGATGGTGACGTAATCATGGGTAAGGTCGCAGCCCCAGGCCGTCGCTTCTTCGCTGCCCATCTTCATATCACAGGAGAAACGGACTTCCTTTTCCCCAAGGATGGCGGCGGCTTTTTCTTCATCAAATGGCTGCACACAGCCGTCTTTGTAGAAGCACAGCGTTTCATGCTCCCCGTGGAGGAAAAGCTCGATGGCTGCAGGATCGAAATCGGGGCCTGCATAGCCGAGGGCACAGAGGATGCGGCCGCAGTTGGCATCACGGCCGAAGATCATTGCTTTCACGAGGCTGGATCCGACGACAGAACGCGCCAGGATCCGGGCGTTTTCCTTCGTGTCCGCATGATATACGCGCATTTCCACAAGGTGGGTGGCGCCTTCACCGTCGGAGGCCATCAGGACGGCCAGGTCACGGCAGACGCTGTATAGGGCTTCCAGGAAAACATCATAGCTGCCGTCGCCTTCCGAGACAGGCCTGTTGCCGGCCAGCCCGTTGGCGAGCAGCAGGAGCGTATCGTTGGTGCTCGTATCACCGTCCACGGTGATCATGTTGAAGGTATCGGGAACGACCGTGCGGAGCGCTTTCACCAGCAGGCTGCGGGGAATGGCGCAGTCTGTCGCCAGGTATCCAAGCATGGTGCACATGTTGGGATGGATCATGCCGGATCCCTTGCTCATGCCGCCGAGATGAACCGTCACAGTGCCGGAGCCGTCAGCGGCCGGAAGGTCAAACGCGACCGCGAATTCCTTGTTTACGGTATCTGTCGTCATGATGGCCTTGCTGGCGGCGGTGCCTGCCTCCTGCGAATCGGACAGCGTGCCGGCCATCGCGTCAATGCCGGCGGAGATCCTGTCCAGCGGAATGAGCGGCCCGATGACGCCGGTGGAACCGATGAGGACAGAAGAGGCGGGAACGGACAGCGCTTTTCCCGCATGCTCGGCGGTTGCCCTGCACAGATCCAGGCCCGCTTTCCCGGTGGCAGCATTCGCAATGCCCGCGTTGACCACGACGGCCTGTACGGGGCAGCCTGCATTGATGATTTCCATATCCCAGAGGACAGGGGCGGCTTTCACTTTGTTGGAGGTGAAGGTACCGGCGGCGACGCACGGCGCGGCACTGAAGAGCATGGCCATATCGGTCCGGTCCCTGTATTTGATTCCGGCTGCGCAGCAGGCAGCGCTGAATCCCCTGGCAGCTGTGACACCGCCGGATATCTTACGGATCATCTGCTTCGTCTCCTATAAACTGAGTGATATTTTCCTGGTTCAGGACAAACTCATAGTAATTGACATCTGATTTTTTCGTCCAGCCGATCTGGTTCCAGAAGGCATTGCCGGCATCATTCCGGGTAAAGGCAATGAGGGATACCTTGTTGATGCCCATCAGTTTCAGCTGCTGCATGCAGTAACCGACCATCCGGGTACCGATGCCCCGCCTGCGGTATTCCCTGGCGACGCATACATGGTACAGCGCCCCCTGCCGTCCGTCGGACCCGCAGAGGATCGAACCGACAATCCTGTTCCCGGCGCGGGCAACGACGCTGGTGGTCGGGTTCCGGAGGATGAAACGGCGGATATCCGCCGGAGAGTCATCGAGCGTCCGGATGCCGAACCCACGGATGGTCATCCACAGGGCGCGGACATCGTCGTAATCCTCGATGGTCATTGGCTGAATACGTACGTCGTCCATATTATCCTTTCTTCAGGCCAAGGGTTTCATCCATCCCAAGGACCAGGTTCATATTCTGGATTGCTGCGCCGGAGGCACCTTTTCCGAGATTGTCGAAACGGGAAACGAGGATCATCCGCTCCGGCGTGCCGAAGACGGAGATTTCCAGGTCGTCCCTCCCGGCAAGCGCCGCGGCCGACAGGAAACCCTCCTCGTCCGGCGCTTCAGAAAAATGCACCAGGCCGGACCGGTAATAATCCCGGTAAACCTGCCTGATTTCTTCCGGTGACGCAGAGGTTTCGGCAGGGGTCAGCGGAACGGTGACTTCCATGCCGGCGTAGTAGGGCGCCACGACCGGGCAGAAAACCGGCGCATACTGCAGGCCGCAGACGGCGGCCATCTCCGGCAGGTGCTTATGCACCTGGCCGAGGCCGTACTGGCGCGGAGCCCGGAACAGTCCGGGCACATCCCCTGATTCATATTGGGCGATCATTTTTTTCCCCCCGCCGGAATAACCGGTCAGAGAAAAGCAGGAAAGCCGGACATCTGCTTTCAGCAGTCCGGCCTGTACCAGCGGCGCGACCAGGGACACAAAGCCGGTGGCGTGGCATCCCGGGTTCGCGATGCGGCGGGAAGCGGCGATCTTCTCCCGCTGCCCCTTCAGCTCCGGGAAACCGTAGACCCAGCCTTCCGCTGTCCTGTGGGCGGTGCTTGTATCGATGATGACGGCCCGGGGGGAGCTGACGAGCGCGGCAGCTTCCCGGGCAGCGTCATCCGGCAGGCAAAGGAAGGATACCGAAGCCGAATCCAGGGCATCCGCGCGGGCGGACGGATCCTTGCGAAGCTCCTCCGGGAGGACGAGCAGTTCAAGATCCTTCCGCCCTGCCAGGCGCTCACGGATCCGGAGGCCGGTCGTTCCGGCGCTGCCGTCAATGAATACTTTTGTCATGCGACACCTCGTCATCAGGTCAGGTTATTTTTTTGCGTTGGCTGCATCGACAAGGGCCTGGACCTTGGTGGGTAGGCCGAAGAGCGTGATGAAGCCGGCGGAATCCTTCTGGTTGTAGTCGCTGGCACCGAAGGTGGCAATATCCTCGGAATAGAGGGAATTGCTGCTCCAGACACCGGCACGGATGATATTGCCTTTATACAGCTTCAGCTTCACTTTGCCGGTTACCTTTTCCTGCGTCTTGTCGACGAAGGCGGAGAGCGCCTCCCGCAGCGGGGAGAACCACAGGCCGTTGTAGACCAGTTCCGCGAAGGTAATGGACAGCTTCTGCTTTTCATGCATCGTCAGCTTGTCCAGACAGACGGACTCGAGCGTTTCATGGGCCTTGTAGAGGATGGTGCCGCCGGGGGTTTCATAAACACCGCGGCATTTCATCCCGACGAGCCGGTTTTCAACGATGTCGATGATGCCGATGCCGTTTTTGCCGCCGAGCTCGTTCAGCTTCAGGATGATTTCCTTGGCGGAAAGTTTTTCATCGTTCAGTGCGACCGGAACACCCTGCACAAAGTCCAGTGTGATATAGGTCGGTTCATCAGGCGCATCAAGGGGGGAGACGCCCATTTCAAGGAAACCGGGCTTTTCATACTGCGGCTCGTTGCCGGTGTCTTCCAGGTCAAGGCCTTCATGGCTCAGGTGCCAGAGGTTCTTGTCCTTGGAATAATTCGTTTCCCGGGTGATCTTCAGCGGAATGTTGTGCGCTTCCGCGTAGTCGATCTCCTCTTCCCGGGACTGGATGGACCACTCACGCCAGGGCGCAATGATCGGCATGTCAGGGGCAAAATGCTTCACAGCCAGTTCAAAGCGGACCTGGTCGTTGCCCTTGCCGGTGCAGCCGTGGCAGATGGCGTCGGCGC
>CAMMYM010000038.1 GCA_946527725.1 uncultured Clostridia bacterium
TCTTCCGTTTAATCCTTAACATCTCTCGATGCTAAACTCTTTGGAATCTTCGCTGATCTTTCCTTCTTGCGCGTTTCTTATCTCTGTATCGTTTTCAAGGTTCGCTGTCCCCGCTCCCCGGTTCCCCGTAAGCGAGCTTGACTAATATAACAAACCCATCTCCCTTTGTCAAGCACTTTTTTTTGTTTTTTACGCAGTTTTTTGCTTTCCGCATCAAAACAGCGCTTCCCGCAAATGCCGGAAGCGCTGTTTTTCATTGTTTTATATCATTGTCCCGTTTTCAGGATGCTCCTGATTTTCCATTGCCCGTTCTCCCGGATCATCTGTGCCCGGTATTTCTCCTCCGGCCATGCCGGCGGGTATACAGCACTTTCCCCCTGCCTGGCAATCACCTCGTCCGCCTTCAGGCCTTTGACCCGGCCGTCGATTCTCGGGATCCGTTCGGACACCACGATCCTGACGCTGTTTTCCCATGGCCAGATCCAGAAAAAGCCGATCTCCAGGCGATGGTCGATACCCCTGACATTATAATCATTATACGGCGATTCGCCGCTGTCCGTCTGCAGGACAAGTTCATCCGCATCCAGGCATGCCGGCTGGAAAAACTTGTCCAGGTTGCTGCGCTGCGGGTCAATTCCCATGACATACTTGGCCCGTCCGGCCATTCCGTCCTTCAGCACAATCTGGATATTGCTCAGGTTCATCGTATAGTAAAAAGCTGTGATCATCAGGCCGAGGACAATACAGATCACCAGCAGCCTACCGGCGATGTACCAGATTCCCCGCCTCAAATACTTCATCTCTTTAATACTTCCTCTGCTTTGATATACTGCTGCGGCCGTCCGCAGCCAGCTGCAGCTTACAGGTTCTCTTCCCGGTTAAAGGAGCTTGATCAGCATCGTATTTTGTTCATCCATCTCAACCACGAGCAGCCCATCCTTTTCCAGCTGCTTCATAACATCCGAAAAGCGCTTGAACCCGATTGCCCGTTCGTTGAAATCCGGATAGGCCGTAATGATATCTGCCTTCAGGATGGAGGGATTCACGCGCTCAAAACCGCCGTCCTTGTAGGCTTTGATCTGGGCGGCAAACGCTTCCTTCCAGTTGTCCCTCGTCAGCTGCGGAATCGCTTCCGTGCTTTCTCCGCTGTTGGAAAGCCCAACCATTACGTCAAAATTGTCGTTATGCACACGAAGGTCGCCGAAACGGTTGGACAGTTTCATCAGCAGCTTATAGAAAGTTGCGCATCCGTACGCTTTTTCGTTAAAGTCAGGCCGCAGGCGCAGCAGCGTACCCTTGAGCTCGCTTGCATAAATCTCGTCCCTGTCGTTCTGCTCTTCAAGGACCGTCGTCAGCAGTTTGTTCAGTTCGCTTTCGTCAGCCACTTCCTCGTTCGTGTAAGTGGAGCGCTGCTTGCGCGGTTTTTCAACGTTCCGCTTGCCTACGGTTTCAAGGAACTGGAATTCATTGCACGCGTTGATGAAGATGTTGCTGGCAGCTTCGCTCCGGCTGATGCCCAGAACAAACTTGCCCATGCTTTTCAGGCGGCCGACAAGCGGAACATAGTCACTGTCACCCGAAACGATGCAGAAGCTGTCAATCAGTTCATTCTCATAGGCGACCTGCAGTGCGTCGATCACCAGCTGGATATCGGCGTTGTTCTTCTGGCTGATCCCGTAACGCAGGCTGGGAACAACCGTAAACGTATTGCTCAGCAGCACTTCCTTAAGGTCATCAAACTTATCTGTATACCCGTAAACCTTGCCAAGCAGGATATCACCGCGGATCTTCACCTTCTCCAGGATGCTCTTCAATGTGGCGACCTTGGCGCCGCAGTTTTCCAGGTCGACAAAAACCGCAAATTTACTCAGATAAAAAACCTTCTTCCATGTTCATTCAGCGGATACTCCGCCTGATGGTACAGTATAGCATCAAATACTGATTTTTGCCAATGTGATTCTTTACAAAGCCTCCCGATGCCTGTAAAATAGAAGGGATTGAAAAGATATGATACGGAAAGGGGGGCTTTTTTGTGGTGCCGATCCTTTCCGCGTGTATTGTCATTTGCCGCTGCGGGGATGAAGTGGATTATTCCCTTCGCTGTATTCAGAGTGCGGACATTGAAGTCTCTGTATTCCTCAGCGACAATTCGCCTGAGGAGCTTACAGCCGAGCGGCTGAAATGGTCCTTCCCCGGCCTGGTAGTGCTTCCCCAGGAAAAGAATGTCGGTCTTTCGCGCGCGCATAACGCGGTCCTGCCGCAGCTGCAAAGCAAATACCATCTCCTGATGGATCCCGGCGTTTCCTTTCATCCGTCCCTGCTGCGAAGGATGGTCGCCTATATGGAATCCCATCCGAACATCGCCATTCTTTCGCCGCGTTTTTTCAATGAGGAAGGAGAAGAGCTCTTCCTCCCCAGGCGGCAGCTTTCTGTCCGGTTCTTGCTCGGAACCATGTTTGCCGGCCTCGGGGGCATCTTCCGGAAATGGAAGCAGGAATATACCTTCGAGGATAACCGGGTGGAAATGCCCGTTCCGGTGGAATCGGCGCCTGTCGGCTTCATGATGATCCGGACAGACGTATTCAGGGGGCTGAACGGCTTTGACCAGCATTTCAGCAAAACCCAGGAAGAAGCCGACCTGTGCCGGCGGATCCTGGATGCGCGGCTTGGCAGCGTCGTATACCATCCTGATATGCAGGTCATGTGCCGTACTCCGGAAGAAAAAAACGTCCTCTTTGCAAACAAGGCACACAGGCCCGGAACTGTTCTCCGGTATTTTATAAAATGGGGGATCACGTGGTGATCCCCCATTTCAATGCATCAGCCTGGTTTACAGGTCTGTCTGTGTTGCCGGCACCGGTGTTTCCGTCGCCATGTCCGTCGGAACCGGCAGCGGTTCCGGCCCGTAAAGCTTCTCCAGGAGTTCCCTGGAAGCGTATTCACCCGGAACCTCTTTGTCAGCCGGAATATACCCGATGGCTTTCTGGTATTCCGCCACAGCCTGTACGGTCAGTTCCCCGTAAATACCGTCCAGCTTAACCGGGTCAAAGCCTGCAAACCGCAGCATGGTCTGCATATACAGTACGCACAGGCCGGTATCGCCTTTTTGCAGCGGCATGTAAGGATCGTAAACAGGTGCGTTCCGGGCAAAGAGTTTGTTCTGCATGCCCGGCGTGATGTAGTTGCGCTCACGAATATGGAGAGCGTCATAGAAAAGGTTTACCGCGAGCTGTGTCTGGTCGCCGTAAATTCCGTCCACTTTTCCCGTCGGATATCCCAGTTCCTGCAGGCGCTTCTGGATTTTGCGCACCGTCTTTCCCCTCGCGCCTTTGTAAATATTCCCGTCTTCATCCGTCTGCCCGTTGTAGCCCCTGGGCGTCGGCGTGGGTGCGGGTGTGATCCGGGGTGTCGGTGTCGGCGTGGGCGTGGGTGTAGGCGCCATGGTCGGGGTCGGGGCCGGTGTGACGGTTGACAGCTGGATCGCGTCGTTCTGGATTGTTTCCAGTTCCCAGGGGAGCAGCTCCGTGGCAACATACCTGTACAGCCGCCCGTCCGCCAGGCAGGCGCCGGCTGTTTCCCTGCCGGATGCAGGGAAAGCAGTCGCCTTGCCGGTGCTGAGGCTGAAAGTAATGATGGTATGGTCGGTTGCAGTCAGCGTCAGTGCTTCCCCTGTCAGGCACAGGTACAGCGGTTCCGGTACGCTCATGCCGGTCAGGGAAACCGCTGCACGTTCTGCCGCGGCTTGCTCTTTCCCTGTGAGCTCTTTCTGCATCAGGACAAAACCGCTGTCGCCCCTGTTGACCCAATACAGCATAACGCCGTCAGTCACCGCCGCTGCCGCGCGTTCCGAATATACAACTTCCCCGACGGACAGGACGCCTTCTTCCAGCTGGACGCTTCTGTCTGCAAGGCTGCTGATTTCTTCCTCCGTTGCGTTTGCGGAAAGGATTGAGTATGCACTCCCGTCCCTCCTGACGGAAACAACCTGGTTTGCCTGCGTTAATCCGATGACATCCGTTTCCGTAATGCTGAGGATATCCTTCATCGCCACGGACAGCTTCCGGGTAATTTCATCCGTGCAGCGCATAAAAAATTCATTGTTTTCCCCGATCCATGCCGTCACGGTTCCGTCGGTCCTGGCCGGATCGGCGCAGGCGCCTGCCATGAACGCCAGCATAAGGGCTGCGGCAAGCAGTATAATGGCTTTCTTCAAGGGTTTCCCTCCCGTATGCATATTGCGGAACAATCTTCCGTCATAGTATTAGACGAATCAGCCGGGCAGAATCATGCCATCCGGAAAAGATTTCTTTTTCAGGCCAGCCTGAATTTTTCCGTCAGCAGCAGGTGATCCGCGTATCCGGCAGAAACCAGGAACTCCCCTGCCTCGGAGATTTCCTTCCCTTCAGCGTTGAAAAAGCGAAGCTGCTGTTCGCTGACCGTAAATACAATTTCCTTCTTTTCCCCGGGTTCCAGGGCAACCTTTTTGTAATCAATCAGCTGCTGTACGGGCCTGACGACGGAAGCAACAGGATCCCGCAGGTAAAGCTGCACCGTTTCCTTTCCGGCGCGGGTTCCCGTATTGCGTACAGTCACAGCTACATGCAGTTTCTCATCCTTCGTGATCTCGTTCCGGTCAATCTCCAGTTTTTCATAGGAAAAGGTGGTATAGCTCAGGCCGTATCCGAAAGAATACAGCGGAAGGTTCGGCATATCCAGGTAGCAGCTGGTAAAAGGCGCCGGTTTGCAGTCCGGCGGCGGCTTCGGACGCCCTGTGTTCATCCTGTTGTACGGCATAGGGTACTGTCCGGTGCTCCGCGGCATGCCTGCCGACAGCTTTCCGCACGGATTGGCCCTGCCCCACAGCAGCCTTGCAAGCGCATTCCCTGCCTCCGTGCCCGGATACCACATTTCCAGGATGGCCGGGGCCGTCTCTGCCAGTTCTGTGATGACCAGCGGACGCCCGTTAAAGAGCACGACTGCTGTATTCCTGTTCGCTGCCAGCACTGCCCGCGCAAGCTGCATCTGCGGCCCGGGCAGGTTCAGCTCGGCCCGGCTCCTCCCTTCGCCGCTGTAATTTTCGGGTTCACCGAGAACCAGGATCACAGCGTCCGCTCCGGCTGCGGCTTCTGCAGCCCGGGCGATTCCGCCGGTATCCGTATCCCCGATCGCTGCGCCGCAGCCCCTTTCCACCGTCAGTTCCGTATCCGGAAGCAGTGCCCTGATGCCCTCCGGAATCGTGACGGTGTCCCGTTCGGCGCCCGGCCTTGACCAGAATCCGTTCAGGTGTTTTTCTTCAGCGAACGGCCCGATCAGGGCAATATGCTTCACGTCTTCCCTGAACGGGAGAATGCCCTCATTCTTCAGTAATACGGCTGTTTCCTCTGCGGCCCTGCGGGCTGTTTCCCTGTGTTCCGGGCACAGGTACAGGCGTTTTTCCGCAACCCGGTCTGCACCGTGGAACGGGTTTTCAAACAGCCCAAGCTCATTTTTCAGGCGAAGTACGCGCATCACTGCTTCATCCAGCATTTCCGCGGGCACGGTTCCCTCGCGCACGAGATCTGCCAGGTACAGATAATAGCTGTTGTCGACCATGTCAATATCGCATCCGGCTTCCATCGCCAGGCGAGCCGCGTCCTTATGGTCCGCCGCGATCCCGTGCGCAACCAGTTCACCCACCGCATTGTAGTCGCTGACCACAACACCGCTGAATCCCCATTCTTCCCGCAGGATCCTGTTCATCAGCCATTTGTTTGCGACGGACGGAATGCCGTTCAGCGCGTTGAACGACGGCATGACAAGCCGCGCGCCGGCGTCCACGCATGCCTTGTACGCAGGGAGGTAATCCTGCCGGAGGGAGCGTTCGGAAAGGTCGACCGTATTATAATCCCTCCCCGCTTCACCGGCGCCGTAAGCAGCGTAGTGCTTAACGCAGCACGCAATATTTCCCGGATCGGACAGGTCGTTTCCCTGTGCTGTCCGTACAAACGCCGCTCCCATTCGGCTGTTGATCAGCGGTTCCTCGGAATTGGTTTCCAGGATTCTCCCCCACCGTGCGTCCCTTGCGGTATCCACCATGGGATTGAAGGTCACGTGTACGCCGCATGCGGAAGATTCCTTCCTCGCCATGTCGGCGCATTCGGCCATCAGGTCATCGTCAAAGGAGCATCCCATTGCCAGCGGAATCGGATAGGTCGTCCTCAGCCCGTGGATGACATCCAGCATCAGCAGGAGCGGGATTTTCTTCGGATCCGCAGCCAGATGCATCTCCTGGAGGGCAATGGCCTGTTCCGCGTCCTCGAATGTCAGCACGCTGCCCATGATACGGCATACCTCTTCAGTCGGAAGCGTTTCCCCGTCCGGTCCTGTAATCTCCAGCTGGTTCCGGATAAACTGCCCCGCGTTGCACTGGATCAGCTGGCCGACCTTTTCCTGAATCGTCATGCTGTCCAGCAATGCTTTCAGCGCTTGCTCCGTCATGTGAATCGTCCTCTTGCTTTCCTAATATAATAGATAAAATCGGATTGGATGATCGAAACCGTTTTGCTGTGTCATCCGGCTTTTTCAGTTATTCTGCGCCGGGCCGGAAAATCCTTTTGCGGGCTGTTCCAAATTGCCGGTTGCAAAATATGTCTGAATTGTTTAGTTTGTTCACAGATAATACATATATTGTCCGTTGCAAAAACACTGTCCTTTTTTATATAATATGTTTATGAAGTCTGCAGCCATGCAGGCACTGCGTATCCAAATTAATATGATTCATGGAAGGAGCAGACACAATGAAGATGAAAAAACTACTTTCCCTGGTTCTTGTCCTTGCCCTTGCCCTCACAGCATTTTCCGCCTTCGCTGAAGATGCTGCCGAAGCTGACTGGATTGAAGAGGATTTCAGCGATCATGCTGACATCCGGTACGAGCTGGCCGGGGATTACACCGGCAAAACCGTAATTCTCCATTCCAACGATGTCCACGGCCAGATTGACGGTTATGCCTACATTGCCGGCCTGCGCAGCTATTTTGAAAGCCTCGGCGCGGAAGTGCTCCTGGCCGACTGCGGCGACTTCAGCCAGGGTTCCGTTTATGCCAGTACAAGCAAAGGCGCTTCCATGGTGGACATGATGAATGCCGCAGGCTACAATGTCGTCACCCTGGGAAACCACGAATTCGATTTCGGTTATGAAAAACTGATGGAAAACCTTTCGAAGGCAAACTTCTCCGCCGTTTGCGCAACCATCACGCTGGATGAAACCGGTGAATCCATCCTTCCCGGCGCTGTTGTGCTGACCACAAAAGCCGGCCTGAAGATCGGCTTCGTCGGTGTTGAAACGCCCGAGACCGTCACCAAGGTCAATCCGGGCCTGATCAGCATGCTCACTTTTGCTTCCGGTGAAGCGCTGGCTGAATCCGTGCAGAAGGCCATCGATTCCGTCCGCGGTGAAGCGGACCTGGTTTTCGGCCTCTTCCACCTCGGTGTCGACGACGAATCCAAGTTCGCCCTGAACCGGTCTGTCGACCTGTTCCCGAAACTGAAGGGCCTTGATTTTGTCCTCGACGCCCATGGCCACACACTGATGACCCGCGGACAGCACAATGAGCCCATCCAGTCCACCGGCACCAAGTTCGAGAGCATCGGCGTTGTCGTGATCGACAACGAAGCCAAGGGCATCGAAGCCAATTTCCTCATCCCGACGTATCTGGGCTCAAAACTGTATGGTTTCGCGCATATCGATGAGGCTGTCCAGGCAAAAGCGAAGGAAATCGCCGGTGCAGTGGACGCGGAATACAGTTCTGTTTTCGCGAAGACGGAAGTGCGCCTGAACGGCGACAAGGCCCCCGGCAACCGGACGGAAGAAACCAACCTGGGCGACCTGATTACCGATGCGATGGTCTGGTCCGTCGTCAAAGAAGGCGGCATTGAGCAGGTTGAACCCAACGCTGTTGTCGGCATCACCAACGGCGGCGGTATCCGCGCTACCATCGAAGCCGGCGACATCTCCATGAAGGATGTTAACACGGTCCTTCCCTTCGGCAATACGGTAGCGGTCGTTTACGTAACCGGCGCCGAACTGCTGGAAGTGCTCGAAGCCTCCACCTTCTGCACGCCCGATGCCATCGGCGGTTTCCCGCAGACTTCCGGCATCGAATGGACCATTGACACAACAAAGCCCTATGAACCCGGTGAGGTTTACGTGCTGAACGGGAAAGAAAGCAATTATGCCGCGCCGGCCTCCATCAACCGTGTCACCATCAACTCCGTCAACGGCCAGCCCTTTGACCTGAATGCCACCTATGCGGTGATTACAAACAATTTCTGCACCGCCGGCGGCGATACCTATAACGTGTTTGCCCGCTCCGAATCCAGGTTTGATACCGGCATCCCGCTGGATGAAGCACTGATGGCTTATATCAGTGAAGCCCTGGGCGGCGTCATCACGGCTGATAAGTACGGCGAACCCCGCGGCACGACGGTCGAGCTGAAATAACCGCTCCCCTATCCGGTGCCGTCAATCGGGTTTCCTGCTGCGCATCCCTGCGGATGCGCAGCTTTTTTTGCCCTGCCTTGCCGGCCCTTCGGAAAAGTGTAGCCAAATTCATTGATAAAGAGTATAATATCCGGGAATGAAAAACCGAAGACGGTCCGGAAAACATAGCAGGATCCTCGGGAATAGGTTTGCCCGTACAAGCATCCTGCTGATTCATTTCAACCTGATCAGTACATAGAGGAGTAGTCAATGATTCGTAATGTTGTATTTGATATGGGTAACGTAGTCATTCGTTTCGATCCATTTCTCTTTATGGACAGGGAAGGAATTACAAAACCTGAGGATCGGAAACTGATAATGAACGAACTGTTTCAGTCAGTTGAATGGGCCCAGATGGACAGCGGTGTCCTAACGGAAGAAACTGCTGAGCCACTCGTGTTCTCCCGAATACCGGTTCATTTGAGGAATTCTGTTCATCGTTTACTTTTCTTTTGGTCGAATCCCGAGGATATTTTCCCCGGAATGGAAAGCTTAATTCAGAGGCTGAAAAACGCCGGTTATGGAATATGGCTGCTCAGCAATGCCAGTAAAGCACAACATCTATATTGGCCTGCATATACTGTCAGCCGTTTGTTTGATGGTAAACTGATTTCTTGTGACACGGGTTATGTAAAACCAATGCATGAGATTTATCGGGCATTCACAGACAAGTTTAGCCTGAATTCGGAAGAATGTCTGTTTATTGATGATTCCGCAGTGAATATTGCAAGTGCAATTGCGTGTGGTTGGGAGGGTATAGTGTTCCACGGCAGCAGTGTCGAACTTGAGCAAAAGCTCCGGGAAAAGCACCTCAATTTTTCACGCGAATCACAAAACGATGCTTTAGTCTGATTGTTTACGGATTGTTTATTCTTTTTGTGTTTTCTGCCTGCCATTTCAACCATTTTTTTCTTGCAATCACATGAAAATGAGTTATAATATTCACAGTTCAAGTGGCGACAGCCGCGAAAAATATATAAAAGGAGATTTTGGTATGAAAAAACTAGTTTCTGTTTTGTTGGCGTTAATGCTCCTGTTGACAATGATGTCTTTCGCATCTGCTGACTCCGTTGGAGACATCATTGCTCAGGCGCAGACCATGACCAATGAAGAACTCTATAAGAAAGCAATCGAAGAATGTAACGGAAAAACTTTGCTTGGTATTGGCAACTCCAGTCGTGGCAAAACCGCAAAAGAGACCTTCATTGCTCTGCTGAAGGGAATCGACCCGAACTTCGATACCACAATCGAATGGACTCAGCCTAAGAATAATTCAATTTTTGAATCACTCACCGGATCCAGCGAATACTTTGTCACTTTGATCCAGGATGGCAACCAGATCCAGAGCAAAATGCTTGATACTGGCGAACTGCTTAACTTTGTTCCCCTTGATTGGACCAATGCGGAAGGTGTTGCCAAAGAAAATAACGAGAATCCTCTGGCGCTGCAGACGCTGAATAAGGTTTTCGAGTTCAACAACTGCGGTGATGCCACCTTCATGAACTGCTGGGATTTTGTACTGCCGGATGTTCATCCGCTGTTCATGGGCGTCAACTCCGAGCCTGTTGGCAAGAACTTCCTCTACATGCTGACCCGCGATGATTATGCGACAATTGTAAAGGATGCTTACGATAAGTTGGATGCTGATAAGCAAGCAATCTTCGCTCCTACGATTGATGAAGTTGCCGCTGATGTCGCCGACCTCGGGCTGACCGGTGATAACGCAAAATACGCACTTGCTTGGATTAAGCTTTGGTGCGAACAATTCCAGGAAGAAACTGATGATGGACCTATCTGCAATACACTGGTCGACAAGAGTGCTGCCGGACAGGCTGGCCTGCTTGTTTACTCCAAGCTCCGCTCTGTTGAAGAGAGTGATTCCGTCTCCGTTAACAATGTGACCGTCGCTGCCTATCAGGATGGTTATGAAGGATTTGGCGGATATGCCTACAAGCACTATATGATGATCCCCAAAGGAAGTCAGTATCCTTGGACTGCTTGTGCTTTCATTGCTTACCTTACAACCACACAGGAAGGTTTTGCTGCCTGGGGCAAGGATATGGGTGGCTACGCACCTGTTCCTGCCTGCATGCAGGATCACAGCAAAGATGGTAATAAAAAAGATGCTGATGGAAATCCCACGGATGAAGTGGAATTCGCCGCCAAAAACGACCGTGGTTATGACTGGTGGATTAATGAAGGCAAGCTGATCGTTGAAGATCCAGCTTACGCCGCTTCCGTTGCGGATGCCATGGGTGACTGGATTGACCTGATTATTGGCATGAAATAATTGTATCTAGAAAATTCTATGGGCGGCGCATCGGCATAGCTGATACGCCGCCCATCCCTGTTGACAGGTTTTTCCTGTCCTTCTCGGTTTTCCTGCCGGGATAAAACAAAAACCGAAAGGGGACAACAAAATGACTGCCGTTATAAACGCTCCCAGTCCCTGGAAAAGACGGTTGAACAAAATAACGACGTATCTTTCCAAACCACAAAATGCGATCCTGCTTGCTTTAGGAATTGTCCTGACAGTTACTACAATCTGGCCCGCTTTTTCCATTGTTCGGGATACCGTAACAATCCACAAGGGCACAGTAGATACAAGGGGTGCAGCTGAAGGTCAGGTGTACACAACCTTTAACTGGACCGATATGTTTGCTCCATCTACGAATACAGCAAAGAAACTGGCAACTATAAACCTTTGGACTCCCCTTTTGAATTCAGTGCTGCTGAGCATTTTTGCCTGTATTGGTTCAATCGCCTATGGCGGATTCTTCGCTTACCTGGTAACCCGCACCAATCTAAAATTCAAGAAATATCTCAGTTCCATTTTCATTTTCCCTTATATCATGCCGCAGTGGACGCTGGCTGTGATCTGGAGGAATCTTTTTAACAGTAACGCGATTACAAAAGGTGCTGACGGATTGTTTGCATCCGTCTTAGGTGTCCGAATGCCACTCTGGTGGTGCCAGGGCATGTTTCCAAGTGCTGTCGTACTGGCTTTGCATTATGCACCATTCGCGTATATTTTGATCGGCGGTATATTCAGGAACATGGATGCCAATCTTGAGGAAGCAGCAACGATCCTGAATACCCCTCGTTGGAAGACTTTTTTACGGGTAACGCTTCCACTTGTTAAGCCAGCCATACTGAGTACAATCCTGCTGGTTTTCTCCAGTGCAATGGGTTCCTATCCGATTCCTCATTATCTGAAACTCTCAACTCTTTCCACAAAATACGTGGAGCTGAATGTACAGAGAACAGGTGAAGCCAGTATTCTGGCCGTCATCATGATGATGTTCGGTATCGGAATCCTGTTGGTAAACCAACGGACGACATCCGGACGGAAAAACTTCACGACAGTTACCGGTAAATCCGGCCAGAGTACGCTCGTTAATCTGGGAATCGGAAAATACATTCTTTCCGGTCTCTACATTATCACGACGCTCTTTACCGGCATTGTGCCAATCATCCTTTTCGCCGTAGAAACATTCCTGCCAAATCCGGGGGATTATTCATTCCTGACCAGTGGCATCTCTGGGCATATGACCACTAAATGGTGGGTGACGGCCGAGAACGTTTCTGAAAACGGTATGTATGGCCAGAAGGGTATGCTTTTCAATGAAACAATCTGGAATGCTTTCGGAGGTACGTTGCTTGTCGCTGTTTGCTGTGCGTTGGTTGCCGGTACGATTGGCACATTGGTCGGCTATTGTGTCAGCAAGAACCGCCGCAGCAAATGGGCTGCTTATGTCAATAATATGGCATTCCTTCCCTATCTGATGCCAGCCCTGGCAGTAGGTGTTGCATTTGCTAAGTTTGGTTCCTCTGTTGGAATCTACAACACCTTCCTGTTGTTGATCCTTGCAGGCACAGTAAAGTACATTCCATTTGCTAGCCGAAGTGCATTGAACTCAATGATGCAGCTGTCTGGTGAAATTGAAGAAGCTGCCATTATTCAGGATATTCCATGGTGGAAACGAATGACACGAATCATCATCCCCATCCAGAAATCCAGTATTATCAGTGGATATCTCCTCCCCTTTATGACCTGTCTGCGCGAGCTGACACTGTTCATGCTGCTATGCAGCCAAGCAAAGATCATTACCACGTTGCTGGACTATTTTGACGAAATGGGTCTATATGCTTTTTCCAGCGGTATCAACCTGATTCTGATCATCGTGATCCTGCTGTTCAATGCATTGGTAAATAAACTAACCGGTGCCAGTATAGACAGCGGAATCGGCGGAGATTCCAAATAACAGAGAGGGTGAATGAATTATGTCCAGAATTGAATTGACGCATATCACAAAACGTTGGGGCGGTTTTTATGCTGTGGACGATCTCGATCTGGTGATTGAAGACAATGCGTTCGTAACTTTACTTGGGCCCTCTGGTTGCGGTAAAACAACAACCCTGAGAATGATTGCTGGTCTGGAGACACCAACTACCGGCAGGATTACAATCGACGGCGTGCCTGTTTTCGACAGCGATGCGGGTATAAACGTCCCGGCTAACAAGCGCCGGGTCGGTTTCCTGTTCCAGAATTACGCCTTGTGGCCAAACATGACAGTATTTCAAAATATTGCATTCGGTCTTGGCAACATTAAGGAATCCGGCTTGTCCGTAACACCGGAAGGCGAGATCGTACGTAACCCTGACGATGGGGGTGCTCCCCGTAAACTTACAAAAGAAGAAATAAAGCGGATCGTTGACCGTGTTAGTGCGATTGTGAAGATCCAGCCTTTCATGGATCGATACCCCGGTGAGCTTTCTGGCGGCCAGCAGCAACGCGTTGCAATTGCACGTACCCTTGCTCCTGGGCCAAAGGTTCTTTTTATGGATGAACCGTTGTCCAACCTGGACGCCAAACTCCGCCTGGAAATGAGATCCGAGCTCCAGAGGCTGCATCTCACCACTGGCAGTACCTTCGTTTACGTCACACATGACCAGATGGAAGCAATGACGCTGGCTACCCGGATCTGCTTGATCTCCAACGGTGTTCTGCAGCAATATGATGCACCATTGACCGTTTACAACAGGCCAAATAATACTTTTGTAGCTGACTTTGTAGGAAATCCTGCTATCAACTTTATGAATGCCCGGGGAAACCAACAGGCAGATGGCTCTTTTGCGCTGAAGTTACTGGATAAGTATGAAGCTGTTTTCACCCCATCTGAATCTGTAAAAGCAGATGAGTGGTACGCTAACGCTGAGAAAGAGATTGCTGCATTTGAAGCAAAGATTCGTCCTGCGGAAAAGACAAATAAGGACGTACCCTTCAATTACCCGGTTCATATGGTGACAGACATTGCAGATGACCGTAAGCCTGACAAAGAAGATTGGGCACTTGGCGTACGTCCTGAATTTGTCCACGTTTGTGATGATGGACCAGTTGAAGGTGAAGTATTCTCTGCCATGCCGACCGGCATGGAAACCACTGTGCGTATAAAAGTCGGGAATTATCTGCTGACCAGTGTTGTATTCGGAGGTGTCACTTACAGGATCGGCGAAAAGATTCGTTTCCGCTTTAGTGGAAACGGTGCGACTCTTTTCTCCCGCGTAAACGGACGCCTGGTTAGCACCGGCCAAGTTGAGATCAAATGACGATCAAGATCGCGGACAACTGCCCCATCGGTAAGAAGGTCTTCAGCGTCGGTGACGATGCGTTTATTTCCTTCAGGAGTGAATGCG
>CAMMYM010000039.1 GCA_946527725.1 uncultured Clostridia bacterium
ATCAATCACATCTTACGCGAAGTTGAAACTCTCCGTATTGTTGACTTCGATTTCATGCGGCTAGCCCTTCTCATCCTTCTCAACATCCGCAAAGCGGTGCCACACGCGGGTCCGTCCGTTCTCTGCCGGGAATTCCTGCAGGGCCGTACCGGGCATGACCTTTTCGGGTGTCAGTTCCGGGATCGGTGCGCCGGTCGGATTCAGGACGATTGCATAAAACAGGCAGTCCTTGCCGCCCACGGCAATCATCCCGTGCGGGGTGCCGGAATCATAGTAAATGCTGTCGCCGGGATTCAGTATGCTGATATGTTCGCCGACCTGCACCTTCAGCTGCCCGTCGATAACAATATCGCATTCCTGGCCTTCATGGGTGGTCAGCTTGATATCTTCCTTTTCTGCCTCCGCGCTGTAGGCCGCCTGTACATACAGCGGTTCGGCAATCCTGTTCCGGAAGGAGGCTGCCATGTTGTAGTAAACCATGTCGTGGGCTTCCTCGATCCGCTGCCCTTCGCCCTTGCGGGTCACGGCAAAGGAATTCAGGTTCGGGCTGGAGCCTTCAATGATGTCCCCTACATCGACGCCGAAAGCAAGCGCGCAGCGGTACAGGAAAGCGAAGTTCAGGTCGCTCCTTCCCATTTCGCAGTCGATATACTCCTGTTCCGTCACGCCGGTCTTCATCGCCATCTCCGCGATGGTAAAGCTTTCAATCTCGCGCAGTTCACGGATCCGGTGCGCCATTTCCTGGATTTTGTAATTCAGCCCGGTCATCTGTGCCATATACCGTCCTCCTCTGTGCCTGCTGCCCTTGCGTCCGCAGCATCCGCTCTGTCCTTGCCTGCGGTCTCCTGCAGTATTCTTCCGCTGCCCTGCCAGGGCAGGAATTCAAAAAATGCCCGTCCCAAGCATTGCTTTGAGACGAGCATGGAAATTGCCCGCGGTACCACTCAAATTGCGGCTTGCGCCGCCGCTTCAGGCTCTCTGTGAAGCCCTTTTGCCCTTACGCGGCTGGTTCGGGAAGGTTCTACTTGCGTCTGCTTTCTTCCTTCCGGCTCCGGAGCTACAGCAAACGGACCCTTCCCGCGGCTTTCACCAACCGCCGCGTCTCTGCCAGCAGGGATTCCGGCGCCCTCTCCTTCAAGGCCTTTATCGGGAGTTTACGCTTTTCCTCCCGTCTTGTCAACACCGAAACTTGTTCATTTGCTGTTCTGCATAAAAGCGAGATTCCTCCGAATCAGCTCTGTGCGCTGCCGGACACAGTCCGGGCTCCGCAGCGGATCCTCCGGCGTGTTGAACACATAGTCCTTCAGCCGCTCTGTATCCGTTTCCGCCACATGCATCCGTGTATCCGAGGATGCGTAGTAGATGTATACCTTCCCGTCATCATCCGCGATCGCGCCGTTGGTGAACACCACATTGCTCACGTCTCCGGTCCGTTCCTTCCCGAGCGGTCCCAGCAGCATGCCGGAGGGTTCGGCAATGACCTTTGCCGGATCCTGCAGGTCCGTTGCAAAGGCGTACAGCACATACCTCAGTCCGGCCGCCGTATTGCGCACGCCGTGGGCAATATGGATCCATCCCCTGTCCGTTTTGATCGGCACCGCGCCGGCGCCGTTCTTGGCTTCGGTGATCGTATGGTATTTCCGCCGGGAAAGGATCCGTTCCTCCCCGACCACCGCATGCGTGATATCGCTGCACAGCCCGAAACCGATACCCCCGCCGCTCCCGGTCTCAATAAAATCGTCCATCGGACGGGTATAGAACGCGTATTGCCCGTCCACGAATTCCGGATGGAGCACAACATTTCGCTGCTGCGGGGAGTTCAGCGTCCGCAGATTCGGCAGACGTTCCCAGGTTTCCAGGTCCTTCGTGCGCACGATGCCGGCCGCCGCAACTGCCGCAGACAGGTCCGGGTTGCCCGGATCCTTGCTTTCCGAGCAGAACACACCGTAGATCCACCCGTCCTCATGGGCCGTCAGCCGCATGTCATAGACGTTCGTCTCCTGTTGCTCCGTATCCGGAAGGATAACCGGATAATCCCGGAAACGGAATCCCTCCGTCGGCCGGCTGCTTTCCGCAACAGCGAAGAAGCTCTTCCGGTCCGCGCCTTCCACACGGACGAGCAGGCAGTATTTGCCTCCGAATTTGATAGCGCCGCTGTTCAGCGTTGCGTTCACGCCCAGGCGCTGCATCATGAAAGGGTTGGCTGCCGGGTTCGCGTCATACATCCAGAACGGGGGAATATGTTCCCTCGTCAGCACTGGATTCCGGTACCTGGTAAACAACCCGTTGTAAAAATGTTCGTCTGCCGGATTCGGCCGCCCGAGCAGCCGCTCATACGATTCCATCAGACTGTCAAAACTTCTGCTTCTCATGAACACCCCTCCGGAGTTAATGATTCGTTACTGATCAATAGTTATGTACCGCCTCATCATCTGCGTAGTGCAGTACGCTGTGCTCCTTGATGTAGTTCACTACGTCATCCACTGTCGTGAACGCGAGCCCGACATGCGTATCCGCAGCGCCGTAGTAGATGGCAATACGTCCGGTATCTCCGTCCTGCAGCGTCGCACAGGGGAAGATCACGTTCGGCACGAAACCGGTTACTTCGTAATTTTCCTCCGGCGTGAGCAGGTGGTTCGCGCAGCGGTAAAGCACCTTGCTCGGTTCATTGATGTCCAGGATTGCACCGCCCATGGAATAAACGAATCCGTTGCAGGTCGTCGCCACGCCGTGGTAGAACATCAGCCAGCCCTCGCTGGTTTCGATCGGAGCCGCGCCTGCGCCGATCTTCACGCTCTCCCACCATTCCCCGCCGCTGCCCATCACATGGCGGTGCTTACCCCAGAAGGTCATATCGGGGCTTTCACTGATGAAGATATCGCCGAAGGGCGTATGCCCGCTGTCGGAGGGGCGGCTCAGCAGCCGGTATGTGCCGTTGATCTTCCGGGGGAACAGCACTGCGTTCCGGTTGAACGGGATAAAGGGATTCTCAATCCGGGTAAATGTTTTGAAATCCTTTGTTTTAGCCATGCCGATGGATGCGCCGTAGAAATCGCCGCACCAGATAATATAGTAGGTATCCCCGACCTTCACCAGCCGCGGGTCATAGGCATAATGGGGCATCTTCGGCGCGCCGTTTTCATCCGTAAAGGGGACTTTCTGCCGTTCAACGTCCCAATGGATACCATCCTTTGAATGCCCGAGGTACACATAGGGAATCCCGTTGATCTGTTCGCCGCGCAGTACTGCGATAAACCCGTCTTCCCACGGCACCACTGCGCTGTTGAAGATCCGTGCGATCTCCGGCGTGGGATTCCTGCCCATCACAGGGTTTTCCGAATACCGCCATACCGGCGATTCTGTCTTCAGGCCGGCAGGCTTCTCCTGCCAGGGAATATTGGGCAGTGCATCCACATTGATCATCTTTACCTTGCTCATTTCTGTTCTCCTCCGTTCTCCGTCTTTTCCATTAATAAGCGGTTACCCGCTGTTCACCGATTTCCTGCCTGCCGGCTGCATGATGCTGATGCGGCCTGTTATCCGCTGATGCGGTAGACAGGCTGTCCGCCGACCACCGTCCGCCCGAACGGCCTGTCGGATCCTGCACAACGCTCCACGATGGCTTTTACGGCCAGTCTTACCATCCCCTCCAGGTCAATCCGGAAGGTGCTCAGCCCCATATCTCCTTCACCGCCCGGCGGATAATCGTCGAACCCGGTGATGGCAATATCCTCCGGCACCCTGTATCCTGATTCCTGCAGCAGGTCGATCATCATCCTTGCTGTCAGGTCGCAGTTGCACACGAAGGCAGTGGGCATTTCTTCCGGAAGCATGGGAGGCGTCAGTCCGCCTGTCAGTCCCCTGTCCGGTAGGATCCAGTCCTCCCGGACAGGCAGGTCGTGCGTCAGCATCGCGCGGTAATAACCCAGGTAGCGGTCCATGATGCTTGCTGTGGCGAGCCTGTTCCCGACAAAACCGATCCTTGTGTGACCTTTGTGGATCAGGTGGCTCGTCAGCCGGTAGGACCCGTAGGTGTTGTCCCCCGTCACCGCGTCCGCCGTCCCCTGTTCATCATAAAAGTCCAGGAATACCGTCGGCACGCCGCTTTGCGCGATCATTCTTGCATAAGTCCTGGCCGGTTCCCCCATGATGATCAGCCCGTCCGCACGTCCGCTGCTGACCAGGTTCGGCAATGCCTGGCTCTCCTCGCTCTCCGGACTCAGAATTTCCAGCAGTCCGAAGTGGCCTTTTTCTGAAAGCTGCGTAACGAGCAGCCTGTACATCTCGGAATAAAAGCTTTCTGACTCGAAATACCTGCCCGGCACAAGGATCCCGATATCAAGATGCGGTTTTCCCGGTACTCCCTCCCGACCGTATATATAGCCCATTTCCTCTGCGGTTTTCAGGATTTTTTCCCGCAGGGCATCGCTCATGCCGCTCTTACCGCCCAGCGCTTTGGAAACGGTCACTGCGCTGGTTCCGACGGCCCGTGCGATATCCCGCATGCTCGGTTTTCTCTCTGGCATCATTTTTCCTCCCGGTCAGCAGTCTTGCGGGAGATCAGACGTTGCGATCCGCAGGCACATCCGGCCGTTGTGGTACGGGCATTTCCATTCGTCCACGATTGCTTTTCCGATGGACGTTCCGTCCTCCAGCAATTCATTCCGCCATTCGCTGCCCTCCTGCCGGTCCACGATGACCCGGTTGATGTAGTCCCACTGTGTCCGCATTCTGTCCAGCCATACGGGATTCCCGGTCATCCGCCATCCGAATCCGAATCCGAGCATGGCCTCCGCCTGCGGCCACCAGGCGCGGTTCTCGTTCTCCTCGCCGTTGACAATCTCATATTTTAGGCCATGGTCCGTAAACGCCCGTTCCGTTGCGCTTTCCAGGAGCCCTATGCACATTTTCCGCCAGGGATCCCGTTTATCTTCGTCCAGGAAAACCTCCGCCGCGTCCCAGATCAGCCAGCTGCCTTCGATATCATGCCCGTAGCTCTGCATGTCCAGCAGCGGATGGTATTCATTGTCGCAAAACACCTCCAGCCGCCGTTTCTCCGGATTCCAGAAGGTAGTCAGGAAGCGCTCCAGTGCAGCTGTGCCCGTCTTGCGGACTGCCTCGTCCGGATATGCCCTGTACAGCTCTGCTTCACATTCCAGAACATGCATCAGGGTATTCATCGTCCTGGAGGCCATTACACCGTTCTCACTGAGCTTTTCGTTGCTTTCCGGGGAAAAATCGGCCTTCAGCGCCTCCCTGTAACCGCCTGCGTCCCGGCACCTGCCCTCGATCACGCTGTACAGGCCTTTCGCGGTATTCAGCGCTTCGGTATCTCCGGTCAGCCGGTAATAGGCGGCAAGGCCGTACACTGCGAACGCCTGGCAGTAGGTGTGTTTCGTCGTGTCCTGCGGTTTTCCGTCATACGTCAGCGACCAGTATACCCCGCCGTTCACGGGATCAAGGAAACGTTTCAGAAACGCATATGCATGGTCCGCATATGGCCGGTATTCCTCCTTCTCGGTTACCCTTGCCGCTTCGGAAAAGGTCCACAGGATCCGGCTGTTCAGGATGCATCCCTTGTCTGCTTTCGGATCAGCCCGCAGCGCTTCGTCCACATATCCGCAGAAGCCGCCGTACCGATCGTCCTTCAGCTTCTCCCAGAAAGGCAGGATCTTCGTTTCCAGGTGTTCCCTGACTGCCTGTTTGATCATTGCCGTTTCCCCCTCGCGGTCATGCAAGTTAACGAATTAAGTTTACATGTTAACTTAATAATAAACCCAAACAGCCGCCTTGTCAACTGTCTTGCAGGCTGATTCAAAATTAATTTTTCCGAAAAGCTATCTTCATTTTTTTGTCATTGTTTCTGATTGACACTTTTTGCTGTTTTTTCTATTCTACATTATATTCTTTTTTGCATGAAGGAGGATGGAACATGTTGGATAAGAAGCGTCCGGACACAATGGAGCGCATCACAACCCCTGAACTTGCGGAGGCTTTCATCAATGAACAGGTTGCCGCCATCCGGGAACAGGTAGGAGACAAGAAGGTCCTCCTCGCCCTCTCCGGCGGTGTTGACAGTTCCGTTGTCGCCGCTTTGCTGATCAGGGCTATCGGGCGGAATCTTGTCTGCGTGCATGTCAACCACGGCCTGCTGCGCAAAGGTGAACCGGAGCAGGTCATCGAGGTCTTCCGTAACCAGATGAACGCCAACCTGGTCTATGTGGATGCGGTGGACCGCTTCCTGGACAAGCTGGCCGGCGTCAGCGACCCGGAGCAGAAGCGCAGGATTATCGGTGCGGAATTTATCCGTGTGTTTGAAGAAGAAGCCCGCAAGCAGGATGGCATCGCCTTCCTCGCTCAGGGCACAATCTACCCCGATATTACCGAAAGCGTCGGCGTCAAGGCACACCACAATGTCGGCGGCCTGCCGGACGATCTGCAGTTCGAACTGGTCGAACCCGTCCGCTTGCTTTATAAAGATGAAGTCCGTGTTGTCGGCAAAGCCCTGGGGCTGCCGGACGGCATGGTTTACCGCCAGCCCTTCCCCGGCCCCGGCCTGGGTGTCCGCTGCGTCGGTGCTATCACCCGGGACCGTCTGGAGGCGCTCCGCGAAGCGGATGCCGTTGTCCGTGAGGAAATCGGCAAGCTTCCTGAGGTGCCGTGGCAGTATTTTTGCGTGATCCCAGACTTCCAGTCTACCGGAATCAAATATGTGGACGGCAAGGGCGAGCGTTACATGGGCTGGGCCGTGATTATCCGTGCGGTAAACACCGTCGATGCTGTCACTGCTTCCGTACCGGAAATCCCCTTCAGCGTCCTGTGCACGATACGCGACCGGATCATCTCCACTGTCAGCGGTGTTAACCGCGTCCTCTGGGACATCAGCGAAAAGCCCGTTGCCACCATCGAGTGGGAGTGACCGGATGCCCGCTCTAAACGAGTCGTGGCAATTCTTCCAGAGCTTTGGGAGGCGGCGGTTGGGGAGGAAAAGTCTTTTCCCAAGCCCTTTCACAGGCCGTCTTTGTCCGGTTTCCTGTCCGGATCACCCGTTTGCCGGAACTGGGACGGGCTGACGCCCTCACAGTTCTTGAAGGTTTTGCTGAAATGGAAGGGATCCGGATAGCCGACCCGGGTTGCAATTTCACCGATGGACAGTCTGGAATCCCGCAGCAGCTTCCGGGCCTGCTCCATGCGGTACGCGGTTAAGTAACGGCTGGGGCTGACCCCGGCATATTCATGAAACAGCCTGCTCAGATACGGGGCGGATACAGCATGAGTCTCCGCCACAGAAGCGAAATCGATCTGCTGGCTGTAGTTTTCACGCAGGTAAATCATAACCTTCTGCACAATCTGTTCCGCGTTGGTCTCCCGGTTCGGAACCACAGCCTTTTCCCGGGCCATCAGCACCGCCTCCAGCCGTGCCAGCAGGGTGCCGAGTTCCTCCGGATTTACGGGTTTCAGCAGGTAGTCTACCGCGTTGTTGCGGATGGCGGCCCGGGTATACTCAAAGTCGCTGTATCCACTGACAATTACACAAAGAATCGTAGGGTTCAGTTCCTGCAGGTGGGTGATCAGTCCGATTCCGTCCAGTTCCGGCATTTTGATATCGCTGAACACCACGTCCGGCATCCATTCCCGCGTCAGCCTTAGCGCTTCCAGGCCGGTGCCCGCCTGCGCCACCACCTTGAAATTCCTCCCGGATTCTTCAATCCGGCGGGATATGCTCCGCACGATCAGTTTTTCGTCGTCCGCCACAAGGACCTTAAACACTCTGCTCATCTGTTCCCGCTCCTATCGTCACACAAGCGCCGCCTTCCGGATTGTTTTCAAGCCTGAAGAGGAAATCATCATACAGCAGCCGGAAGCGGATGAATACGTGGAGTATTCCCATCCCGTTGATCTTCAGGGATGGCAGGGTTCCTGTGTGCTGTATCTCCCGCATCTGCTTTTCCATGGCTTCCAGCGTTTCCGCTCTGAATCCCGGGCCGTTGTCCCGGATATACAGTTCATAGGCGTTCCCGCGCAGCACTCCGCAAATCTCCACATGATAGGGAGGGCGCAGGTTGGTTGTGAACTTGATGGCGTTTTCCACCAGCAACTGGACGCACAGTTTGGGAACCCGGACCCGTTTCATTTCCTCCGGTACATTGATTTCCCAGGTCAGGTCCCCTTGGTAGCGGATTTCCATACACCGCAGGTATTCCCGTGTATGGACAATTTCATCCTCCAGCGGAACCTTCTGGGCTGAGTCGGAGGAGATATAGCGGAGAATGCCGGCCATTGCCTGGCACATCTCGCTGATCTCCGCATTCATTCCTTCCTCCGACATGGCCTGCAGAGCCTGCAGGCTGTTATAGAGGAAATGCGGATTCATCTGGGCCTGCAGTGCGAGGATTCTGGACTGCATCTCCTGGTTCTGAAGCTCAAGCAGCTTCGTCACATGGCCGGACAGCGTCCCCTGCATCCGGTCAAAGGCCTTGTGCAGCGTCTGCAGTTCCAGCACATCCGTCTTCACCTCCGGCAGCGGAGCCGGATGTTCAATATCGATTCCTGTAATCTGTCCGCAGATTTCGGCAATGGGCGTGGTAATACGCCGGGACGCTAGATTGGAAAAAGCGATGGTCAGGATCAGAATTGCCAGGGTCGTGCCGATGATGATCAGGATCTGGTTTCGCGCAGGGCGGAGCAGATTCTCCGCCTGCACGCAGGTCATCAGGTAAAAACCGCCGGGAAGGGATTCACAGCGCATCATCCCGCCGCTGTACCCTGCCCATTCCTCCGGAAAGTCTTTCTTCCCGGCTTCCTCAAACAGGGTGCTCCCCGTTTCCTCCCGGGGCCAGATCAGCTGTCCGTTTCGGTCGAAAAAAGCCAGCTGCTCCCCGTATTCCGTCCCGAAAGCGGATAAAACGTCCGCAAACCGGCTGACCCGCTGTTGGATCTCAATATAGCCGCAGAAGATTCCGAAATTGTCGTAGTTGTTCATGGTCAGTGTCAGGAATTCCCGGCCGTACGGATCCGTGGAAAACTTTGCCAGTTCTTCATCCGGGCCGGTGAACAGGAATGTCTGCGTCCGTTCAGGATCCTGAAGTTCCGAATACCACATCTGATCATCCGGGCGCGCCGGAGAAATCTGATTAAGTAATCCGGACGAAATCCGCATCCCGTCTGTGGTATAGATATTGATTTGATCAATCGGCCGGTTCGGCAGGATGATCAGGGAAAGGATCATGGAGAGTTTTTCCGCTTCCCCGGCTGATTTGGGCAGCACCAGCCGGTCCTGCATCCGGGTGGAATAGGAAATATTCATTGCCATGGTCCGCATCTGATCGAATTCCCGGCTCACGCTCAGCGCTGTTGCCCGGCTTTCCTGCTCCAGCCGGTTCAGCGTCCTGTTCCGTATCTCGGAAAGCTGCAGAACCGACAGTACCGCTGCGAGCAGAAAAAAGGACAGCACAATGATCACGGTATATGAGCCAAAGATTACCCGGCGGACCGTTCTGCCCTTTTTCATATTTCTTCTCCGTTCTGCATCGCCAAGATGTAAAAAATATACATAAAAGAGGACAACTAAGACCATTCTGTTTTGGTTCCGGCCTCTTTATAGTATAGCTAAACAAATGCTTCACCGGGATTGTATCGGGTGATGCCGGAAAAGTCAACGACGACCAGAAGGAGGAAGAAAAAAATGAAGAGATTCCTGTCCATCGTACTGGCAGCAATGCTGCTGCTGACCGCCGCCGCGCTGGCGGACGACGTTACCATTACCTACATGGCCAGTCAGGACTGGGTGCAGGATGCTGAAATGGAACTGGGAAAGAAGTTTACCGAGCAGACCGGTATCAAGGTAGACTATCAGATCATCCCGTCAGATCAGTATACCACCCTGTTGATGAACAAGCTGAGCAAAGGAGAATGTACGGATCTGTTCGGCTCCCAGGCCGGCCAGTTCGACATCATAACCCAGCTGAATGTTGAAAAGAACGCCGTCGATCTGAGCGGCGAAGCCTGGGCTTCCTCCGTGGATCCCCTGGCTGCCGCGGAAACCTCCGTAGCCGGCAAGCTCTACGGCCAGCCCGTGCAGGACGTGTCCGCCGTCTGGGCAGTTGCCTATAACAAGAAGGTATTTGAAAAGCTGAACCTCTCCGTTCCCACCAGCTACGAGGAGTTCAAGGCTGTCTGCGAAGCGATCAAAGCCGACGGTATGATCCCGATCTATGAAGCTGTCTCCGACGGATGGCATCATCAGCTCTGGTTCTGCGAACTGGGTGTCGCCATCGAAAACGCCGAGCCCGGCACGGCAGAAAAACTGAACAGCAACCAGATGGGCTTTGCGGACAGCGCTACCGCCAAAAAGCTGGTGGAGCAGATCAAGGAAATGGCGGACCTGGGATACTGGGGCGACAACTACATGGCGAACGCCTACTCCGACGCGGCCAAAGCGATCGCCACGGGCGAATGTGCCATGACGGTAGCCAACCAGGGCTTCCCCATTGAAATCCATGATGCTTATCCGGACTTTGCTGCGGAGGATATCGGCTTCTTCGTCATGCCTCTGTGCGATAACCAGGTTCTGAACATGAACCCCGTGGGACCGACCCGTTTCATCTTCTCCGGTTCTGCTCATATCGATGAAGCAAAACAGTACCTGGCCTTCATCGCCCAGCCCGAAAATCTCCAGTACCTGATCGATAACGTGCCGAAGTTCAACACGCTGCCCTTCGCCGGCGTAAAGGATGTCTATTCGGATGATATTTCCGCCTTCTATGCCGCCTATCCGAATCACGGCACCGTTTATCAGACCAGCGTAAAGTATGTGAATCCTCAGTGGATGGAAATCGGCAATGAACTGACAGCCGTGCTGCTCGGCGATGAAACACCCGAAGAAATGCTGAAGGCGATCGACCGCAATCGTGCCGACCAGGCACAGGCTGCCCAGGATCCCGCATGGAACTGATCCCGGAGGTTATGCCGGAGGTTATGAAAGGGCGGAGGGAAACGCCTGTCCGTTTCCCTCCGCTCTTTTCCGGTTTTTCGTTCTCCTGCGGTCATCTGCTATCGGGAGGAACTAATGAACAAGAACAGAATGTACCCGACCTGGTTCGTTTTCGGTGCGCTGCTGCTGTACTGCGTGCTGTATGTGCTGCCGTCGCTGATGGGAATCGGCCTTTCCTTCACGGACTGGTCTGTCTATTCGCAGGAGATCCGCTTCGCAGGGCTGAAAAACATCCAGACGGTTTTCTCGTCGGATTACAACTATACCCACGCTCTGCTGAACACGCTGAAATTTACGATCGTTACCACCCTGGTCAAAAATGTTCTGGGGCTTGCACTGGCTGTTCTGATGACCAAACAGGTCCGGCTGCTGAATTTCCACCGGGCAGTCCTTTACCTGCCCTGCGTTCTGTCCGCGCTGATCGTCGGTATGATCTTTAAATCCGTCCTCAACCCGAGGGACGGCCTGCTGAATACGACACTGCGCGGCCTGGGGCTGGATTTTATGGCGCTGAAGTGGCTCACTGACTCCAAAATCGCCTTTAACTCGGTAATGGCGGTGGATATCTGGAAAGGGATGGGCTATATCATGACCATCCTCATCGCGGGAATCATGTCCATCTCCCCCGTGTATTATGAGGCAGCCAGGATCGACGGCGGAAACGCCTGGCAGTGCTTCCGCCATATCACCCTCCCCATGCTGGTGCCTACTCTGACCGTCACCACCGTCCTGAATGTTCTGTACGGGCTGAAGGTGTTTGATACAGTCTACGCGCTGACCAACGGCGGACCGGGGCATGCAACGGAAGTCCTCTATACCAGCGTTTTCAAGGAGTTCAGTCTCGGCCGTTACGCGGTGGGAACCGCGCTTTCCTCCGTAATGGCGGTCTTCATGGTTTCTGTCGGATACTTCATGATCCGGCATATGGTGCGCGAGGACGGTGATCGGCTGTGAAAAAAGGAATGAAGCGCGCTCGTCTTCTGAAATCCGTCGGGGTCAATATCCTCGCATGGCTTCTGTCCCTTCTCCTGCTGACCCCTTTGCTGCTGATCCTTTTAAACAGTTTCAAGACCAGTGCCGCAGCGTCGGAGATGAACCTGGCCCTCCCTGCAAGTCTGGAATGGTCCAACTATTCCGTGGTTATCGAAAAAGGCAAACTTGGAATTACTTTTTTGAACAGTTTGTGTTATTCCGTATCAAGCGTCCTGCTGTGTACGCTGCTGTCCGCCATGGCGTCCTACGTACTGTCCCGGAACCGGAAAAAGCTGCATCGTTTTCTCTATATGTTCATTGTCCTCGGAATCGCCATGCCTATCAACTTCGTTACGCTGATGACGGTCATGCAAACGGTGAATCTCATGAACAGCCGGATTGGCATTGTCCTGCTCTACACAGCCACCCAGATTCCTTTCAATATTTTCCTGATTCACAGCTTTGTCAGCAAAATCCCGGAGGACATCGATGAAGCTGCCATCATCGACGGGGCCTCTGCGCCCGGAATGTTCGTCAGAATTGTTCTTCCGCTGCTCAAGCCAGTCCTGGTCACCGTCATGGTCCTGACCTTCCTGAACACCTGGAACGAATTCGTAATGCCGCTCTATTTTCTCGACAGTTCGGACAAGTGGCCCATGACGCTGGCTGTCTACAACTTTTTCGGAATGTATTTCAAGGACTGGAATCTTGTCTGTGCGGATATTGTGCTGACAAGCGCACCGGTCATCCTGGTTTACCTGCTTGGACAGAAGTATATTGTGTCCGGTATGACAGCCGGGGCTGTGAAAGGATAATCAAAGGGAGGAATTGCCTGTGGAGCAGAAGGAAATCGGCAATGGAATCACCAGAATCCTGCTTAGCCCGGAGGACGCCCCGCTGGCAGCGCCGGTCGTTTTTTCAGACAGCCGGTCGGCGTTCCTTTCCCTGACCGCGTTTGAAAGCGAGCCCAGGCCGGTATACCGGCTGCGGAAGGATGCCGGGGCTTCGGAAATCCGCCAGACTGCGAACGGAGAGGTCATTTCCTTTTCGGAGGGCGGGAAGGATTTCCTCTATACTTCCCACAGGGCCCGTCTCTCCTTTTCCTGTCCGGACGGACAGGTCCTTACCGGACTCGGCCAGCATGAGGACGGGCTCTTCAATTACGACAGACAAAAGGAGTTCCTGTACCAGCACAACATGAAGATTTCCATTCCCTTCCTGCTGGGCAGCGGCGGCTGGGGGCTGCTGATCGAAGCCGGATGTGCCATGGAGTTCCACGGGGAAGCTGGCGGATTCACCTTTGTCCTGGACGCCGCACGGATCGTTTCCTTTGCTGTGATCCGCGGCCGGGACTGCGCGGATGTGCTGCAGCGTCTTTCATCTCTGTCCGGCAAGCCGTCTCTCCTGCCGAAATGGGCCTATGGGTATATCCAGTCCAGGGAGCGCTACCATTCCGCGAAAGAGCTGACGGATACCGTACAGGAATTCCGCCGCCGGAAGCTGGGCCTGGACTGTATTGTTCTGGACTGGATGAGCTGGAAAGACGGCTGTTGGGGAGATAAAACACCGGATCCGCAGCGTTTTCCGAATGTAACCGCCCTCACGGAAACGCTCCATCAGCAGAACGTCCGCCTGATGGTTTCCGTCTGGCCGAACATTTCCGCCGGCCGGGACCGGGACGAGATGGAGGCGGCGAACGCTTTCCTGCCGGCCAGCCAGATCTATGACGCATTTTCCCCCGCCGCCCGGGATCTTTACTGGCAACAATGCATGCGATTCTGGATGGGAGGCGGTACGGATGCTCTCTGGTGCGACAGCTGCGAGCCCATGACGGATCCGGACTGGTGCGGATCAGAAAAAAGGCCGCCGGAAGAAAGAATGCGCCTGGTTACCGAAGCCTCCTGCGTGCGGATGGATCCGGAAGTGATGAACAATTACGGAGCCGAGCACCTTCGGGGGCTCCGGGATCACTGGCTCCGGGATATACCGGACAAGCGTCCGGTTCTCCTTTCCCGCAGCGGCGGTATTGACAGCAGTTCCCTCGGCGCCATTCTCTGGTCCGGGGATGTCTCTGCCCGCTGGGACGTGCTGCAGAAACAGGTGACGGAAGG
>CAMMYM010000040.1 GCA_946527725.1 uncultured Clostridia bacterium
CGCTGTACTTCAGCCGGCGTCCTGGAATGCCTTTCGTTTCAGGAAGTAAAACCCCGGTTCCCGCCCGCCGCTTCAGCGGCGGGTTTTATTCTGCCCTGATCCGCAGCCAGCAGGATTGCACTGCCTCCTGCACCGGCAGCACTGTCAGCCAGGTGCCGTCCGGAAGCAGATAGTAATAAGTATCCTGCTTCTGCTGGAAAACATGCATCGGTGCGGTCTCAGCCCGGTCGCACAGGAGCGAAACGCAAACGCCGCCGTCTGTGACCGTTGCAACCCTGTATTTCGGGATTCCGTTCGCAATCAGGTATTCAAACCGGTCGGCAATCGATCCGTTCACGGTGCTGTGGATAATCAGCGGCGTATCCAGTTCCCCTGCGAGTGCCGGGATTTCTTCCGCAGTGTATCCGAACATCCGCAGGGTACCGATATACATGGCGATATGTTTGCCCGGATGTTCCATCACAAACAGATCTCCCGCCTGCAGGCCGTAATCCGGATCCGTATATTTCGCCCCTTTTTCTGCGGAGGGGCCGGGAAACTGCCTGCCCTTTGCCCGGAAGAGTTCTTCGATCGTCGGCAGTGCCGCGGGCTGCGTATGTTTCCAGACCCATTCAATGAATCCGTAGCAGTCAAAACCGTACATGTATTTGTTGCCTGCCCGGTAATAAATCCTGCTGTTTGTCCAGGCTGCCTGGACAACATAATCCGGTTCCTTTGCAAAAACATGGTTCTCAGCCCTTCCTCCCCAGAGGAAAGGAATACCGTACGCCATTCTTGCATTGACCGCGCTTCCGGTAATCAGGTTGTACCTTTCCAGGAACGGGTTCCCTTCCTCCAGCAGGGAAAATGCAGCATCCAGTACCGGATCCGCATGGATTCCCTTGTATGCCTTCAGGCGCGAAACCTCTTCTTCCGTAAACTCCGCCGGACCGGGCAAACGGTACAGCGCCCCGTTCGCAGTCCGCGTCTCACTGCGGGAAAACTGCGGGGCAAGGAAGATGCACAGGCACAGCAGCATGAAAACCGCCCGGTATTTCTTTGATCCGCACATTTCTTTACATCATCCCCTTATCGCTCCTGATAAACCGGAATCCTGTATCAAACTCCCTGTTTTGCCCGCGCTGCAGGCCTCATCCTTCCAGGATCACAGACCAGGCGTCTGTCAGTTTTTGCAGCGTCCACTGCGCATTGGCCGGGCTCGTTGAAGGCAGGCACACCGCCTCCCTGCCTGTCTGCGGCCTGATCAGCTTCTCATACTGCTGCCAGGATGTTTTTCCGTTGCAGCAAATCATGCGGATCGGGTTCCGGTCCAGGATCATGCTCAGGTCGTTCGCCTGCACATCCCGGATACTTGCATCCGACGAGCCGGAAATGACACAGCTTGCGACAGAATCCCACAGGGCAAGCCTGCATTCAAGGAGCAGTGTTTTTTTCTCACCGACCGTCACCGGCACCTCCCTGCCGTAAAGCGCGGCGATCACCTTCCAGAAACGGTTCTGCGGATGCCCGTAATAGAACTGCTGCTCCCTGGATTTCACGGATGGAAAGGATCCCAGGATCAGGATCCTGCTGTTCCCGTCGTATATCGGTTCAAATGGATGAAAAACGCGCCGGGGTTCCATCGTTTTTTCCTCCTGGGTATCAAGCCCGGATTATTCATTCCTGTATGAAAGTACAGTATCGATTTCCTTTTCGAACCGGTCAAACAGGGAACACAGCTTTTCCCTGTTTTCCGCCAGGAACAGCTCCCCCTTCATGCCGGACCGGCTGCCGGGGACGCTGTCCTTCTTCTTTCCGGTCAGATGGACATCACAGTAGTCCAGAATCTTTTCCAGGTCTGAAGGCAGGATCGCATGTCCGTCCAGGTGGATAATCATATTGTTATGGGCACCCGCGCCGAGCATGTCCCATACCCGCTGTGAAGCAACATAGGCAAGGCACTGGCCTTCTGTATTGTTCCACCCCTCGGAAGTGATTCCCGTAACAATCATCATATGCCTGTCTTTTCCGGCGGCAAGCGCGCAAAGCATATGCTGGTCCACCGGCAGGGCTGCGGCACCTGCTGCCTTCCTGAATGCAGGGCAGAACCAGTATCCTTCCCCGCCCTGCAGGTTTTCAAAAGGTTCATTGATGGATTCGTTCACCCAGGCATCAGGGCCGCCCAGCGAGGAAAGGTCATATACCTTTCCATGGTTGTCTGTGCGGAAGAGTGCAATACCTCCGGCACCTGAGCACGCGGGAATCGTCACGCGGAACCTTTCGTCATAGGCTCCGGCAACGGCAGCGCTTTTTCCATACCTGGAAACACCTGCAATCATGCACAGCGCCGGATCAATCCCGAGCTCACGTCCTGCACCGGATTCCAGTGCGTCCAGAATCCTGCACGCGCCCCAGGCCCAGGCCAGCAGAACGCCGTCCTGCCTGTCCTGCATGCAGCTGTCCGGATAAAGGTCATAATACGCTCCCTTATGCGAGTCATCATCCGATGCCACAGATACGGGATCATACTGGATTGCAGCATATCCCCTGGCGGCAGCTGCCTGCATGTTGGGGGATGTAAAAGGCTTTCCGAACCAGGAAAACGGGCAGTACTCAATATAGCACGCCATCCCGGCTGCCGGTTTTTCAGGAAGCGTCACCCTGACCGGAAAACAGGCTTCCCGGCCTTTTGCCCGGACAGTGACCACCATCTCCCGCACCGGATTCCCGCTGCCTGGAACGATCCTAAAAGCAACTGATTCACCCGATTTATCCGGCATTTTTCCATAGACATGTTCTTCATACAGTGCAAGGATCTCCTTGCGCCGTTCTGCCCATTGGGCCGGGTTTTCAACATATGTGCCGTCGGCAAACCTCATCAGTTCAGGCAGTCCGAAGTACTTTTCCCGCGTCAGGATACAGGAATCGACTTTTTTTGCCGCCCCGTCCCACGGCCGGATCATATCTGCGGAGCGGTCATAGGCAAACCCGAAAGATTCAGCCAGTTTCCTTGATTTTTCATTGTCCCGGAAATAGCCGTAACGGACATCCTCCGCCCCGAGCTTTTCAAAAGCCAGCTTCAGCAGAAGGGAAACGATCTCCCTCCCATATCCTTTCCCCTGAAACGCCGTCCCGATGCAGATGTCTGCTTCTTCAAAGCGGCCGGGTTCGTTTTCCCTGATTGCGCACAGGCCTACAGCCTGATCGGTGTCTTTCAGCGCAACAAACCATGCGTAGTTATCTTTCTGGTACTGAACGCTCCGGCGGCATCGTTCCATCGCTTCCCCTTCGCTGAAAACAGGAGGAAAAAACATCCACCGGTATACTTTTTCATCTGCCCAGACATTTTCCATCATGGAAAGGGCATCATCCTCCTTTGCTTTGCGGAGGACAATATGTTTCCCTTCCAGCCTGTCAAAAACGGGATTTCTGTTCATAACTTCACTTCCTCCCTGTTTTCGGCATCCGCCGGCAATGCTTCACTTTATGTGCGCTGCAATCCATTCAGGCGCATACCGGGACAGCGGGCGCTGAAAGGAGTCCCGCGCCCGCTGTTTCCCTGATGATTCCGTTTCCCGTTACTGCAAATATTACCTTTCCATCTTCATAATCAGGGCCAGCATGCGCCTGGCTGACGCCTGCAGTTCCGCCAGCGTAAGCGGATACGGAACTTCTCCGGGTTTCTTTCCAAGGGCATTCAGGATATCATTCACGTCCTTGTCGCTTCCGGGCATCGTCAGGTCGTTTCCTGCCTTCACGCAGCCGGATGCATAGGAATCCCCATACTTTACATCAGGCGTTCCGCCGGGTCCTGAACTGCCCCCTGTCGTTCCCCAGTCAGTCATGACAATCCCGTCAAATCCGCATTCATCCCTGGCAAAGGCGGTAATCAGGTCATAACTGTTGGCTGTGTGTTCACCGTTGATGAGATTGTAGGAGGTCATGATGGAGAGGGGATGTGCTTCCCGAATGCAGATTTCAAATCCTTTCAGGTAAATCTCCCGGATGGCGCGTTCATCTATATGTGCATTTACGTGGTTCCGGTTATCCTCCTGGTTGTTAAAGGCGAAATGCTTGATCGTTGTTCCGGCGCTTCTGTGTTTCTGTACCCCGCGGGTGTCCGCCGCAGCACATCTGCCGGAAATCAGGGGATCTTCCGAATAGTATTCGAAATTCCGTCCGCAAAGCGGATTCCGATGGATATTCATGCCAGGTGCCAGCCACAGGTCAGAGCCGAATTCCTCCATCTCTCCGCCGACGATATCGCCGGCTTCTTCCACAGCGTCATCATCCCACGTTTGCGCTAGGAGCGTTGCAATGGGAATTGCCGTTGTATACTGGTAATAGTCGACTGCATCCTCCGGGATAACCGGTTTCGGCATAAGTTCCGCCAGAAGTTCGAAGCCGGGAATCGGTGCACCGAGCTGATAGATTCTTCCTTCCCGGTCCACCTTGAAATGCGGTGTCAGGCGAAGGCCTGCAGGTCCGTCCGGCAGGATCAGGTTCCTGACCTTTCTGTCATCCAGCAGCAGTGAAGTCGTATCCCCCGCCGCACCCGGGCTTGCAGCGGAAGACGCCCCGATTTGCGGTCCGGACAGGAGATCCCTGCGCGCAGATCCCACGCACAGCGTCGCCATCTCGAAAGGCGTCAGCTGGCTGACCATTTCATCCAGTGTCGCCTTTCCGTTTTTGACATCTTCCAGGGTAATAACGCATGTCTTATCCGTCTTTGGAACCTCGGCAGCAGGCCCGGTATATTTCACTGTACGGGTACTGATTTTTTCCGCGGAGAGGGAAATGACCGGCGCCGCGTTTTTTTCATCTTCTTCGCCGCTGTAGGACCAGGGCATTGCCCCTTTGGCGGAAAGGAGATCCATTTTGCAATCCTGCGGCAGGATATTCCTCGTCCGGACCGTCACCGCTTCCGCGTCCAGTTTCAGCGCAAGGACCACCCTTGTGTCGCGGGAATGGACGCCGGCACGCACAAAATATGTACCCGGTTCCATAATCCATGCAGCTTCTTCCGGGTTGTAGGAAGCCATGGAGGCTGTTTCATAGCAAACGGTTACAATTTCCGATTCCCCGGGGGCCAGTTCCTTCGTCTTCGCATAACCGGCTAATTCCTGCCAGGGCTTTTCAAGCTTTCCGGCCGGAGCTGAATAATAAACCTGCACAACCTGGCGGCCGGATCTTGCGCCTGTATTGGTTACACGAATCCGTACCCGCACCTCTTTCTCATCCGCTGCACAGCCGGCGCAGTCCAGGCTGAACGTCGTATAAGTCAGGCCGTAACCGAAAGGATACTGAGGAGTTACGTTGAAGGTGTCAAAATAGCGGTATCCGACATAAATCCCTTCCGTGTAGTATTCATCATCCGTATCCCCGTTGCAGTGGCTGAAAGTCGCTGAAGCGGGATAATCCGTATAATTGACTGCCCAGGTCGATGTCAGGTGGCCGCTGGGAGCCTGTTTGCCGGTAAGCGCGTCTGCAAGGGCAAAGCCGCTGTAATTCCCGGCCTGGCTCATATACAGGATCGCGTCAACACCCTCTATGGATTTCAGCGCTTTCATATCGATCACGGCGCCGACATTCAGGACAACAATTGTTTTGGCATAAGCCGCCGCAACCTTCCGGATGCTTTCCGTTTCCTCCGGAAAGAGATCATACTCGCCCGGTGCCGTGGTGCGGTCCTTTCCTTCTCCCGAGTTCCTGGAGATGACAAAGACAGCCGTGTCAGCCTCTTCAGTCCTGATGTCCTTGTCCTCCACCGGTGCAATCGCCGGCGGAATAAACGGGTTGTTGAAAAGCAGCATAAATGCTTTTCTTCCCTTTTCTGCAAACTGCTGTTTCAGCCAGTCAAAATATGCATGCCTCGCAGCATCATATTTGCTGTCATCCCGTTCCAGCCAGTCCTTTGTAACGATCTCAAAGCCAGCTTCTTCCAGCCCCTGCTCAATATTGACGGTCTTGCGGCTGTTAACATCGCCGGAGCCTGTTCCGCCCTTGATCGTTCTCCTGGCGCCGTTTCCGTACAGTGCGATTTTCCCCGGTTTTCCTGTCAGCGGCAGCGCGCCGTTGTTTTCCAGCAGAACCATACCCTGCGGTGCAAGTTTACGGGACCGTTCCCCGTTTCTGCTTTCCCGCCTGCTGACTCCCGGATCTTTTGATGCATAAATGATTGCCATAAATCTACCTCCTGACCGTTTTGTCTGTTTCGTTTCATGCTTAATCGGCTGCTGTCCTTGCCGGAAAATCTGATTATGCTATGTACATCACCCGCCGTTTTTTCATGTGTTCCCTCTTCATGTTCAAAGAAAAGACATTTGCCGGTATTTTTCCGGGAAACTGCTCATATAGTCAAAGCATTGGTCCGGTTTCCAGAGGATGCCGTGCTTTGCGCAAAAGGATATGAACAGGTCCATTAATTCTTTCCGTCTCGGGCTTGGCACTTCATAGGCATTCCCGTATGTTCTCATATACAGTTCCTTTACCCCGGGAAAATGCATGTCCAGGGCCGCATAAAAGTATTCGCGGTCTCCTTCACGCAGGGTTACGCCCATGTCAAAACAGATGATTCCCTTCACGCCCGCCTGCACACAGGCATTCAGGATTGCTGATATATTCTCTTCGGTATCATTGATAAACGGCAGGATCGGCGTCATCCAGACAATCGTTGGAATTCCTTTCTTCCGCATTTCCTCCAGGACCTCAATGCGCCTCTTCGTGTTGCACACATTCGGTTCGATGATCCTGCACAAACGGTCGTCCCAGGTCGTCAGTGTGATCTGGACGACACATTTCGCTTTCCGGTTGATTTCCTCCAGCAGGTCAATATCGCGCAGGATCCGATCGGACTTCGTCTGGACGGCCGCGCCGAATCCATACCTGCAGATAATCTCGAGGCACTTCCTGGTCAGCCCGAGTTCTTCTTCACAATGCATATATGGATCTGACATGGAACCTGTTCCAATCATCGCTTTCTGCCGTTTTGATTTCAGTGCCTTTTCCAGCAGCTCAGGTGCATTCTGTTTGACTTCGATGTCTTCAAACGCATGGGTAAACTGATAGCACCTGCTCCTGCTGTCGCAATAGATGCATCCGTGGGTACAGCCGCGGTAGACGTTCATCCCGAAATGGCCCTTTCCGCCGGTCAGGATCCCTTTCGCATCAACAAAGTGCATCGGTATTCTCCTTGTTTCAATCACTCGCCGGCCGCGGTCCGGATCCCCCGTCAGCGAAGCAGCACAGAGGCACCTGTCTTCTTCTGCCCGGGTATCCCGTTACCGGTACCCGATATAATTTTCACCGCCGGGCAGGATATCCCTTCTGTACTGCTCCACAAAGCGGTCGGTCAGCGCGGTCTTTTCTTCCCAGAATGCCTTTGCCTCTTTGGTTACCACCGGGCATTCATGCTGTAACGGGTGCGTGTAGCGTTCATAATGGTTATAGCAGTCAAAAAAAGTCGCTTCTGTCTTTCGGGCCCTGACGATCAGCGTATCCATCACAATCCCCAGCAATCCCATATCATCCAGAAGATCCGCTTCCATCAGCATCAGCAGGTTCCGGTCGATCGACGGATCAGGCATACGCCATTTATCGGAGTGGAAGCCGACCAGGCTTGCGATGTATTCCGTCCGTTCAGGATCATATCCGTTGGAAAGCAGCCAGTTTCTTGTAATCGGTACACCCGCCTTTGCGTGATCCCCGCCTGATTTGGCGGCGAACGCCCTCCCCACATCATGGAAGATCGCTGCGATCATCAGGTCCTCATACCGGAGGCCTGCCTTATCCGGCGTCGCGTCGTACAGTCGTTTCGCCCAGCCAAGCACCCGTTTTGTATGCTCATACCTGGTATATCCGAACTCCGTTTTATGCGCGCCGATTCCGTTCTCGGTCTGCATTTCACCGAGGGTTGACTTCACAAATGACAGCATGCCTGCATAATCCGCATCTCCCAATGAACGGATTGCAGCCTCCTCCGCCTTTTCCCAGCTCCTCCGCCGAAGCTCCTCATCCGCCATATCCATCACGCGCATTTCCCGCTCGATAAACGGTTCGCCGGCTCTTTCAAACGCCTTCCGGTTCCGTCGGACCGCTGCCGGCAGTGCTTCGATCCACACCGGTTCAGCCCCATCCTCAATTTCATGAGTGTCCGGCTTCCTTGGAACCGTTTTATCCGCTGCTTCAGCGAAATAATAATAATTCTCCTGTTCGAAGATGCCGTCCGGATCCTTGCTGTCCTGCTGCCTTCTGATCACTATTCCGTATTCCCGGACAGATCCGGGGATAATCACCTGTCCGGTCTCCTCCGCAACTTCACGCAGCAGCGCCTGCTCCGGGGTTTCACCTGCTTCAAGGCCTCCCCCCGGAAACTCATAGCAGTCGTACTTCGCAATATAATTGAGAAGAACCTTTCCGCCCTTCATGATAATTGCTCTCGATGAAGGCCTTCTGTATACCTTGCCTTCCGGATTATAGTTTTTTCTGTCCATCCGAAACAGTTCTTTCATGCTTTGTCAGCTCCTTACCGGCAGGTTTCATATGCTGCACCAATGTGCCCTGCCGTATTCATTCTCCGTTTTTCACTGCTTCGGTTTCCACCCAGGCCGGCCGGAATCCGCTGTTAAAAGCGATATTTTGCGACATGATGTTCGCAGCTGCGGTGCCGTAGAAGGGAACGTCTCCCATCCCGATGATCCTGTTTCGCAGCAGGCTCACAAGATATGAACCTATTCCTTTCGACCGGTATTGCGGCAGAACGTCAATTCCAATCTGCTGCCAATGCGGAGCATCTTCCGAGCATCCCGTCATTCCCATGATGTTATCTCCTTCGACCGCGACGGCAGCAATCCTGTCAGGCCGTACCGGGCATGGAACAGGAAAGGCAATCGCGTTCGGGAACCTTGGATCGCCGTAGAACCGGTCAATGTCGCTCCCGTAAAACCACTTCACCTGGAAACGTTCATCGTCCTCAATATTTCGGTCAGGCAGGAACATATGGTGGGTCGGATTCATATGATACCCGTACTTAGCCAGTTCTTCATTCAGTTTTGCAAGATAGTCAAATTCAAACAGGCGGTGCCCTTCGGCATCCCTGGCAAAGCCCCTCAGGAACCCATGCATGCATTCGTCTGCCATAATGACAGTGTTCCTGCCGAGTGTCACCATCTGGAGAAAGGGTTTTCCGGGACTGTAGCTCCTTCTTCCCTCTTTCGGTTCTGACACCGTAATAATATTCTCTTTTGCCCGGAGATCTTCCGGCGTGCAATTGAAATCTACGGACAATTGCCGGAGCAGCATCTCATAATACTTCTTAAACATTTTACGGCTTCCTCTGTCATGCTTTTCCGTTTTGTCGACAGCACATTAAACATTTCATCCTTCAGTATGCCAAACCGGAATAATATACCGGCTCAGCCCGTTTCCGGGAAAAAAATTACAGCTGTCCTGCATCCTTCACATACATCCTCAATGGTAAAGCGCTCCCATGAAAGTATGCACAGATTTCTAAGAATTTTATATCACAGTTAACCGGCAATGTAAACCAAACCGCCCGGATGCAATGCTTTTCCTGGCAGCTGACAGGATTAACCCGGTATTCCTGTTGACGCAAACCGGAAAATACATTATAATCACCATGTTATATGAACACGTTCATAAAAGGGAGTATGGATCATGCCGAAGATCATCCCTGAGCTGAGAACATCGCTGATTCAGGCTGCCAGGAAAAGTTTGCTGGAGAGCGAATTGCACGATATCAATGTGCGTAAGATAGCCAGGGAATGCGGTACTGCCGTGGGAACTGTATACAATTATTTTCCTTCAAAAGAAGCATTGATTGCAGAGAGCATGATGGGCGACTGGCTGGAATGTGTCCGCAACATGAGGGAAGGCGCAAACATCGAAAGCCAGCCTTTGGATGCCATTCATGCAACGGTAACGGCATTGCGGGAGTTCACGTCCAAATATAAACCGGTATGGAATAAAAACGCAGATGAACGAAAAAGCCTGCTTAGTCTGGAAAGCCGCCACAACCAGGTGATTGCTGAGATCTCAGATGCCGTGTATGAAACACTTGCCAGGTTTGATCTGCTGTATGACAAATATCTTCCGGGAGTTGTCGCAGAGCTGGTGCTGCTGGCCAGCCGTACAGAAAACGGTTTTGAGCGAATCGCACCCTTGCTGGAGAGAACACTGAGGTAATCCGCGCTGTCACAGCGCCGTAAATATGAAAGGAGAACCCTGAAAGAAAAAGACACTTGCCCTTGTTCTGATCCTGTGCCTCGCAGCTCTGCCGGTCGGTCTGCATTGGCATCGTCAGGAAAGCTCAATATTCAGCCATTTCCCCTGGCGGATCCTGTGATGCAGCAGCCGGTCCCTGACGATGGCATCAATCAGGAAAGCAATCCAGGGAGACAGCACCGCGACCGGCACACCGGGCCAGGTATTGGCCAACGGATAACAGAACAGCCAGGTCAGGAAGGGGCGAAGGATTGAAACGCTGAGCAAGGCACAGATGGCTACGAAACGGACATCGCCGGCGCCCCGCAGGACGCCTGACTGAACAACCCGCCCGTTCTGGGGAATCATGGCGGCGATTGCCACAAAGAAGGAGAGCGTTACTGCATAGATGATTTCCTCATCGTTTGTAAAGAGCATCGCAAGCTGGCGGCTGAAAACAAAGATAACCAGCATCAGCAGCAGAGCGACCATGAGGCCGAGCCGTGACGCCGCCTGGGCATAGCCCATGGCCAGGTCCTTGCGCTTAGCGCCGAGGCTCTGGCCGACGAGGGAGGTTGCAGCGGTGCTGACTCCGTCTCCCAGGGTGAATGAAAGAGACGTTACCTGGCCGACGATCTGGTAAGCGGCAAAAGCGTTTGTGCCGATGCCCGCAATCAGGCGTGCAAGAATCAGAAAACCGATCCTGAGGCAGGCAGCCTCCACCATCGAACTGGATCCAACCCGGACAAGGCCGTTCATTGTCAGGCGGTCAAACTTCGGAAATGCCAGATGGTAATAGCCCCCCTTGCGTAAGGCAAGCGCCACGCAGATCAGGCTTGCCGATACGGTTCCGCAGGCTGTGGCGATAGCTGCGCCTCTAACGCCCAGGGCAGGGAAACCCAGTTTTCCGTTAATCAGGATATAATTGAGAACAACGTTAATCAGATTGGCCGTAATGTTCGTTAACATGGTAATGCGGGTTTTGCCGATCGCACGCATGGCCGCACAAATGCACAGCTGCCAGCACTGCGGCAGGAAAGCCAGGCTGATGATCCGGAAATAATCCGTGCTCAATGCAAATGTATCCTCATTTGCCCCGCCCAGGCGCATCAGCCATTCCGCGCCGAAGTAGCCGATCAGCGTCATCAGGATACCGATAACGGTAATAATTCCCAGGGACTGATTCAGGCAGTCATTGGCCCCGTTCCTGTCCTGCGCGCCTTTGCGGCGGGCACAAATCGCCGTTGTACCGATGCAGAGTGCCTGGGCAAAGATCAGCATAATCATCCGGGGCTGGCCGGTCAGTCCCACAGCAGCGATGGATGCCGCGCCAAGCGTTCCGACCATCATCGTGTCCACAGAGCTGATGATACTCAGCAGCGCGCCTTCCACCGTGGAAGGCCAGGCGATGGAAAGCATGTTACGGTAAAGTTCTTTTGTCTGGGACGGACCAATGGGCTTTCCCGTATGATCTTTTACTCCCAGAAATTTCTGTATAAACATGAAAATGCCTTCCCCCGCATTGTTTACGGCCGAAATCTCGTTTTGACATAATATAACATAACGCCCGGAAGGCCGCAAGGAACACAAACCGTTTGCTTTTCCCGCAGACGTTCACCCTGCTCAGTCAGCTTTCCTCAAACTCGTCAGCGTGCTTTTTGAAAAAGTCATAGTATACCCTTGGATTTTTCAGTTCCGTCCAGCTGTCCACTACCCGGGAATGCTCATCCAGGTTGATGATCTTCGCTCCCGGAAACGCCAGCAGGAAGGGTGAATGGGTGCTGATCACCAGCTGGTTCCCGCAGTACCGGACAGATTCCGCCAGGAAATCCGCAAGGACCACCTGGTTTTCAGGACTCAGGCTGTTCTCCGGCTCATCCAGCAGGCACAGTGTGTCCATTTCGATCTTACCCTGGAAATACATCAGTGCGCTTTCCCCGTTCGACCGTTCCCGCAGGCTTTTCCCGGATTCGTTCTCGATAAACCGGCTTTTCGTCTTGCTCCTTGCCTGGTTAATCATGCGCAGGTGGTCCAGGTCGTCCAGGGATCTGAGCTGAAACTTCTCATGTTTCAGATCGTAATAATCCTCCGCCAGCTTTTCCCGTCTGCGGTCAATCCCTTCGTTGATGGACCGGATATCCAGCATCATGTCAAACACATCGTCGCTGGTTATGATCCGGCTGCCTTTCGGGATCGCTCCGCCCACGGTTGCGCGGCACCGGTCGACATAATCCTCAAAGAATCGCGAACGGTTGTAAGCGCTGCTCCGGATCAGCCGCAGCTTTTCCGCAATTACATTCAGGGCTGTGCTTTTCCCGCTGCCGTTCCCGCCGTAAAGAATGGTCACCGGCCGGAAGATAATCTCATTCAGCCCGGCTTGGGGCAGCACGCCGTATGGATACACTGACTGGTCATAAGTGGTTTTCAGTCCGAACATGAAGTCAGATTCCGCTTCCTCCCCCGGAAAATAAAACGCACTCAAAAACAGGTCGTCCATACTTTATCCTCTCCGTTTTTTCAGCAATCCCATTGATACTTTTTCAGGTCCACACAGCCGTTCGCCCTGAACTCAACACCTTCATCCTCCAGCAGTTCCCGCTGGGTTCGGAAACCCGGTGCGGTTCTTCCGGCATGATTGACCACCCGGTGGCATGGATACTGTCCGTAATACGCTGATATGCTCAGGATCTTTCCGATCATTCTCGCATTCCTGTCCCTGCCGGTCAGCCTGGCAATCTGGCCGTAGGTTGCCACGCGTCCTTCCGGAATCTCCTCCACAACGGACAGGACTTCATAAATCAGATCTTTGTTCATCATACTCATTTTGTTTCATAAATATAAATAATGTTCAGAACTGAAGTTCCCTGCGTTACCGGCAGTCTGAACTGTCCCCGTTGTTTTCCGGCAGCGTCAGGCTGCCCGGTTGTTCCTTTGTGTTGATCCAGACCCAGATCCGCTCATCCGTCTGCCCGGTAATCACGCCGCCATTGGCCAGCGCCACCTTTCGGGACGGGGTATTGTCCGCATGGATGGTCAGCAGGGCCTTTTCGATTCCCGCCGCGGCCGCTTCCCGCAGCAACCGCCGCAAAAGCTCCTTGCCGTAGCCCTTCCTGCGGTACTGTGGTGCGATACCGTATCCGATATGGCCGCCCGCTTTGCGCAGTGCGTCGGTCAGGAAACTCCGCACATTGCCGAAACCCACCGGGGTTCCGTCCACATACAGCCAGTATGTCGCAGAAGGTACCTTCCATCCGTCCACCAGGCCTTCCTGCTCAGCTTCCTGCTGCTTTTTGACCAGCCAGGTTTTGTATTCCTCCCAGGTCATGCCGTTCACGTTATTGATCAGACCGTTCTCATCCTTCGGCATTGTTTGCAGCATATCGTATATATCACGTCCGTCCTCCACAGACAGCTTTTTCAGCTCCGTCATTTTCAAATCCTTCTTTTCATTTATTCCATATGCATTCCCGGGAAGCTCCCTGCGGCACAGCCGCGTCTTCCGGGGTTTTCCGCCCGCATCCCGGTAATTTTCCGATACTATACCATAGAATCCTGAAACAGTTCAACCGGGAATTCCGCCGGAAAAGCAAAATCCCGGGAGCATTGATTTACAATGCCCCGGGAAGCCAAAGCGGCGGGATTCAGCTTCGCTCCGCTATCGTTTATCTCTTTTTGTACAGCACAAGCTCCGGATCGGCGCCTTCCGCCGCATATGTGCAGACCAGGATAAAATCCATACAGGCCAGGATCCCGAAGCACCGGTCCCCGCCGAACTCCGATTCCAGCTGGTTGCC